>JAFYAB010000007.1 GCA_017540945.1 Oscillospiraceae bacterium | reverse complement strand
TCGACGTTTTCCCAGGTCACGCCGGCGTTGGCGCTGAAGAGCTCCCAGTCGGTGCCCTGGGTGTGGTACATTCTGGCGGTCAGGGCGATCTCCCCGTTGAGGTAGAGACAGGCCACGCCGTCGCCGATGAAAATCGTCGCGTGGAGCTTGTCCTGCTTGGAGAAGTCGAAGGGCATACTGGACTGGGGATCGTCCTCCACCAGATTTTCCGTGTTGTGGAATTCCACCCGGCCCTCCTTGAGGTTGAAGACGAAGCTCAGCATTCCCACGTTCTCCGTGTCCGGGGCGAAGGCGAAGCCGAAGAGGCCCTCGCCGCCGAAGCCGCTGATATCCGCCTCGATGCGGGAGCTCCGCTCCAGGGCCTCGAAGCGGACGATCTCGTAGAGCTCGCCCTTCGTGGTGTAGCTCCCGTCCCCGGCCTTGACGGTATCGGTCATGCGCTTGGGGCTGAGGGGAACCGAATGGTTCGTGCCAGCCACGGCCAGCTCGTTTGCCACGGGCCGCAGACTGCTGTCCTCGGCCTGAACCAGCTGGTGGATCACCGCGCTGCCGCCCCAGTCGTAGTCGTTGAGGTCGTCGTGGCCGATCTTGGTGCCGTTCCAGCCCACCAGATAGAGCCGCTCGCCGTCGGTCTCCAGCCGGCCGGCGTAGAAGCCGTTGCTGTCCACGCAGTCCTGGGCGGGCTTCTCGAAGGGACCCGCCATGGAGTCGCTTACCCGGTAGTGGACCACCCGGTCCGGCCACTGGTCGGAGAAGGCCAGATACCACTTGCCGCCGAACTGCAGCAGGCTGGGGCACTCCATGTTGGTGGCGTAGCCCATGTCGTCGGTGAAGAAAACGCCCTCAAACTTCCACTTGCTCAGGTCAGCGGAGCTGTAGCGGAGGATGACGCCGGTCTCCGGCGTTCTGCCGGTCACCAGCATCCACCAGCACCCGTCCTGCTCCGCCCAGAGCACGTAGGGATCGCGGAAGTCGTTGACGGAGTAGCCCTCCTCGGCGGTGAAGCTCTCCTCGGGGTGCTTGGTCCAGCTGAGCATATCGCTGCTGGTGGCGTGCATGATCGTCTCCTTGGGCTCCCGGAAGTCGTTGTGGCCCGTGTAGAAGGCGTGGTAGGTCCCCTGCTGATCCTTGATGACGCAGCCGGTGCCCAGGGCGATGTCCTGGTCCTCGGCGGTCTCGCCGTAGGGAAGCACGATGCCCGCGTCCTCGTAGCTCCAGTAGTTTTCCGTGCGCAGCAGGCCCCAGGGGTGGTAGCCCAGCTTGCCGTCCCGCTGGTCGGCCAGGAAGAAGATGTTCATCTTGCCCCCGTCAAAGAAGGGCATGGTGTCGCCCACCAGGGCGTCGGTCACCGGAAAAAATACGGCCTCCGGGTGGTCGGCCTCGGTCCGCGGCTGCTCCGTCTCTCCCGGTCCGCCGCAGCCGCAGAGCAGCAGGGCCAGGACCAGGAGGATGCAGACTGTCTGTTTCATGCTTGTCCGCTCCTTTTTTGTGAGTTTGAAAGGGAAAATCGGGAGTTTGCTTTATATTTGCATCATAGCATACGTGCATTTCTTTTACAATACATTTTTACAAAATTGTGCAAAGTTTACATTATTTTTTTGCATTTTATGCCCTCTCGTTCCAAAGTCCCCACTTTACGGGCTTTGCAGGGCAAAATCAGGGGAAAATGCCCGGAGGATCCCCCGTTTTTTCCCCCTTCGATCCCCGCTCTTTCCCTTCCCGCGCCGCACCGTCATGTTTACATTTGCACAATCCTCCGCGCACCCGTCAAATTGAAACCGGAAGGTTGAAAATCGAAAGGGTTTTGATACTCATCTGCAAATGCAGGGTCTTGTGCGGTGTCTTCAACAGACTGATTTATAACCGGTTCTGCCTGATGAGGTTCAATAACTGGTTTGTTCTTCTTTCGCGGGTTTCGTTTCGGTCTGGCAGAAGACGCTTTTTTGTTTTTGCCTCTCTGCGGATCCGGGGCGACCGGCGGAGTCCCGGGCTCGGTTTGAGGCGCAGCGCCGGCAGGGAGTTGCTTTCCACATTCCGCGCAGAATGAGATGTCCGCGCCTAACAGCTCAGCCCCACAGAACGGACAGTACTTCATGACATAATCCTCCTTATTGAATGACATAATAAAACACGCGGGTCCGGAAGGACCCACGTGTTGACGGTAATATTCTATCACATGATTTTTTCCGTGTCATCGGCAAAACTCTGCCAAATTCTTGCCAATTTTGTGCCATCACTTTGCCATTTTTCTGCCAAGGCAGGAAAATGCGTTGAGAAGCCACTGTTCAGAATACAGCGCTACCAGTTCTCATATCGTTCCTGCTCGTCCAGCGCATAGATGCGCTGCATCTCTTCCTCCGTCAGGCAGAAGTCAAAGATGTCGTAGTTCTCGGCGATGTGGTCCGGATTGGAGGAACCGGGGATAGCAATGTAACCGGCCTGGACATGCCAGCGGAGGATGATCTGTGCGGCGCTCTTTCCGTACTTCCGCGCCAGTTCCAGGATGACCCCGTTGTTGAAGTGTTCCTGCGTGTGGCCTCTGCCGCCAAAAGGATACCAGGACTCGACGACGATCCCGTATTTCTTCACATATTCCTGCAAGGCAGCATTCTGGTAATACAGGTGGTTTTCATTCTGGATCACAGCTGGGGTGATTTCCGCAAACGCCAGCACCTCGTCGACCGCCTCCGGGGTATAATAGTTGGAGATACCGATGGAGCGGAGCTTCCCGGCTTCCACAGCCTCCTCCATGGCCTTGTAGACGCCTTCGTCGTCCGCACCGGGCTGATGGATCAGCAAAAGGTCGATGTAATCCACGTTCAGATCGGAAAGGGCACTGTCAATGATCCCGCCTGCCCGCTCATAATTGCCGCCGTAGATCTTGCTGGTGAGAAAGACCTCTTCTCGCGTGACAATTCCTTCGTCGATGGCTCTTTTGAGGCCTCTGCCCACCCCCACCTCGTTGCCGTAGTAGCGGGCAGTATCAATCAGACGCATGCCGCATTTGA
>JAFYAB010000057.1 GCA_017540945.1 Oscillospiraceae bacterium | reverse complement strand
CAGGGCCAGCCGGTGGGCGATATAGTCCTCGTCCACCCGCAGACCGGGCCGCAGCCCGTCGATGACGCAGCCGATCTCCGGCCCGTGGCTCTCCCCGAAGAGGGTCAGGGCGACGTGGGTCCCGAATGTGTTGTTCATAGGCTCACACCTTCGATTCTCGAATGTAGGGACAAGCATTGCTTGTCCGCCGTTCCGCGTTCGCGTCCGTAGGGGCCGGGTCTCCCGGCCTGCCGGTTCATCGTTCACAGCATGGCGTTCAGCGCGTCGAGGAGCTTTTGCTTTTCCGGCTCCGGAAACCAGCAGTGCCCGCAGCCCTCCAGGATCGTGAGCTCCGCTGCCGGCCATTTCCTGGCGTGCTTGACAGAGACGGCGCTGACCACCTCGTCGTTGCCGGAGAAAAAGAACTTTACCTTCTCCGGCGCCCGGGGCCGGATGCGTCGGGCCCGGTCCATGAGCCAGAACAGGTCTCCGTAGGGCCGGAGCAGATACAGGCTTTCCCGGAACCCGTTGACAGGGACGCTGTTGCCCTCCAGGGCGGCGGCGAGCCGGGGGTCCTCCTCCCGCTTTCTGCCGATGGAGCGGAACAGATCCCCGAAGCGGCCCGCGATCCGGGGCCGGAAGGGACAGCAGAGCAGAAGCATCCCGGCGTAGGGATTCCCCAGTTCCCTGGAGATCAGGAGCCCCAGCAGGCAGCCCATGGAGTGGCCCACGTAGATCACCCGTTTTCCCTGGGCCAGCAGGGCCTGGGTCTCTGTCCGGACGGCCCGCAGCCAGTCGCGCCGCCGGGAGGCATGGAAGTCCCTGGCCGTTTTTCCGTGGCCGGGGAGCAGGGGGGCACTGAACGCAACGCCCTCCGGGAGGGCGTCGATCAGGAAGCGGAATTGCCCAGGCTGCCCCTGAATGCCATGGACAAAGAGGACTGCGGTGGATGGCGTCGTCATAGCGGATACCTCCCGATCGTCAAAATACCGGGTGCCTGTACAATTGAAAAGGAAGAATGAAGAATTGATCATTCTGGTTATCGGTTTTCCGCAGCCGCCCCTACGGCGTTTTTGTGAGATCGTAAAGGAGCGATCTGAGTTCGTCCAGGCTGCTGCTTTGGAACTGGAATTTTCCAATTTCTGGGACAGTCACAATCTCAATTCCACCGTTGACGCTTTTTTTATCGTGGGAAATGGCTGCCATAGCCTTGTCCAGGTCCAACTCGAAGTTTACATAAGTTGGAAGACCCAAACGATCCAGCACGGCCCGCAGCCGGTCCCGCAGGGGAGGCGCGCACATGGGGAGCATCCCCAGGGCCACGGCTTCCCCATGGAGCAGGGCGCCGTCGGCGGCGGCTTCGATCCCGTGGCCCAGGGTGTGGCCGAAATTCAGCGCCCGGCGGGCTCCGCGATCCTGCTCGTCGGCGGCGGTCACAGCCGTCTTGATCCGCAGGCAGGCGGAGATGATCTCCTCGATCGGGCCATAACCGGCGGGGTCCTCAAAGCGGGCGAAGAGGGCGGCGTCGTGGGTCAGGGCCATTTTCACCGCCTCGGCCAGTCCGTTGGCCAGCTGGCGGGGGGGCAGCGTGCCCAGGGTGTCCGGGTCCATGACCACGGCCTTGGGCTGGCGGAAGACGCCCACCGCGTTCTTGACGCCATCCAGGTTGACGGCGGTTTTGCCGCCCACGGCGGCGTCCGCCATGGCCAGGAGGGTGGTGGGGAAGAGATAACAGTCAATGCCCCTCATATAGAGCGCCGCGGCCAGGCCGGCCAGATCACAGACGACCCCGCCGCCGAGGGCGGCCACGCAATCCTGCCGGTTCAACCCGGCCCGGAGCATGGCGGAGAGCAGCTCCGTCAGGATTTCCGGGGACTTGGCGTATTCCCCCGCGGGGACCGACCAGATGATACAGTCCCGGCACTGACCGGCCAGGGCTGCCACGTATTCCGTGGGGATCTCATCGTCGGTGACGAGGAAGACCCGCCGATCCTGGGGCAGCACCGTCTCCGCCGCCCTCAGAGCGCCTCGGCGCAGGATTACCGGGCAGGCGCCCATCCCGGTCCGCAGGGTGAAACGCTCCGGGCTGTCGGGGGAGAGAAGCTCCTGCTGCCAGGCGCGGGATTCCGCCATCAGCTGTTCCAGCACCGCCGCGAAATGGGGCCGCAGCACCGGCTCCGTGATCCGGGCGGTGTTCCGGGCCAGGAGCTCCCGCTCCCGGACGGGGTCCCGGACGGGCAGACCATATTCCCGCTTCCTGGCGGCGATCTCCGCCGCCGCGGCCATCCGTGCCTCGAAAAGGCGGGCCAGCTCTGCGTCGATCCGGTCGATCTCCGCCCGCGCCTGCCGCAGCGCATCCATGGCATACACCCCCAAAATAGAATCCACTATGGGAATTATAGCAAATCCCCGCGGGGATTGCAAGGGCCCGCTGTCTTTTGTGAAATGTTCTTGCTTTTTTTTGCCCGCTGTTCTATAATAGTACCAATCGCGCAAAACGCGGAACTCTTCCCAAGCGAGGCGAAGCCCATGCCAGATGAATCCAATTTCCATATCACCCTTGTGACCCAGAAACGTGTTCCCCGCCGCGGCGGAGAGGGAGCGCAGAGCCCCGCGGAGCCGGAGAAGCCGCCCCTGCCGGAAACGGCGGCGGAGACTCCGGCGAAAACGGAGCGCGCCGCCGCCCCCGCCTCAGAGCACAGCGGCCGGGGGGCGTCTTCCCGGCGTGGAAAGCATTCCCCGCATCGGCGGCAATACAAGGACTACGGAACGGTGAATCTCGGTGCGCTGGACGCGCCGCGTTCCGGCCGGGAGCAGGAGGCTTCGGAGCCGGTGGGCCCGGAGTCAGCGGCGCCCGAAATCTCCAAGGGCCGGGAGCAGCGGGAATTTTTTGACAAGTACGACGCCGCCCTCAGCCGGCATTATACCGCCCGGAACGGAGGGAAGCTGACGCGGATCCTGCTGATCGGCCTGCTGGCGGTGCTGGTGATACTCGCTGCCCTGCTGGGGGTCAGCACGATCCGGAATCAGACCGGCGAGACCCTTCCCGCGCCCCAGATGGAGACCATCCCCGTGGTGACCCTGGATCTGGGAAAATGAGCGATCCGACAAAACGGAAAGGAGAAACCATATGCTGAAAATCGAGCACCTGACCAAGCGATACGGCGACAAGCTGGCGGTCAACGACCTCAGCCTCCACATCGCCCCCGGCGAGATTTACGGCTTTATCGGCCACAACGGCGCCGGCAAGACCACCACCCTCAAGGCCGCCGTTGGAGTCCTGAAGTTCGACGCCGGGACCATTACCATCGACGGGATCCCGCTGCAGGAGGATCCTCTGGCCTGCAAATCCCGGTTGGCCTACATCCCCGACAATCCGGACCTCTATGAGTTCATGTCCGGCATCAAGTATCTGAATTTCATTGCCGACATCTTCGGCGTCAGCGCGGCGGACCGGGCTGCCCGGATCAAGGAGCTGGCGGACCGGCTGGAGCTCACCGCGGACCTGGCCCAGCCCATCTCCGCCTATTCCCACGGCATGAAGCAGAAGCTGGCCCTGATCGCCGCCTGGATCCACCAGCCCCGGCTGATCCTGATGGACGAGCCCTTCGTGGGCCTGGACCCCAAGGCCTCCCATCTGCTGAAGCAGATGATGCGGGAGCACTGCGACAAGGGCGGCGCGATCTTCTTCTCCACCCATGTGCTGGAGGTGGCGGAAAAGCTCTGTGACAAGGTGGCCATCATCAAGCAGGGCAGACTGATCCGTTCCGGCACCATGGAGGAGGTTCGGGGCGACGATTCTCTGGAGGAGGTCTTCCTGGAGCTGGAGGGCGAGTCATGCTGAAGTCGCTGCTGAAAAAGGAGCTGCAGCAGATGTGGTTCCAGAGCTTCCAGCGGGGCGGAAAAAGCGCAAAGAACGGCAGGAAGCGGAAGCCCGGCAAGGGCATGATCGTGCTCTGGATCTTCCTGATCGTCTATCTGTTGGCCTTCTTCACCTTCATGGTCTGGAAGGCCGGAGAGCAGTTCCTGCCGCTTCCCGGCTTCGGCTGGCTCTATTACATGCTCATGGGCGGCGCGGCTCTGCTCTTCGGCGCCCTGGGCAGCGTCTTTACCACCTACGCCTCCCTCTATCTGGCGAAGGACAACGATCTGCTGCTGTCCATGCCGATCCCCCTGAGGAACGTGATCCTTTCCCGGCTGCTGGGCGTCTATCTCATGGGCCTGTTCTACTCCGCCTCCATCTCTGTTCCCGCCCTGGCGGTGGGACTGATCCAGTGCGGCTTCAGTCTGCCCCGGCTGGTGGGCGGGCTGATCTGGGTTCTGCTGATCTCTCTGATCGTCCTGGGCCTGTCCGCGCTGCTGGGCTGGGTGGTGGCCCGCATCAGTATGAAGCTGAAGAACAGGAGCTTCATCATCGTACTGCTGTCTCTGTTCTTTGTGGGCCTCTACTATGTGGTCTATTTCCGCATCATCAATCACCTGCCGGAGCTGATACAGAGCGTCATGCGCTACGGCGAGGACATCCGGGGCTCCTGGAATCCGGTCTATCTCTTCGGCCGGATGGGGGAGGGCGACTGGCTGGCCATGCTGATCTGGATCGCGGGCGTCTGCCTTCTGCTGGCGCTGATCTGGCTGGTGCTGCGGCGGAGCTTCCTGGCGGTGGCCACGGCCTCCGCCGGCGGAAAGAAGGCAATCTACCGGGAAAAGACGGCCCGCCAGGGCTCCGTCTCCGTGGCCCTGCTGCGGAAGGAGTGGTATCGCTTCAGCTCCAGCGCGGCCTATATGCTCAACTGCGGTCTGGGTCTGCTCTTCCTGCTGGGCCTGGGCGGCTACCTGCTGATCAAAGGCAGGGAGCTTTTGGTGCCCCTGTCGACGCTGCCCTTCCTGCAGGCGGACCCCGGCATCCTGCCGGTGCTGATCTGCACGGCCTGCTGTATGATGGGCTTTATGGTGGATATCACCGCGCCCTCCGTCTCCCTGGAGGGCCGCACCATCTGGCAGCTCCAGTCCCTGCCCGTCACCGCCTGGCAGGTGCTGCGCTCCAAGCTGCAGCTCCATCTGGGCCTGAGCATCGTCCCGACCCTGTTCTGCGTGATCGTGGCTGTGGCGCTGGTGCCGGCCACCCTGGCGCAAAAGCTGCTGATCGCGGCGATCGGCCTGCTCTTCATGCTCCTGATGGCCCTGCTGGGCCTGGCCCTGGGCGTGAAGATGCCAAACCTGAACTGGACCAACGAGGTGGTCCCCATCAAGCAGGGCGCGCCCGTGGCCATCACGATCATCAGCGGCATGGCCCTGGCCGCCGCCATCGGCGGTCTGTACTTCCTGGCCCGGAAGGTGATGGGCCCCACGGCCTATCTCAGCGTGGTCGCGCTGCTGCTCCTGGCCGCCAACGCCGCCCTTTTCCTCTGGCTGCGGAACGCCGGCGCCAGACGCTTCGAGGAGCTGGGATGAATCCCCGGGAACCGACCCTTTGCCATACAAAGCCTTGCCCTTCCGCGGCTGCCGGGTGAACCCGGCAGCCGCGGAAGCGCTGCTCCGGGAAAGTTCGGAGCTGTGGAGATGCCTTCCCCCGAGGGGGAAGGCTTTGCGGATGAGGGGACGTCCGACGACCGCTCCTCCCATTCAACGTGCAAAAACCTGCAACGCCCCTCATCCGTCATCCGGCTTCCGTGAGACGCCGTATGCCACCTTCCCCCGAGGGGGAAGGCTTTGCGGATGAGGGGACGTCCGACGACCGCTCCTCCTATTCAACGTGCAAAAACCTGCAACGCCCCTCATCCGTCATCCGGCTTCCGTGAGACGCCGTATGCCACCTTCCCCCGAGGGGGAAGGCTTTGCGGAGAAAAGTCGCAGGGGCCGGACCGGAAACCTTGTCCCGTTTCCTTCGACAGATCCCGATTTGCGGCCGAAAAGCTGAAAAATGATTTGCGGCTGAAAAACTGAAAATAATTGTTGACAAACTGAGGCTTTTGATATATACTAACTAAGCTTTGAGCGCACGACCACGCCAAAGCCGAAGCGGGGCGGGATCACGCCGCCGCGGACAATGGAATACGGAGTGGTATCGAAGCGGTCATAACGAGCACGACTGGAAATCGTGTGTACGTCAAAAGCGTACCGAGGGTTCGAATCCCTCCCACTCCGCCAT
>JAFYAB010000110.1 GCA_017540945.1 Oscillospiraceae bacterium | reverse complement strand
GGTAATCGTGATCGCCGAGGCTGTGAAGCTCTTTGTCGGGAGGCTCCAGGTGATCCGCCTGGCGGTGGTGCTGGGCGCTGTCCTTCTGATCGCCCTCAGTCTCAGCAATGTGGACGGGCAGGTGGCCCGCTACAACGTGGAGGCCTGGCGCTCCGGCAGGCTGGACAGTCTGGACATGGATACCGTCTGCTGTCTCGACGACGGCGCGACGCCGATCTTTGTGGAGCTGAGCCAGGAATCCGATCAGAAGATCGCGGAGCGTGCCAAAAAGGAGCTGGCCCGCCGCAAGCCCAATGAGGATCTGCGCAGCTGGAACCTGATCGGCCGGCAGGCCAACGAGGCGCTGAAGGAGTACCAGAGCAGATGAAATCAGGAATGCTCAGGAGGATACCTCATGGAAAATGCAGCACCGCTTCGCAGAGCACTGTGTAAAAACGATCGGAAATGGCGGTATCTCTGCCTGGCCGTGATCCTTTACAATCTGGTGACGAATCTTGGACTTGTACGCTTGTATTTCCTGGATACCGGCTCCATGAATGCTGTTCTGGATCTGGGTCTGCTGGCGGCGGCATGTCCTATGTTGCTGCCGGCTCTCTTCCTTGCCATTTTTGATGCCAGCGATACGCTGATCTTGATTCTCACGCTGGCGCTGTCGCTTTTGCCCATGGCAGGGTGGCTCCTGTTTGACCGGCAGAAGCCCTTGGGTGCGTGGTTGATCGTCGGCTGCGGTTGTGGGATGTTGTTCTTCGCCTGTCTGCTGCTCTTTCTGAGCTTCTTCCTCCTGGGCGCTATCGGAGCCTACTATTTTCTGCAATTGGCGGTACTGCTTTTCGTATCGATTTTCATGCTGATTTCCCTGCACAAATGGTCCAATGCGCTTTCGCAGGAGTAAATCGCTGATCGTAACGCTGCGCAAAAGCAGCAATCACACAGAGAGATAGCATCATAACGGACAGAGGCTGATCCCGGGGCTTGTATACAAGACCCGGGATCAGCCTCTGTCTGCTTGCGGGCGCCCATAGATCGTCTGCCCGACGAGCAGCCGTAGAGTAGGAGCGGGCAGATTGCCCGCGCTACATTGAAAGATTACTTCTTATGTATCTATTCAATCGTTTCCTTCTTCGTAGGGGTGGATGGCTGCATCTGCCCTCGTTTGCAGGAAAAATTCCACAGGAAGGGCCAATGCAGGCATCGTCCCCTAGCTCAGACCACTTGCAGAATATATCCTTTGAGGTACAGGCTCTGCTCGGCGTTGAGGGCGGCGGGGTGGTCCCGGGACTGGATCAGGGTTTCCAGGAGGCGGACCGTGCGGCCGGAGTCGGCGGCGGCATCCCGGAGCATTTGCAGAAAGAGCTCCGGGGTCATGAACTGGGAGCAGGAGCAGGTGATCAGGAAGCCGCCGGGAGCGGTGACGCGCATGCAGCGCAGGTTCAGCTCCTTATAGCCCCGGTAGGCGGCCTCCAGGGCCTTCCTGCTCTTGGCAAAGGCCGGGGGATCGCAGATCACGGTCTCAAAGCGTCTGCCCGCCTCGTCGCAGGCCTTCATATAATCGAACACGTTGGCGGACACGGTGGTGATTTTATCCTCCACCCCGTTCAGGGCGGCGTTGCGGCGCAGCATTTCCAGAGCGCTTTCGGACAGATCCACCGCCTCCACGGAGGCCGCCCCATAGAGGGCCGCGTGGATGGCAAAGCCGCCGGTGTGGCTGCACAGATCCTGCACCGTCCGGTCAGGGCAGTAGGGCTTGATGCGGCCCCTGTTCTCCTGCTGGTCCAGGAAGTGGCCGGTCTTCTGGCCGTTCCGGATATCCACCAGCATCCGGGCGTCGTGCTCCAGGATCTCCACCTCGGGCGGGATCTCGCCATACAAAACACCGGTGGTCTGGGGCAGGCCCTCCTTCTCCCGGACCGGCACATCGTCCCGCTCGAAGATACCCTTCGGATTCATTATGTCAACCAGGGCGGCGACAATTTCTTCCTTGTGGCGGTCCATGCCCAGGCTGAGGATCTGGACGGAGAGGTAATACCCGAACTTGTCCACCGTCAGCCCCGGCAGGCCGTCGGACTCCCCGAAGACCACCCGGCAGGCGTTGGAGAAGCCCAGGCCCCGGCGATAGTCCCAGGCGGCCCGGATGCGGCGGCGGAAGAAATCCGCGTCGATGCGCTCGTCTTTGTCCCGGCTCAGGACCCGGACGGTGATCCGGGATTGGGCGTTGAAGAAGCCCCAGGCTTGGAACTTCATCCGGCTGTCCAGGACCTCCACCACGTCCCCGTCCCGGCAACTGTCGTCCGCCCAGTCGATCTCATTGTCATAGATCCACAGGCTCCCCGCCCGGATATCCTGTTCCTCGCCTCTGCGGAGGCAGACCTGCCCGGCCATTACCGCTCCGCGCTCCGGGTCTGGATGAAGTGCCAGGCGTCCCGGCACATGTCGTCCACGGACTTCTCCGCCTGCCAATGCAGCTCGTCATGGGCCCGGGTGGGGTTGGCGTAGACCTCGGCCAGGTCCCCCTCCCGGCGGCCGCCGATGACGTAGTTGACCGGCACGCCGTTGACCTTCTGGAAGGAATTGACCAGCTCCAGCACGGAGACCCCGTCGCCGGTGCCCAGGTTGAAGGCCTCGGCCCCGGTGTGGTTCTCGGCGTACTCCAGGGCGGAGATATGGCCCTTGGCCAGATCCACCACGTGCAGATAGTCCCGCAGACAGGTGCCGTCCCGGGTGGGATAGTCGTCCCCGAAGATCGTCAGCCTGGGCAGCTGACCCGCGGCCACCCGGGCCACGTAGGGCATCAGGTTATTGGGGATGCCGTTGGGGTCATCCCCCAGCAGGCCGGATTCATGGGCCCCGATGGGGTTGAAGTAGCGCAGCAGCACGGCGGAGAAGCCGGGCTTCGCCGCACAGTAGTCCCGGAGGATCTGCTCGATCATCACCTTGGTCCAGCCGTAGGGGTTGGTGGCGGAGGTCTCCATGTCCTCGGTGTAGGGGCTTTCGTTCTTGGGCCCGTAAACCGTGGCGGAGGAGGAGAAGACAAACTTGCTGCAGCCGTGGCGCTCCATGGTCTCCAACAGGGTCAGGGTGGTGTCCAGGTTGTTGCGGTAGTAGCGCAGAGGGATGCGCACACTCTCCCCCACCGCCTTCAGGCCGGCGAAGTGGATCACGGCGTCGATCTTGTTCTCGGCGAAGACCCGCTCCAGAGCCGGACCGTCGGCCACGTCGATGGCGTAGACCTTGGGCCGCTTCCCGGTGATCCGGGCAATGCGCTCCGGCACGTCAGGGCTGGAATTGTCAAAATTGTCGGCAATGATCACGTCATAGCCCTTTTGCAGCAGCTCCACGCAGGTATGAGAGCCGATATACCCGGCGCCGCCGGTAACGAGAATGGTCATTTCAGGTTCCTCCTTGATCGCTGATACTTTCTATACTTCCCAGCCGGCCAGGTAGGCCTCCTGTTCGGGGGTCAGATGGTCGATCTCCATACCGATGCCCTGGAGCTTGTATGCGGAGACCGCGTCGTCGATGGCGGCGGGAACGTCATACACGTCGGGGGGCAGATTGCGGCCGTGGTCCTTCATGTACTCCAGGGCCAGGGCCTGGATGGAGAAGCTCATGTCCATGATCTCCGCCGGGTGGCCGTTGCCGGAGGCCAGATTCACCAGACGGCCCTCGGCCAGCAGATTCAGCACCCGGCCGTCGGGGAGCTCGTAGCCCACGATCTCGTTCCGACGGGGGAAGCTGCGGACGGCCATCCGGGCCAGCTCCTCGCCGTTGACCTCCACGTTGAAGTGGCCCGCGTTGGCCAGGAAGGCGTTATTTTTCATCGCTTCAAAATGGCGGCGGACGATCACGTCCCGGCAGCCGGTGGTGGTGATGAAAAGATCCCCCAGGGGGGCAGCCTGATCCATGGGCATGACCCGCATGCCCTCCATGGATGCCTCCAGGGCCTTGATGGGGTCGATCTCGGTGACGATGACGTTGGCCCCCATGCCCTTGGCCCGCATGGCCACGCCCCGGCCGCACCAGCCGTAGCCCGCCACCACCACGGTCTTGCCCGCGACGAGGAGGTTGGTGGTGTGCATGATCGCGTCCCAGACGGACTGGCCGGTGCCGTACTTGTTGTCGTAGTAGTGCTTACACTTGGCGTCGTTGACGTTCATCATGGGGAAGGGCAGCTTTCCGGCCTTGGCCCGGGCCTTGAGCCGGTGGATGCCGGTGGTGGTCTCCTCGCCGCCGCCGATCAGACGGTCGGCCAGGTCGGCCCGCTTCCCGGTCAGCAGCTCCACCAGATCGCCGCCGTCATCGATGATCAGGTCCGGATGGCAGGACAGGGCCGCGACCAGCAGCTGCTTGTACTCCTCGGCGCTGACGCCGTGGATGGCGTAGGTCTCCACCCCCAGGGAGGCCAGGCCCGCCGCCACGTCGTCCTGGGTGGACAGGGGGTTGCAGCCGGTGGCGTGGACCTCCGCCCCGGCCGCCCGCAGGCAGGTGGCCAGGTAAGCGGTCTTGGCCTCCATGTGGATGGAGAGGGTGATCTTCATGCCCTGAAAGGGCTTTTCGCGTTCCATCCGTTCCCGGATGGCGCCCAGGGCGGGCATGAAATCCCGCACCCAGGCAATCTTCATCCGGCCGTATTCGGCCAGGGACATATCTTTTACAATACTCATACGTTCTTCCTCTGGGCGGACACAATGACCGCCCCTACATTCCGTTGCTCCCATTCGCGGCGCACACTGTACGCCGCTGCATTACGGGGCTTTGACAATCAGAACGTCCTTGGCGCCGACCTCGGATTCCGAGGAAGTTTCGCCGGTGAAGAGGGGCTTCCAGCCGTCGCCTTCGGGCAGCTCCGCCGGGACAGCCTCGTCATTGGGGTTGATGAGGGCCGCGGCAACGGTCTTGCCGTCCAGGGTCCAGACCACCCGGATCACGTTGTTTTCCAGAACCTCGCACTCAGGCTCCCCCTGGGTGAAGAAGGCGTTGGCCTTGCGCAGGGCAATGAGCTGCTTCATAAAGTCGTGCATCCGCATGGGAAGGCTGCCCTCGGTCAGGGAATCCCAGTCGATGTTGTTGATGGCGTCGGAGGACTTGTAGGAGTTGTGGTCGCCCTGCTTGGTGCGCAGCAGCTCCTCGCCCGCCAGCATGAAGGGCGTGCCCTTGCCCAGGAAGAGGATCTCCTCGCCCAGGCGGTTCATGGCGTAGCGCTCCTCGTCGGAGGCGTCGGGGTTGGAGGCCAGCAGCTTGTCCCAAATGGTGTTGTTGTCGTGGCAGGCCATGTAGTTGATGACCATGTTGTCGTCCACGCTCCAGTTGGCGCCAGCGGATTTCAGACCACCTTGGATGCCGAAGATCACCTGGGCCGCGGTGGCGGCGCTGGCTTTTCCATTGATGTAGCCCTGATCCTTGGCGTTGAAGACGCTGCCCTTGAGGCCGTCGCGGATGGCGTCGTTGAAGACGGCCACCGCACCGATGCCCTCGCCGCTGGGCGTGATCTGAGAGATGTTGGCCTGGGTAGCCTGCAGATTGGCATTCAGGGCGGAGGTGCCGCCGGTCCAGCCCTCGCCGTAGATGATGGCCTTGGGGTTGATGGCGTGGACCGCCTCTTCGATGGCCTGCATGGTCTCCACATCGTGAAGGGCCATCAGGTCGAAGCGGAAGCCGTCAATGTGGTATTCCTTGGCCCAGTAGGAGACGGAATCCACCATGTACTTGCGGAACATGACCCGGTCGGAGGCGGTCTCGTTGCCGCAGCCGGAGCCGTTGGAGGGGGCGCCGGAGCCGTTGTAGCGGTAATAATAATAGGGCACGACCTTGTTCAGGCAGGAGTTGATGTCGAAGGTGTGGTTATAGACCACGTCCATGACGATGCCCATACCGTTCTGGTGCAGGGCCTGGACCATCTGCTTCAGCTCGTTGACCCGGACCTCGCCGTGGAAGGGATCGGTGGAGTAGGAGCCTTCCGGGGCGTTGTAGTTCTTGGGATCGTAGCCCCAGTTGAACTGCGGCTCGTCCAGCTTGGACTCGTCCACGGTGGCGTAGTCATAGATGGGCTGGAAGTGAACGTGGGTGACGCCCAGGTCCTTCAGATAGTCCATACCCACAGGCTGGCCGGAGGCGTTCTTCAGGCCGGTCTCGGTGAAGGCCAGATATTTGCCGGGGTACTGGCTGCCCTCAACGCGGTTGGAGAAGTCCCGCACATGGACCTCCCAGATCACCGCTTCATTGTAGGCGTTGATATTCTGATAGTAGGCGTCCTGCGCAAAGCCCACAGGATCCGTCAGGCTCAGATCGATGACCATGCCCCGGTCGCCGTTGACGCCCACCGCCTTGGCATAGGGATCCACCGCCTCCTGGGTGCCGGCGGAGGTGCTGACGGTGTAGGTGTAATAGGTGCCGTGGCCGCAGGAGGCGGCGCCGACCCAGACGCCCTTCTCTTCCTTGGTCATCTCCACCTTTTCGTAGGCCTCGCCGCCGGCGCCCTCCTCAAAGAGGTTCAAAACCACCTGGCCGGCCGTGGGGGCCCAGAGCTTGAAGACGGTGACCTCGCCGTCGATATTCGCGCCCAGATCGTCCCCGTCGTAGGTGTAGCGCTCCACAAAGGCTGCGGAGTTGAATACCTTTGTAGGCACCGCGTTGATCTCGCCGTAGCCCTTCAGAGAGACCCGATAGATTTTGGAGAAATCCAACTCCTCCGCCAGGGTGATGACTCCGGTGACGACCTCATTGTTCAGGCTGGAAAGGCTCTCCAACGGGATTTCCCGATCTCCGTCCAGGACCTTGATTTGATCCAGCGACTCAAAGCGTGCGGCGGGAGAGATAAAGTAGCGGATCTGATTCAGATCCTCGATCCCCGCCATGGTGAATTCCTTGTTCTGGCTCAACGTCTTTCCTCCGTCGTTGCTGATGTACTGATTGCCGTCCTTGGCCAGCAGATAGACCTCGGTATCGGGTCCGGTGATGGCGGCGAAGCGGTCGTCCTCAAAGTCCTTCTCTGCGTCGCCCCAGCTGGTGCCGCCGGGATCAGAGCAGTTTTTCCGGACGATGAAGCCCACCTCGGTGATATCCTCCGGGACATTCAGGATCACCTTGCCGCCGAATTCGCAGGGGTGGAAGGGATAGCCCCGGCCATCCGCGTTGGGATACCAGATCCACATGTCGCATTTGGAGAGGTCGATGCCGTCGTTCTTCCAGTAGAAGGTGATCTGGTTGGTGCCGGGTTCCCGCTCGAGGCTGTATTCCTCGGTGGCGGGCGTATTCCCTGTCGCGGGAGGCGCATCGGTCTGCGCAGGGGTGTTGCCGGTGGTTGCTGGAGTCTCTGGCTTCTCGCAGCCCGCAAAGAGGCCTGCCAGGAGCAACAGAGAAAGCAGGATCGCAAGGATTCGTTTCATGCTTCATTCTCCTTCCAGTTTGTATATTTCCATGATATTTGCGCTCGAATCAAAACTCCATCGCCATCTGAGCGGAAGTCTCCTCGTCCAGCTCGGTGACAGCCTGGCCCATGACCCGGTAGACTCGCTGACAAAGATTCAGCACCGTGGGCCGGTGGGTGGTGACGATGCAGGTGCGGGCGGAATTGCTGGCCATGACGTTTCTCAGGACCCGGCGCTCCGTGCCCACGTCCAGGGCAGAGGTGGCTTCGTCCAGCAGCAGCACCGGCGCGTTGCGCAGTACGGCCCGGGCGATGGCGATCCGTTGGGCTTGGCCTTCGGAGAGGCCCTTGCCCCGGCGGCCCAGCTTGGTGTCGATGCCGTCGGGCAGCTTTTCCACGAATTCCCAGGCGCAGGCGGTTTTGAGGGCCTCGATCATCTCCGCCTCGGTGGCGTCCGCCTTGCCCATGCGCAGGTTCTCAGCGATGGTGCCGGAAAGGATGGTGTTGCCCTGGGGCACATAAGAGAACAGGGCGCGGGTCTCTGCGTTCAGAGGGAATTCCGTCCCGTCGGCGGCGCGGATCACCGCCTCGCCCTTGCCGGGCCGCACCAAGGCCAGGATCAGGCGGATCAGGGTGGTCTTGCCTTCGCCGGAGGCGCCGATCAGGGCGACGATCTCTCCGGGCGCGGCGATCAGCCGGGAATCCCGGATCACGGTCCGGTCCTCCACATAGGCGAAGTCCAGATCCCGCAGCTCCACGGTGAAGCCGTCCCCGGCCTTCTGCCGCAGGGAACGGCTGGCCTCCACATGGACCTCCTTGGGCAGCTCCACCAGCTCCCGGATCCGATGGGCGGAGATGGAGGCGTTGAGGAAGTTGGGGATGATGCCAATGACATTCTGGAAGGCCCCCGAGAGCTTGGAGGTCTGGGACAGGAAGAGGGTCATGGTGCCGTAGGTGATGGCGTGGGTCCAGAGCTGATAAAGGCAGTAGCCGAAAGCCCCCATGGAGACCAGGGAGCCCAGCACCGTCATAAAGACGTTGGTCTGGATCTGGAAGAGATTGTAGTCCAGATTCACCTTCTTGAACTTCTCCTGCCAGCTGCGGAGCTTGGAGCTGTACTGGTCGGTGATGCCGAAGGACTTGATGGTGTCCATGTTGTAGAAGGTCTCCACCTCAAAGCTCATGACCTCGCTGGCCATCTTGCGGACCTTCTTGCCGTGCTCCCGCTGGCGGCGGAGGATGAAGCGGGAAGCGAAGAGCAGGCCCGGGGCGGTGGCAAAGGCGAAGACCGCCATGATCCAGTCGTAGTGCAGGATCACAAAAAAGGTGGCGGCAAAGCGGTAGAGAGAGACGATGATGGTGGGCAGCCAGCTGACAGCATTGGTGCCCACGGTGCCGATGTCGTTGGAGAAGCGGTTCAGGATATCGCCGCTCTCGTAACGGTTCAAAGCAGACCAGTCGGCGTCGATGATCTTGTCGAAGATGTCCCGCTGGACGTCGTTGCCGATTTTGATTCCCAGCTTCAGCACGATGCGGCCCAGCAGACTGTTCAGCACCAGGCCGAAGAGGGTGCTGCCCACGTAGACGATGATCAGGATCGCCAGCTTGGAGGTCTGGTAGCCGGTGATGATGTCGATGACATATTTGCTGGCCACGGCTCCCACAAGGCCCAGGGTAGTGCTCAGGATGCCCAGGAAGATGTAGAAGACGATGGCGCCCTTGTAGCGCTTGGAATAGGTAAAGATCCACTTCCAGTCGTCGATGATCTCCTGAAAGGTCCCGTCCTTCCAGCGTCTGTGCAGCTCCCGCAGAGACTCGGAGCCGTTGATATTCGCTTGTTCCTTGTGTTCGTTCATGAACTCTGACCTCTCATCATTACTCCTGAATCTCTTGGCGTCCGCGCGGGGAAAAAGGGCCGATGTGGGCATCGGCCCCTACAGAGCTATGCGTAGCTGTGAATGCCCGGCAGGAAGGTATTGACGCCGATGTAGGTAAACATGACGCAGATAAAGCCCGCCACGGCGAAGATGGCGGCGGTTCTGCCCTTCCAGCCCCGGCGGATGCGAAGGTGGAGATAGGCGGCGTAGACCAGCCAGGTCACCAGGGACCAGGTCTCCTTGGGGTCCCAGGACCAGTAGGAGCCCCAGGCCTGCTCGGCCCAGATGGCGCCGCTGATGATGGTGAAGGTTAAAAACAGCAGGCCCAGGCAGACGGAGCGGTAGGCGATCATGTCCAGCTTCTCCTTGCCGGGCACGTGCTGATCCCAGAAGCCCCGGTCCTTCATCTTCTCCCGCAGCAGGAAGATGATGCCCAGCACGAAGCTGACGCCGAAGGAGCCGTAGGCGATGATGGCGGTAGAGACGTGGAAGCCCAGCCAGCTGGAGCGCAGGGAAGGCATCAGGGCCTTGACCTCCTTGCTCTGCATGGCGGCGTAGCCGATCAGCAGGAGGATCACTGGGGCGGCAAAGGCCCCCAGCATGGGGAATTTGAACTTCCAGATGAAGATCAGACTCACCAGGCTCAGGCCCCAGGCAAAGCTGGTGGCGAACTCATACTGGTTCGTCATGGGCAGGCGGCCCGCTCCGATGCCACGGCAGATCAGAGCTGCCGTGTGCAGCAGCAGCCCAACGGCCTGGATGATGGAGGCAAGCTTCGCCAGGCCCTCCTTTTTGAGGGCGATGAAGAGAAAATAGCCGATCATGGCGAGGAAATACAGACAGATCACAATGTAGAACAGGACGTTTTCGACGTTCAGCAGATGGGTCATGTCTCGCACCAACTTTCAACTTTCATTTTTTATCTGTTCCGCGGCTTCCGTTACCCGGTCCGCGAAGAGGGCGCCGCCCTTGGGGGAGCTGCCGCAGACGGTCCAGGTCCCGTCCTCGTTCTGCAGGGCCCAGAGCTTGCGGGTTTGCAGGTAGAAGGCCAGCAGCAGGCCCAGCATGGTGACGACGCCGCCCGCAAAGGCCAGGGGGGTGAAGCGGTCCCGCTTGATCTGCAACAGGGTGTAGCTTTGAGCCTCGGACAGTTGGGCCTCGTAGGGCCGGAAGTCCGGAATGGTCTCGCCCTCGCCCTGGACATTCATGGTGTAGAACTCCTCGCCCACGTAGATCATATAGGCATAACCCGTTGGGTTCCGCTCCCCCTCCGCCTCCTCCCAGAGGACGGACTGAAGCCGAAGCGACAGAGGCGTTTCCAGGACGGGAACGCTGTCCCCGGCGCAGACCCAGCTCTCCTGGACGCTTTCTCCGTCCCGCCGGATGGTCAGCTTGGCAGCGTCACCCATGGAGTTCTGGTAGAGCTTGAATCCGAAGGCGGAGCCCGGGTGGTTGACGCTGGCCTCGGCGTCCACAGCCTCCGCCGCCTGCCCCTCCGGGGCGTAGTGCAGGGTCACGGCGGAGCAGTACTGCTCGGCAAAGCCGTCCGCTGCCCGCTCCACGCGGAAGTCGTGGATCTGGACAAAATAGTCGGTGTCGGCCACCTGCTTGGTCTCGCCGGGGACCCCGTAGACTGTGTATTCCTCCTTGGTCATCTGGCCCAGCGTGAAGCCCACGATCAGCAGCAGGATGCCCAGGTGGCAGACCCAGGCGCCCCAGAGGCCGATCCGGTTCTGCACGGAAAAGCACAGGCTCCGGCCCTCGGCGTCCGTTCCGGTCTTCGCCTTGGGCATGTGCAGCTTCGCCAGCAGGGCGTCGAAGTCCCGGACGCCCTCCAGACGGAGGCCGGGGCTGCCCAGCTTCGTCGGGTCCGCGGCGGCCTTGGTGCGGCGGATCAGCTGGGGCAGGCGGATCAGGTTACAGAGCAGCAGATTGCCGCAGAGGAAGAGGGTCAGCAGCAGGAACCACCAGGCGTGAAACACGTCGTCCAGGCCCAGGCCCAGGATCAGCCCCGCTGTGCGCTCGGAATACTGGGCTGCATACTGCTCCAGGCTGAGGCCCTGGGGGATGAAGCTGCCCCCGGCGCAGGCAGCGGCCAGGATTACCAGCAGGATGATGGCAAACTGCATGGAGCCAAGGAATTTCCAGAGTTTTTTCATGGAAAAAGATCCTTTCGGGAAAATCAACAGCAGAGCGCGAAAGGTCACGCTCTGCTGTTATTGTATCGTTTTCCGGGAAAATTGTCAACTGTTAACTGGCAATTCTCAGTTGTTTCCCAGCATCGCCATGCCCTCGGCGATCTTCTCCGCCGCCAGGTCCAGGCAGTGGTTGGCAAGGGCGGAATTGTGGGCGCCCTCGGCGTTCTCCACGTAGTCGAAGTCGAAGAACCACTGGGCCTCCCGGTACAGCTTGCGAACGGCATTCAGATCCGCCTCGCTCAGCTTGCCGGTCTTGTTCGCCTCCGCCAGGGCGTCCTTGAAGGCGGAGAGCTTGTTGCCGATCTCGGTCTCCCGGGTCTTGACCTGGTCCTGGATCCGGTGGACCTTCTGGACCATGTTGGTGTCGCCGTGGCACTTGGCGCAGCTCTCCAGCAGAGCCTCGCTGCTGAGGGGGCTCACCAGCTCATGGCTGTGGTAGACCGTGCCGTCCTCGTTCATCTTGATCTCCATGTGGCAGTCGGCGCAGTTCATGCCCATGGGGGCGTGGACGCCCTGGAGATAGGTCTCAAACTCGGGGTGCTGGGCCTTGAGCATCTTCGCGCCGGTGCTCTCCTGGGTCCAGTCGGCGAAGCCCACGGTGCCGTCGGGCAGGACCATGTTGTCGTAGTACTCCAGAATGGCCTCGGGGGTCATGGCCTCCACGCTGTCGTAGGGCATCATGGTCTCCTTGTCCGTGGGGGTGAAGTAGTACTCGATGTGGCACTGGCCGCAGCTCACGGTGGCGGGGTCGATGCTGCCCAGGTTGGCGCCCAGGGCCTTGTTGACGTAGGTATGGGTGACCCGGAGCTCGCCCTTGTCCCCGGCGCTGTTGCCGTGGCAGGTGTAGCAGCTCACGTTTTCGCCCTCGGCGTTGATCTTCTCCCAGACCTCGTCAAAGGACTTGGTATAGGCGCTGACGCCCTCGTCCTGGACCAGCTTGGCGAAGTTGGGGGTCTTGCAGGTCAGGCAGTTGGCGGCGGCGTGGGGCCGGGCCGTGTGGTGGACGTCCTCTAAGGTGTAGTTGTGGCCCCGGGCGGATCCGTACTCCTTGGCGAAGCCAAAGCCCTCGTAGATGTTCACCAGATAGGGGTCCATCTCCAGATAGTCCTCGATCTTGTCGTTGGTCTTGTTGGCGTCCATGGAATCGGCGATGTAGGGGAAGACGGTCTTCCAGGCCTCGGCCTTGATGGTGCCGTCGTAGGCCGTCTCCGTGGGGGCCTTGGCGCTCAGCTCCGTGAGCTGGTCCCGGGTCAGGGCCTCGGTGTGATAGCGGACGTCGCTCTTGTTGAGTACGCCGCTGAGCAGCACGACGGCCACGGCCACGATGACGAGCCCGCAGATCACTTTCCAGATGATGGTTTTTTTGTCCATAGTCAGTTCTCCTTTTCCTTGTCAGCAGGGTCAGGCGGGCAGATTGCCCGCGCTACGGGTGGGGGTGCGTGGCGCTGTGCGCCGCTACGGGCGAGGGCAGAGGGCCGATGTGGTCATACTTCGTGACTCTTCGAGTTCGGCCCCTACGGGCGGGGGTGGCGCACACTGTGCGCCGCTACGGGCGGGTCGCAGGGGGCGTGATGACCATGGCGGGGCATTTCTCCACGCACTTGCCGCACTGGGTGCAGGCCTCGTAGTCGATGTGGGCCAGGTTGTTGGTCACGGTGATGGCGCCGGTCTCGCACTGGCGGGTGCAGAGCATACAGCCGATGCAGCCGGCGGAGCAGACCGCCTTGACCTGGGGGCCCCGGTCCTTGTTGGAGCACTGGACTGCCACCAGATGGGTCTCGGGGATCAGCTCGATCAAACCCTTGGGGCAGGCCTTGGCACATAGGCCGCAGCCCACGCAGCGCTTCCGGTTGACCTCGGCCACGCCGTCTTTGATATAGATGGCGTCGTTGGGGCAGGCCTTCATACAGCTGCCTAAGCCTAAGCAGCCATAGTCGCAGCTGGTCAGGGCCAGGCCGGCGCGGACGGCGGAGGCGCAGTCCTGCACGCCGATGTAATTGCCCTGGTTCTGGGTATACTCGCAGGAGCCCTTGCAGCGGACGAAGGCGATTTTGCGGATCACGGCCCCGGCCTCCACGCCCATGACGGCGGCGATCTTCTCGGCCACGGGGCTGCCGCCCACGGGACAGCCGTTGGCAGGGGCCTCGCCCTGAGCGATGGCGGCGGCCATGGCGTCGCAGCCGGCGTAGCCGCAGGCGCCGCAGTTGTTGCCGGGCAGGAGCTCCCGGACGGCGGCCTCCTTCTCATCCACGACCACGCGGAATTTCTTCCCGGTAAAGACCAGACCCGCGCCGACGATGGCGCCGATGACGGTGATGACGATGGTGGTGATCAGAATAATAGTCGTATCCATGGCAGCCTCCTCAGAACGTCAGGCCGGAGAAGCCCATGAAAGCGATGGACATCAGGGCTGCGGCGATCAGGACGATGGGCGCGCCCCGCAGGGGGGCGGGCAGATCCTCCTCGTTGATGCGGCTGCGGATGCCGGCCAGCAGGACGATGGCCAGGGTGAAGCCCAGGGCGGTGCCGAAGCCGGAGAGAACGGACTCGATGAAGTTGTAGCCGTTCTGCACGTTGGTCAGCGCCACGCCCAGGACCGCGCAGTTGGTGGTGATCAGGGGCAGGAAGATGCCCAGGGCCTTGTAGACGCCGGGGGATTTCTTCTTGAGGAACATCTCCACGATCTGCACCAGGGCCGCGATGACCAGGATGAAGACGATGGTCTTCATGAAATCCAGGCCCAGGGGGGCCAGGACGTTGTCATAGAGCAGGCTCGCCACGGCGGAGGCGATGGTGATGACGAAGATCACCGCGCCGCCCAGGGAGGCGGAGGCCTTCATCTGCTTGGACACGCCCAGGAAGGAACAGATGCCCAAAAACTGGCTCAGGACCACGTTGTTGATCAGCGCGCCGGAAATGATGATAAGCAACAGATTTTGATTCATTTTGCCGCCTCCTTCGGTGCGTCGCACTTGGACGCGCAGCTCGCGCAGCAGCCGTCGCAGGCGCTCTCCACCAGCTGGCGCTGGCGGGTCTTGATGCCGATGGCGTTCATGATGATGATGAACAGGGCGATGACCAGGAAGGCCCCGGGAGGCTGGACGAAGATGCCCATGGGCTCCACGGCCTCAGGAAGGACCCGGGCGCCGAAGCAGGTGCCGCTGCCCAGGATCTCCCGGACCGCGCCGGCCAGGGTCAGGGCGATGGTGAAGCCCAGGCCCATGCCGATGCCGTCAAAGACGGACAGCAGCGGACCGTTCTTGTTGGCATAGGCCTCGGCCCGGCCCAGGATGATGCAGTTCACCACGATCAGCGGGATGTAGATGCCCAGGGCCTCGTAGACCGAGGGCAGATAGGCCTCGATCAGCAGCTCCGTGACCGTGACCAGGGATGCCACGATGACGATGTAGGCCGGGAGCCGGACCTGGTCGGGGATGAGCTTCCGCAGCAGGGAGATCACCAGGTTGGACAGGACCAGCACCGCCAGGGTGGACAGGCCCATGCCGATGCCGTTGGCCGCCCGGGTGGAGACCGCCAGGGTGGGGCACATGCCCAGCATCAGGACCAGGGTGGGGTTTTCCTTGATGAGGCCGTTGTACAGCCGTTCCAGATATTTGTTCATCTTACTCCCCCCTTAACTGCGTGTTGATGAAGTCCAGACCCGCGTTCACCGCGTTGACCACGGCCTTGGAGGTGACGGTGACGCCGGTGATGGCGTCAATGTCCGTGCCCAGGGTCAGCTTCGTCGCGGACTTGCCGGCGAATTTGGAAAGGTTGTCGTCCTCGGCCCAGAGCATGCCCTTGCCGGGGGTCTCGTGGAGCTCCGTGAAGGAGATGCCGTTGATCTTCCCGTCGGTGCCCACGCCCAGGGAGAGGGTGACGTTGCCGTCGTAGCCCTCGGCGGAGGTGACGGAGACGGCCCAGCCCACCACGCTGCCGTCGGCGTCCTTGCCGACCATGGCCTCGTTGATGGTGACCCGGCCGAAGTCCGTGCCGTAGACCTGGCCCTCCAGGGCCTCCACCTTGGCCGTCTGGGGCTCGAAGCTCTCAGCCGCCGGCAGCACCGTCTTGTAGGCGGCGGCGGAGGCGGCCTGCTTCTGGGCGTCGATGCTGTCCTTGGTCATGGAGTAGACGCCGGAGAGGGCCAGGCCCGCCAGCATGGCGATCACCGTCAGGGCAATGACGGGCTTGGGGATCCGCTGCAGCAGGGGCTTCTTGGTCCAGCCGTCGATGCGGCGGTTCATCTCCTTGACCCGGAAGGCGAAGGGCTTGTCCACGATGTAGGTGTCGATGAAGGGCGTGAAGAGGTTCGCCGTGATGATGGAGTAGCTGAAGGAGTCGGCCGCCGCGCCCTTGATGCGGAACAGGGCGCCCAGGACGCCGATGAGCAGGCCGTAGAAGGTCTGGCCCAGGCGGCTCATGGGGGAAGTCACGTAGTCCGTGGCCATGAAGAAGGCGCCCAGGATCACGCCGCCGCCGCAGAGATGGGCGGCCAGGAAGGCGGGATCGAAGCCCTTGCCGCCGAAGAGGGCGATAACCAGGGTGAAGGCCCCGATGACGGTAAAGCAGATCTGGCCGTGGATGATGTCAAAGGCCCAGAGGGCCAGGCCGCCAATCAGCAGACCCAGGATGGAGCCCCCGATGACACCGTTGGCGGTGCCCAGGAACATGGACGTGAGATTCACGATCTTGCCCGCGGCCAGGTCGGCGCAGGGAGTGGCGGAGGCCACGCCGTCCACGGCGTAGACGGTCATGGCGCCGGGGAAGGAAATCAAAAGGAAGCAGCGGGCCGCCAGAGCCGGGTTGATGAAGTTCTTGCCCAGGCCGCCGAAGGCACATTTGACTACCAAAATCGCGAAGATGGAGCCGATGATCGGCGCGTAGAGGGGGGTGCTGGCGGATAAGGTCAGGGCCAGCAGCAGGCCCGTGAGGGCCGCGGAGCCGTCCTTCCAGGTGTCGGGCCTGCCGGTGAGCTTGTCGAAAACAAATTCCGTGCCCACGGCGGAAATCACCGAGACCAGGATCACCCAGAGGGCCGGCAGGCCGAAGGTGAAGATCCCGATGACCGTAGCCGGCATCAGCGCCAGTAGGACCATTTTCATGATGAAGGAGGTGGTCCATTTGTCCCGGACGTGGGGGCCGGCGGAAAGGTTCAGTGTATGATTCATTTCTTACCTCCTGCCTGCGCCGCCCGCTTGCGGGCCATGATCTCCGCCTTGGTCTGCTTGAACAGCTGCGTCAGGGGCCGTCTGGCCGGGCAGATGTAGGTGCAGCAGCCGCAGGCGATGCATTCCAGACCGTAGAGCTTGTTCTCGTAACGCTCCCAGTTCTGCATGTGGATGGCGTCCGCCATCAGTGCGGGCACCAGGCCGTTGGGGCAGACCGTGGAGCAGCGGCCGCAGTGGAGGCAGAAGGTCTGATCCTTTTCAGCCTTTTCCACCGGATCGTCGGTCAGAACGGTCAGTGCGTTGGTGTTCTTTTGGATGGGGACCTCCAGGCTGCCCACGGCCACGCCCATCATGGGGCCGCCGGAGAGGGCCTTTTTGGCCTCCACACCCTCCTTGAGGCCGCCGCAGGCCTCCAAAAGCTGAGCGAAGCTGGTGCCGTCCCGCGCGATGAAGTTGGCGGGCTCCCGGACCGCCTCGCCGGTGACAGTGAGCACGTGCTCGTAGAGGGGCTCGTTCCAGGCCACCGCCCGTCCAATGGCGTAGGCGGTGCCCACGTTGAGGACGATGCAGCCCACGTCCGCCGGAAGCATGGACACGGGATAGTCCACCCCCGCGATGACCCGGATCAGGCTGCGCTCGCCGCCCTGGGGGTACTTGGTGTGCAGGGGCAGGACCCGCATGCGCTCCTTGCCGGCCACGGCCTTCTGCATGGCGGCAATGGCCTCGGGCTTGTTGTCCTCCACGCCGACCACGCACTCCGCGTTGGGATAGAGCCGCAGGGCGATCTCCAGTCCCTCCACGATGCCGTCCGCGTTGCTGCGCATGAGCTGGTCGTTGCAGGTGATGTAGGGCTCGCACTCCGCGCCGTTGGCAATCAGATATTTGATCTTCTCCGGCGCCTTGGGAGCCAGCTTCACATGGGTGGGAAAGCCCGCGCCGCCGAGGCCCACAATGCCGGCCTCCTTCACGCGGTTCAGGATCTCCTGATTCGGAATGTCGGAGATGTCCTGCCGCTCACCCAGGCCCTCCATGGGGGTGTATTGGCCGTCGTTCTCCACGACGACGCACTCGGTCATGGTTCCGGCAATGGTGCGCCGCTTTTCCACAGCTTTCACCTTTCCCGAGCAGGAGCTGATGACGCAGGCGGAGACGAAACCGTCTGCCTCGGCCAGCTTCTGCCCTACCAGAATCGGGTCGTTTTTCTTGACGATGGCTTTTGCGGGCTTGCCGATGTGTTGGGCCAGGGGAAATATCATCTCGCCCGGTCCGGGATCGAAGCGGCGCAGGGGCGTTTCCCTGCTCAGCTCCTTCCGGCCCTTGGGATGAACCCCGCCGCGAAAGGTTAAATTCACTGTTATCGCCCTCCTGGATCAGTTCGATACCGCTGCCGCAGCGCTCCGCGGCGGGAGAATCGCCGCAGGAAAAGACTTCGCCTATGGTATCCTTACTGTACAGTGTAACATAAATTGACAGAAAAGGCAATGGGAAGTTTTTATTATTTATGCAAGGTGACAGGTGACTGGTGACTCGTCCGTGCGGGGGAGGAGCGGACAAGCAATGTAAGCGCGTTCAGCGCCGACAGCCCGGTGGGCTGTCGCGGAACGTCGCGGAGTGAGGGCCGATGTGGGCATACTTCGTGACTCTTCGAGTTCGGCCCCTACGGAGCGGCAAGCCATGCCTTTTGGCGGCTTGTCCCTACAGGCGGGTCTGTTGCCTGTTGCCTTTTGTCGAAGCTTATGCTATGATGGGAGCGGAGGTGATTTCCCGATGAAGTACCGCAGAAAACTGTTCCGGCACCGGGACCCTTACGACCTCAAAGGCACCGACGCGCTGTTCATGCAGGCCGTGCGGGAGAACTGCGCCTTTGCCTACGCCCACTGCCCCGGCTACCGGGCCATTCTGGACGCCGCGGGCTTCGCGCCGGAGCGGCTGCGAACCATGGAGGATCTGGCGGAGCTGCCCTTTCTGCCCACGGCGCTGTTCAAGCGGCGGCGGCTCTTTTCCCTCCCACGCTGGCGGCTGCCCTGCGTTGTGACCTCCTCAGGCACCAGCGGAAGGGCCAGTGAGATCGGCTTCTCCGTGGGCGATCTCTGGGCGGGACTGAAAATGGTCCTGCACATTTGCAGGCTGCGGAAGCTGCTGTCCTGGAGACCTTGTCACTACGTGGTCTTCGGCTATCAGCCCCGGCTGCGGAACCGCACGGGTGTTTCCCGGACCGCCTTCGGCGTGACCCTGTTCACTCCGGCCCTCAGCCGGACCTACGCCCTGCGCTGGCGGAAAAACGCTCCCTCCGTAGGGGCGGCCAGCGGCCGCCCGCAACACGCAGAAAGCTCCCTGTCTCAAAACACCCAGGCATCTGCCTCGGGCGGGCGGCCAATGGCCGCCCCTACAGCGCGGGCGGAGCTCGGGGACTACGTGCTCGATCTGCAGCACGTCCAGGACGCCATCGTGAAGCACAGCCGCTCCCGTTTTCCCCTGCGCTTTATGGGCTTCCCGGCCTACGCCTGGTTCCTGATGAAGCGCATGGAGGAGCAGGGCGTTCGGGTCCGGCTTCCCAAGGGCTCCAAGCTCATGCTGGGAGGCGGCTGGAAGCAGTTCTACGCGGAGGAGGTGGACAAGTCTGAGTTCTACGCTCTGGCGAAGAAGGTCCTGGGCCTGGACGACCGGGACATCATCGAGTTTTTCGGAGCCGTGGAGCACCCGATCTTCTACAATGACTGCGAGCGGCACCACTTCCACATCCCCATCTACAGCCGCGTTCTCATCCGGGACCCGGCGACGCTGAAGCCCGTTCCCAACGGGACCCCGGGGCTGGTGAATCTGATCACCCCCATGGATGTGGGAACGCCCCTGCTCTCCGTCATGACCGACGATCTGGGAATCCTCCACGACGCCGACGAGTGCGGCTGCGGTCTGGATGCTCCCTGGCTGGAAATCCTGGGCCGGGTGGGGCTCCAGGACATCAAGACCTGCGCCGCGGGCGCTGCGGAAATCCTGAACAAGGTGGAGGTGAGCCTATGATCCTGGCAAACGGAAAGCGCTGGGAGAGCTCCATGCAGAGCGAGATCCTGGCGGGTCTGGAAGCGAAGCTCAACGCCACCCTGGCGGGACCGCCCCTGGAGGCCGAGACCGTCGTGGCCGCCATCGACGAGCTGGGAAAGCGGGTGGCTGCCGGGGAATTCGACGAACGGATCGCCGCCCTGCAAATCGACGGAGCGGAGCAATACAAGGAGCTGGCTGTCCGTCTGCTGCGGCGGGACAATCTGGAATTCATGCTGCGAACGGAGCTGGGAGCCGACTTCCGCCCGGACTATCTGACCGAGCCTCCCGCAGGGCTGCAGCCTGTGCGGGTGCTGACCCGGCCCCTGGGCGTCCTGCTGCACATTGCCGCGGGCAACGCCGACGGCCTGCCGGCCTTCTCCGTGGCCGAGGGACTCGTCACGGGCAATATCAACATCCTGAAGCTGCCCCAGGCGGACAACGGCCTTTCCCTGGAGATCTTTCAGGCCCTGCTGGAGCTGGAGCCCCGGCTGGCAGACTACATCTACGTCTTCGACACCCCCTCCTCCGACGTTGGGGCCATCCAAAGGATGGCGGAGCTGGCCGACGGCATCGTGGTCTGGGGCGGAGAAGCCGCGGTCTCGGCGGTGCGCCGCTTCGCCCATCCTGGGACAAAGCTGATCGAGTGGGGCCACCGGCTGAGCTTCGCGTATCTTTCCGGAGCGGTCCCGGAGCGGGAGCTGACCGCCCTGGCGGAGCATCTGGTTGTCACCCGGCAGCTGCTCTGCTCCTCCTGTCAGGTCATTTATCTGGACACGGAGCGGATGGAGGATCTCCGCGCCTTCTGTGATCGGTTCTGGCCGATTCTGCAAAGGGCGGCCGAGGCGCGCCGGCCCCGGACCCTGGGCGCGGTGGCGGAGCTGACGCTGCGGACTTATACGGATCGGCTGGAGGCCATCCTGAACGGCGGGACATCGAAGCCCTGGTCCTCTCCCCTCTGCTCGCTGATCCCGAAGGAGGACAGCGCCCTGGAGCTCTCTCCCATGTTCGCCAACGTGCTGGTAAAGCGTCTGCCCCGCCAGGAAATCCTCCCGGTACTGCGAAAGGCCAAGTCCTATTTGCAGACCGCGGGCCTGGCCTGTCCCCCGGCGGAGCGGGAAGCGCTGACGCAGCTGCTGGCGCAGGCCGGTCTCACCCGGATCACCCGCCCCGGCTCCATGTCTGAGGGCGTCCCCGGCGAAGCCCACGACGGAAGCTATCCCCTGCAGCGCTATATCCGGATCGTGAATGTGGAAATCTAATTCCGTATCCCAAATCCCTGATCCGGTTCCCTGCTGTCCGTGTGAACGAAAGACGACCCTCCCTGATCGGGGGGTCGTCTTTCGTTTGGGTGTTTCCGTCAGTCTCCCTTGTGTACCACCACCTGGGGGAAGGGGATCTCGAAGCCGTTGGCGTCCAGCAGCAGCTTGACGTCCCGGTTCAGTGCGCGTTTGGCCTGGAAGAACTTTTCCTCGTCGGCCTGGACGGAGAACTTCAGGTTGACGCCGCTGTCCGCCAGCTCCTCCACGCCCATATAGCGGATGTCGGTCAGGTAGAGGTCGGGATGGTTCTTTCTCGATCCCGGCAGCTCCTTTTCCATGACCTTCTCCAGCCGCCGCAGATCCGTGTCGTAGGCCACGGCGCAGATGATGATCACCAGGGAGTTGATGCGGGAGCGGTTCTGGAAGTTGCGGATGTCGGAGTTGTTCACCACCTTGAGGTTGCCGCCGTCGTCCTCGATGACGGTGGTGCGGACGCCGATGCTGCGGACCACGCCGCGGACGTCGTCCAGGACGATGATGTCGCCCACGCTGTACTGATTTTCAAAGATGATGAAGGCGCCGGTGATGATATCCTCGATCAGACTCTGGGCGCCGAAGCCGATGATCAGGCCGATGATCCCGACGCCGGCCAGGACCGCCCCGGCGTCCACGCCCAGGATGGTCAGACTCCAGACGACGGCCACGATGACCGACAGGTATTTCAGCAGCCCGCAGCACATCTCGGTGATCGTGAAGGTCCGCTTGTTCTTCTTGCCGATGAGCCGCAGGATGAAGCACAGGATCCGGTAGATCAGCCAGACGATACAGATCGCCACCACCACCGTGATGATCTGAGCCACCGTGGTCTTGAGATCCTGGTTGAGGATCAGATTGCTGCGCTCCGTGCTGGCGAGCTTGGCCCGCAGGGACTGGGACAGGGGCAGCCACTTGGGGTTGGCGAGCACCAGGGTGATGATCGCCACGATAACGAAAGTAAGATATGCCTTTGCGCCGCGTTTCTTTTCTTTCATGTTGGTTCCTCCTCTATAATCGTTTCTTTGCTGCGGTTAATTTTGAATATCGAGAATATCCGTGTCGGTCGTGTAGTCGTTTCCTGTAGAGACGTCCGTCACCACAAGCCGGAATATGACCTTTGGCCCACCGGAGCCTGCGGTAGGTCCGGGAATGACTCCGTTGCATTCGAAGAGATAGGAATTGTCGCTCCGGGAGATGGTGAACTGAGAGAGCACGGAGCTGTCGTACTCGGTCTGACCGACCTGTGCGCCGCTGTTGTCGCACCAGTAGGCGGTCAGGCTTTTGACCTGGAAGTTGTATGCGTTCAGGTGCGGATCCTGCTCTCTTGCCAGGAATTCGGCCCAGTAACCGAAATACAGGGTATCATCGGTGGGACCCAGGGAAACTTCGCCGTCGCTCGTGAAGGAATCCGGCGCCATGACGACCGGGACGGTCGTGCTTTGGGAGATGGTCTTTGTCACGCCGTTCTCCTTGTACTCGCCGGTGATGGTTACGACCACGGAGGCATTGCCCTCCTCGTAGTCCGGCGAAACGGAGCCGTCGTAATAATCTGTCTCGGTCTGGGTGATCCCGCCGTCGTCTCCAAGGAACAGGCCGTCGCTTGAAACGACGGAGACCGTGATGATCACCTGGTCGGCGTCGCCCATATTCAGATGATAGTAGAAGTCAACCTCAAAATCAGCACTTTCCTCGAAGAGCGGGACGTTGGCGCCGAATTCGGTGATGCTCGGGGCGGTGAAGGGCGGAGCCTCGATCTCCGCCGAGGCGGTGACGGTTTGGGTGCTGCCGTAGCGGTCATACTCGCCTGTGAGAACGATCCTGGAGGCCGTGCTGATATTGATGTCCGTTTCGCTCTCCGTGAAGCTTCCGCTGCTGTCCCGCAGCACCGCCGGGGACGTGAGCAGCAGCAGGCCCGCATTGTCGTAGAAGCTGGCGGTGATCTGCATCTCGGAGGCGGAGTTCAGGGTGAGCTCGTATTCGTAGAGCACCCCGTCCGCGTTATGGGCGGCGGAATTGATCGTGAGCTCCGGATCGGTGAAGGGCGCGGCCTCCACATCCATGAAGCCCCAGACCTCAAAGCTCTCGCCTTCGATCTCGTAGGTGCCGACCAACCAAAGCGTCACATCGTGTCCGGCGGAGTCGGGCGCGTCGATCACCCGGTCGGTAATCGACTGGGATGAGGTGATTTCGATGGGGCCGTCGGTACCGTAGACCGTGGATTCCATGCTGAGCTCCGCGTTCACGCTGAGGCTCTCGGCGTCATGGAGCAGGATGTCCGCGCTGTAGATGATCTTCTCCGGATCGCTCGGGTCGCGCTGGGCGGCGGTGACCTCGATCTCCGGTTCATCGAAGAACTCCAGCACCTTGGAGACTGTAATGGTCTTGGTCTCGCCGTTCTTCGTCTGATAGGTGCCGGTCAGGGTCAGAGTGATCTCCGGGAAGGATTCCAGATCGCCGATCTCCTCTTTCTGCAGCTCCGAGGTCTCGGACGCCGTGTGGGTGAAGGGGCCGCCGGTCAGGAGGGTCTCGGTCACGATCTCAAAGGATCCGTCGTCTTGCTCAATCTCCTCCTCATAGCTCATCTCCGCGTCGACCTGGAGCTCCGTGGCGTCGTTGAGGGTAACGATGTAGTTGTAGACCACCATACTGCTTCCCTGAACCGCCGTTGCGGTCTTGATCTCCAGGGTGGGATCGGTGAAGGGCTCCGCCGGCACCTCCAGGGTCCGGCTGGCGGTGACGGTCTTGGTGCTCCCGTTTTCGGTATAGGTGCCCGTCAGGGTCAGGGTCACGGTGCCGGGCCAGTTGTCCCATTCCAGATCCACGCTCCGGGTGGGAGAGCTGCCGGAGGCCGTATGGCTGTAGGGCCCGTCCGCCCCGAGGTTTTCGCCCAGGTCGGAGCTGATTGCAGCGCTGACCTCCATGCTCTGGGCAGAGTTCAGGGTCACCTGGTAGCTGTAGCTGAGGGGCGTCACATCATCGGCGTCCAGGAAGACGTCCGAGATGCTCAGCGTCGGCGCCGTGAAGGGCACGTTCAGGGTCTGGGTGGCGGTGACGGTCTTTGAGGTTCCGTTCTCCGTGTAAGTACCCGTCAGAGTCAGGGTGACGGAGGCGGGCCGGGTGGTCCAGCTCAGGGCCACGTTCCGGGTCGCGGAGGTGCCAGAGCTGCTCTGGGTGAAGGGACCGTCCGTGCCCAGGGAGGCGCCGCCGTTGGCCGTGACCGTCGCCCGGATCTGCAGATTGGCCGCGGAGTTCAGAGTCACCCGGGCGGCGTAGCTGAGGGCCGTCGCGTCATCCCCGTTCAGGGCGGCGTTGGCGATGGCCAGGGTCGGCGCTGTGAAGGGCTCCGCAGGCACGTTCAGGGTCTGGGTGGCAGTGACGGTCTTGGTGCTTCCCTTCTCGGTATAAGTGCCCGTGAGGGTCAGGGTGACTGTGGTGGGCCGGGTGGTCCAGCGCAGAGCGGCGCTCCGGGTGGGTGAATTGCCGGAGCTGCTGTGGGTATAGGGGCCGTCCGTGCCCAGCTGGGCTCCAGTGTTGGATCTGATCGTCGCCCGGACCTGCATGGAGGCCGCGGAGTTGAGGGTCACCCGGTAGCTGTAGCTGAGGGGCGTCACATTGGAGCCGTTCAGCGTCGCGCTGACCAGATTCAGCCTGGGCGCTGTGAAGGGCGCCTCGGGAACGGTCAGCCGCTGGGTGGCCGTGACGGTCTTGGTGCTCCCGTTTTGGGTGTAAGTACCGGTGAGGGTCAGGGTCACGGTGGTGGGCCGGGTCGTCCAGCTCAGGGCGGCGTTCCGTGTGGGCGAGGTCCCGGAGCTGTTGTGGGTATAGGGGCCGCCGCTGCCGATGCCGGCGCCGGTGTTGGATGTGATCGAAGCCCGGACCTGCATAGAGGCCGCGGAGTTGAGGCTCACCCGGTAGCTGTAGTTGAGCTGCTTCGCGTCGGTCCCGTTCAGGGCCGCGTTGGCGATGGTCAGAGTCGGGGCCGTGAAGGCGGGCTCCGACACCCGCAGGGTCTGGCTGGCGGTGACGGTCTTGGTCACGCCGTTTTCGGTGTAGCTGCCCGTCAGGGTGAGAATCACCGTTTCCGGCCGGGTCGTCCAGCTCAGGGCCGCTCTCCGGGTGGGAGAGGTTTCGGATTTGCTGTGGGTATAGGGACCGTCGGTGCCCAGCCTGGCCCCGGTATTGGAGCTGATGACCGCCTGCACCCGCAGGGACGAGGCGGAATTCAGGCGCACCCGGTAGTGGTAGCTCAGAGGCGTCACGGACGTGCCGTTGAGGGAGGCGTTGGAGATGGTCAGGGTCGGGGCTGTGAAGGGCACCGCCGGCATCTCAACGGTCTGGCTTGCCGTGACAGTCCTGGCTTCCCCATCCTCGGTGTAGCTGCCCGTGAGGGTCAGGGTGATCTCCCTGGGTCGGGTCGTCCAGCTCAAAGCGGTCTCCCGCTCCGGAGCGCGCTCCGAAGCTGTATGGAGGAAGGGGCCGTCGCTCGCCAGGGAATTGCCGTTTTCGTCCGTGATCTGGGCGCTGACCTCCAGGCTTTCCGCGGAGTTCAGCTGCAGCTCATATCGCCAGCGCAGAGGCGTCCCCTCCGGGCTCTGGAGCATCGCGTCGGTCACGGTCAGGGTCGGGGCCGTGAAGGGCTCCTCCGGCACCGCCAGGGTCTGGCTGGTCGTCAGGGTCTTGGTCTCGCCGTTTTCGGTGTAGCTGCCTGTCAGCGTCAGCGTGAGCTCCGCGGGCCTCTCCTCCCATTCCAGAGCGGTCTCCCGCAGCGGGGAGCTCTCCGTCCCGCCATGGAACCAGGGTCCGTCGGCGCCCAGCGGATTGCCGGCCTGGTCGGTGATCTCCGCCGTGACCTCTATGGACTCCGCACCCGCCAGCGTGATCTCGTAGCGGTAACGCAGGGGGCTCACGTTGGAGCCGTTGAGCTCGCAACTGAGGATGCTCAGCGTCGGGGTCTCAGAGGGCGCGACGGTTTCGGCGGTCGTGGGAGACGGCTCCGTGGCCGGCTCCGTTAGGGGCTCTGTAACCGGCTCCGGCTCCCGCATCGGCACCTCCCGCTCTGCGTTCAGCTGGTACGATTCCCCGTCCCGATAATAGCTGGCGGTGAGCTCCAGCTTCAGACTGGAGAGACCTACGGGGCGGGAAACGGTCATGCGCATCTGCTCGGAGACGCCGCTGGTCTCGTGGTGGTAGGGGCCGGCGGTCCCCAGGATCTCGCCGTCCTCCGTGCGGGCCGTGACGGTGACGTCCACAGCCTCGGCGTCGTTCAGCTCCACCTCGTAGCTGTAGTACAGCTCATCCAGGTTGTCGGAGCCCTGCTCCGCGGAGACGATCTCCAGGGTCGGCTCCAGAAAGCTCTTTGCCGCCGGGCTCTCGTCTCCGCCGGATACCATCAAGGCCAGCACCGCCACCACCGCGGCCGCGGTGGTCCAGAAGCTCCGCTTGAGGTCGTTGATCCGGGAAGTCCGCTTAGCTTTGTTCATGGCTGTTGCGCCGTGCAGGGCGCCGTAGCTCTTCCCGCCACTGACCTTCGAGTAGAGGGGCATGATCTCGGGGTATCGGTTGTCTACTTCATACATATCTCTTCCCAGCCTCCTTTCGTCGGCTTGCGGCGCGGTCCCGCGCCTGCGGGTCTTATCCTGCGGTAAAATCAAAACTTGCAATTTTCTCTATTCTGTATTATTATTACATAGAATTCAAGTAATATCAAGTATAAATGCTGTTTTTTCCACTTTTTTCGACTTTTGTCTGGATAACACAGGAGCGCGGCCGCTTTTCGACCCCGCTCTGCAAACGAAAACGGAGGAATGCCAAATGACCATTCTGGAGACCATCGCCGCGCGGCGCAGCGTGCGAAGCTTCGACGGGCAGGATCTGTCGCCACGGGACCAGGCGCGGCTGTCGGAGCTCTTCGCGGACGCGAAAAACCCCTACGACCTGCCGGTCAGCTTTGCGCTGCTGGACGCCCGGGACAAAGGGCTATCCAGCCCCGTCATCACCGGCACCGCGCTCTGGCTGGCGGGCAAGCTGACCCGGGCACCCCACGCGGAGGAGGCCTTCGGTTACTCCTTTGAGACTCTGCTGCTGCGGGCCGCGGCTCTGGGCATGGGCACCGTTTGGATCGCCGGGACCTTCAACCGCTCCGCCTTCGAGGCCGCCATGGAGCTGAAGCCGGACGAAATCATGCCCTGCGCCAGCCCCGTGGGCTATCCGGCGGCGAAGATGTCCCTGCGGGAGACCCTCATGCGCAGGGGCGTCAAGGCCGGCGAGCGCCTGCCCTTCGGGACCCTGTTCTTCGACGGGGATTTCTCCCATCCCCTGACGCCGGAGGCCGCGGGGGAGCTGATCACCCCCCTGGAGGCGGTGCGGAAGGCTCCCTCAGCGGTGAACCGCCAGCCCTGGCGGGCGGTACGGATCGGAAATGTCGTTCACTTCTATGAGAAGCACAGCAAGGGCTATGTGGACAAAAGCGGCTGGGATTTGCAGAAGGTGGACCTGGGCATCGCCCTGTGTCACTTCGCCCTGGCCGCGGAGGCGCTGGGTATGACGCCGAAGCTCCGCCTGGAGGACCCGGCCTTGGACAGCCCCGATGGGATCGACTATATCGGCAGTTTTTCCACTGTTCTCCCATAACGGCTGAAATCGTTGTTTCGTATTCAGATCTGAGCACGCAAAAGGCGGGCCGGAGCAAACGCTCCGGCCCGCTGTGTTTCAGGGATTGTTGTTCTGTGTTGTTGAAAACGCTGACGCCTTCGGATTACATGGCGGCGCTTTCTTCGGCAATCTTGGCGGCTTCTTCTTCAGGAGTCAGGAAGGCGGAGGGCGCGGGCTCGACGCCGCGGGCCTTTTCGATCCAGTAGACGATGAAGAAGGTCAGGGCGCTGACCAGGCAGCCGAAGACCACGGGGAGCATCAGCCAGACGGTCTTGCCGCCGCCGATCAGCTGCCAGACGATGAAGGCAGCCGTGCCGGTGAAGATGGAAATCAGGCCGGCGTTCTTGGTGGCCTTGGGAACCACCAGGCCCAGGCCGTAGGCGGCAAAGGGTCCGGCGCAGCGGATGCCGAAGGCGAAGGTGTTCATGGTGACAATGGACACGCCGAAGAGGGAGATCAGCATGGCAACCAGCGCAGCCACCACGTTGCAGGCACGGGTCAGGAAGATGATCTTCTTCTCCGACAGCTTCTTCAGATCGCCGCCGAAGCCCGTATACAGGTCGTTGATGACCATGGTGGACATGCAGAGCAGGTTGGAGTCCGCGGAGGACATGGTGGCGCAGATGATGGCGGCGGAGATCAGGCCAGTGACGACGCCGGGGGCGTACTTGCCGGTGATCATCATCATGGCGTTGGAGCCGTTCTCAGCCAGACCGGGCAGGTTGTCCTTCATGGCAAAGGCGGCCAGACCCAGCAGCGTGGGGAAGATGGACATGGCGGCCATCAGAATGGCAGAGAGGAAGGAAGCGTTCTTGGCGGTCTTCTCGTCCTTGGCGGTCTCGAAGCGGGAGACCATCTCGGGGCCGGCCAGGAAGGTGCAGAAGTAGTTGAAAATGTAGCCGATGATGGTGGCCCAGCCGATGGCGGTGAAGTCCAGCTTCGCCTCGGGCAGCTTGGCGGCGATGGCATCCCAGCCGCCGGCTCCCTTCAGGACCAGCGGCGTCGCAATCGCCAGGCCAACGATAATGATCAGGAACTGTACCAGGTCGGAGATCTGGTCGGCGATCATGCCGCCCATGGTGGTATAGAGAATGATAACCAGACCGGCGAAGATCAGGCAGACATTCAGAGGAATGCTGGGAATCAGGGCGTTGATGACGGAGCCGGAGGCGGCGATCTGTGAGGAGGTCAGGCAGAACAGGGACAAAACGCTCAGAATGCCGGTGAAGTTGCTGGAGACCTTGCCGAAGCGGCGGCCCACAACCTCAGGGATGGTGACGGCCATGGTCTTGCGGATCTTGGGGGCGAAGTAGGCCAGGGGGATCATGGCGATGGAAGCCGCCAGCACATACCAGCATGCGCTCATGCCCCAGTCGCCGAAGGCCTTCTGGGCCAGGCCGGTGGTGCAGCCGCCGCCGATGTTGTTGGCGGACAGGGAGAAGGCCACCATGAACAGGCCCATCCGACGGCCGGCGACCATGTAGTCCTTGGAATTCTTGATCTTCAGCTTGCTGACGACAGCGCCGACGATCAGCATTCCCACGAGGTACGCGATGACGATAATCAGCGGGATAATCTGGATTTCCATGCAAATATCTCTCCTTTCAAATTTGTGGAGGCTTTCCACATGGAGCAATTATACTGCATACTCAGGCAAATGGCAACTAAAAATTGTAACTTTTAGCAGAAATATGAATAAAAGATGAATAAAAGGAGGGTTTTTCTAAAAATCCATCGAAAATCAGTATATGGTTTTCAGATCCTCCGGACGGATCCCGTACTGCCGGCAGAAGTCCTCCAGCTCCCGCTGGGTGGAGGCGCCGCAGTAGGCGCGGAACTGCCCGCTCTCCTTCTCGAGAAAGCCCAGAGTCATCTCCCGGTTGCAATAGCTTTTGCGGACGGCCGGCTGCAGCCGTTCCGCGTCATAGGCCGGGGCCTTCTGCTTGGAGCTTTTATGAAAGAACGCCATTTTGTTCGCCCTCCTCTGTCTATTCCCTGTCCGCGTCGTACATGGGTTTCAGCAGGTAGTCCATGAAGACGGGAATCCGCTTTTCCCAGGCGGCCTCGTTGTGCTCCGCCCCGGGGACCATCCGGGCCGCCACGTCCGCGCCGAAGAGGGACAGGGTCCCCGCAAGTCCGAACATGGCGGAATAGGCATACTGCTGATCCTCCGGGATCTCCGCGGTGCCGAGGTCCAGATAGACCCGGGTTGGGGCGGCGATCCCGGCCTTGGCGATCAGCTCCACCAGACGCATGCCCCCGGCCCAGATGCTGGGCGACAGGGCGGCGCCCATGGAGAAGGTCTGATTGTAGGCCACGAGCGCGTAGAGCGTCATCAGACCGCCCATGGAGCTGCCGGCGATCATGGTGTGCTCCCGGTCCGGCAGAGTCCGGTAGCTCCGGTCGATCTCCGGCTTGAGGGTGCGCGTTATCCAGTCCATGGTCGTCTTCCCCAGGCCGTCGATCTCCCCGAAGGGCGGGTAAACGAAATCCCAGGGGGCATATTCGTGCAGGCGGCGATCCCCCTCCGGGTTGCACTCGATGGCCACTACAATCAGGGGCAGCTTCGTGCGCTGCAGGTATTCCTTCATGCCCCAGCTCTTGCCGAAGGTGGCGTGGCGGTCGTAAAACACGTTATGGCCGTCAAACATATAGAGCACCGGGTAGCGGCGCTCGGAGTCGTCGTAGTCCTTGGGAAGGCTGACATAGAGCCGCCGGGCTTTCCGGGTGGGCAGCTCCGGAATCTGGATCTTCTTGACTTGGATCATGGTAAACTCCTTTGTAATTCCGCCTGCGCCTGTCCCGGCTTTTCGGCGGGAACGGGATCGGCGGTTGATCATCGCAGGGAATCCGGGGAAACCGGGAATTCAAAAGAACAGCCCGCGGTAAAGGGCCGGCTTCAGACACAAACAGGGCCTCACGCGGAACTCCTGTGCCTATCATACAACAAAACGCCCGCAATGTCATCAAAAATTTTTCAAAGCTCCCCGCAAGGGGACCGTTTTCGCGCAATATTTCCCAAAGAAGAAAAAAATTTTTTGATTTTATGCGGCGTTTGTGCTATAATCAGCATCAATCATCCACTACATCAAGGAAATGAGGATATCAATATGCTGAACATCTCCAAAACCATCCGAGACGACGACGCCGTCTTTGCTCTGGAGGGACGTCTGGACACCACCACCGCCCAGGATCTGGAGCACGCCCTGCAGAAGGCCATGCCGCGTGTGAGCAAGCTGACCCTGGACTTTGAAAACCTGGACTACATCTCCTCCGCGGGGCTGCGGGTGCTGCTCTCCGCCCAGAAAACCATGAGCGCGAAGGACGGCGAAATGAAGCTTCTCCATGTGAACGAGGCCATCCTGGATATCTTCGAGGTCACCGGCTTCTCCGACATTCTCACCATCGAGTAATCCTCCGCCGTCCGGACGCTGCGGGGCGCAAGCTGCGCCGCAGCACCACATTCTGAACAACAAAATACGACAATGATCAAAAAATTATTTCGTCAGATGCTCCTGACGCAGATTGTCTCCTCCATGACCGTGACCCTCTGCATGCTGGTGGACAGCATCATGATCGGCCGCTTTTTGGGCGAGGACTCCATGACCGCCTACGGACTCGCCAGTCCCCTGCTGCTGGTCTTCGCCGCCTTCGGCAGTCTGATCTCCTCCGGCGTCCAGGTCCTGTGCAGCAAGACCGTTGGCCGGGGCGACCAGGAGGCCACCGACGCCTGCTACTCCGTCTCCGTCTCCCTGGCGGCGGGGATCTCCGCGGTGGGTCTGGTCCTGGTCTTCGTTCTGCTGCGCCCCCTGACCACTCTGCTGGGCGCCGGTCATCCCGGAACGGACAATTCGGTCTTCGGACTCACCAAGGATTACATCGTCGGCTTCATCATCGGCGCGCCGGCCTTTCTCTGCGCCCAGATCATGGTGCCCTACATGCAGCTCGCCGGCTGCCGGACCCGGCTGGTGGCCGCCGTGATCGCCATGACGGTAACCGACATCGCCCTGGATCTGCTGAACGTCTTCGTCCTGCGCTGGGGCACCCTGGGCATGGGCCTGGCCTCCACCGTCAGCTACTATGTTGCCTTCGGCATCGGCGCGGGCTATTTCCTGCGGAAAGACTGCATGTTCCATTTCCGCCGCCGCCTGATCAAGGCCTCCGTGGGCAGGGAGCTGAGCGCCTGCGGCGTCCCCACGGTGGTCAACCAGATCAGCATGGTGTTTCTGGTCTTCCTGCTGAACCGCATGCTGCTGGAGGTGGAGGGCAACCGGGCAGTGGCCGCCTATTCGGTGATCTCCACGGTTGGCAATCTCTGTTATTGCTTCGGCTCCGGCATCGGCGCCGTGGCCATGATGCTGGCCGCCATCTTCTACACCGACCGGGACCGCGACTCGATCCTGGAGCTGCTGCCCATCATGACCCGCAGCGCCATTGTGCTGGACGTGGTCGTCACGCTGGTCGGTCTGCTGCTGGCGGAGCCGCTGGTGACCCTCTTCCTGGGAAGCGGCGTTTCTGCCAAGCTCCTGGCCGTCTCCGGCCTGCGGCTCTTTGTGCTGTCCATGGTTCCCTCCTCCATCAACTCCTCTTTTAAGAATTACTACCAGGGCGTCAACCGCCTGCGGCTGACAGAGCTGATCTCCGTGCTGCAGAACTTTGTTTTCCCGGTGTTCTTCGCCTTTGTGCTGAGCCGCTTCTGGGGCGTCACCGGCATCTGGCTGGGCTTCCTCTGCGGCGAGACCGCCGCCCTGATCGCCTTTTCCTGCCTGGTCTGGCGGCGGCACGGGAGCGTTTCCATCAGCGCCGAGGCCTACAGCATGCTGGAGCCGGACTTCGGCGCCGCGGCGGATCGCTGCCTCTGCCGCAAGCTCCACTCCCTGGAGGAGGCTATGGCTTTTGCCGAGGAGGTCCCCGCCTTCTGCCTGAAGCACGGCCTCGATAAGCGGCTCTCCAACCTGATCGGCCTGTGCGTGGAGGAGATGACCGTCAACGTCGTCCGGCACGGCTTCAGCTTTGACCGGCTCTCCCACGACGTGGAGGTGCGGCTGGTGCTGGACGAGGACCGGCGGATCATTCGCATCCGCGACAACTGCATCAACTTTGACCCTGTCAAATATATGGAACTCCACAAGAGCAGCGATCCTACTGCCCACATTGGTCTGAGGCTGGTACTCAGCATGGTAAAGGATTCAAGTTATGTAAACTCCCTTGGCCTCAACAACCTGACGCTGGTACTCTGATTATTTTCCGAAAGGGTGAACCAAAATGTTCCAGAGGACTCTCTATCGCGGAGATATGTTGAAATGTGCCCTGTGCTGCGACGCGCCGTGCAGCAAGGCCTGCGGAAGGCTGGACACGGCTTCCCTCCTCCGAAGCATCTGGTTTGACAACGAAAAGGCAGCGGCCTCCCGCCTGCCGGCGGAGGATCTCTGCGTCGGCTGCCCCGCCCCCTGCGAGACCGCCTGTGTGCGGCCCGGCCAGGTCCCGATCCGCGGTCTGCTGCGCCGTCTGCGGGAGGAGGTCCGCCCCGAGCTGGAGATCGACCCGCCAGGGGATCAGGATCGGCTTCGGACCGACCTGTGCGGAATTCCCCTGGAAAATCCCTTCCTGCTTTCCTCCTCCGTGGTGGGAAGCAGCTACGACATGTGCGCCCGGGCCTTTGAGGCCGGCTGGGCGGGAGTTGCCTTCAAGACCATCTGCTCCTTCGAGATTCACGAAGCCTCGCCCCGCTTCTCTGCCATCACCGGCGACAACGGCAGCATCATCGGCTTCAAGAACATCGAGCAGCTCTCAGACCACAGTGTGGCGGAGAACATGGCTGTCTTCCGCCGCCTGAAACAGAATTATCCCTCCAAGTTCATTCTGGCTTCCATCATGGGTCAGAACGACGCGGAGTGGGAGGAGCTGGCCCGCCTCTGCGAGGAAAACGGCGCGGACGCCATCGAGCTGAACTTCTCCTGCCCCAATATGGCCGACGGAGGCCTGGGCTCCGACATCGGTCAGGTGCCCGAGCTGGTGGAGCGCTTCACCGCCGCAGCCAGACGGGGCACCCGGATCCCCATACTGGCAAAGCTGACCCCCAACGTGGCGTCCATGAGCCCTGCGGCGGAGGCCGCCAAACGGGGCGGCGCCGACGGCATTGCCGCCATCAACACCATCAAGAGCATCATCGGCGTGAACCCTCACACCTATATCTCCGCGCCGGCGGTCCACGGCATGTCCGCCGTGGGCGGCTACAGCGGCTGCGCCGTGAAGCCCATCGCTCTGCGCTTCATTGCCGAGCTGGCCCAGAACCCTGCCCTGGAGGGCCTGCATCTGAGCGCCATGGGTGGCGTGGAGACCTGGCTGGACGCCCTGGAGTTCATCCTCCTGGGGGCTGCCAGCATCCAGGTCACCACCGCCGTCATGCAGTACGGTTACCGGATCATTGACGATCTGAAGGCCGGTCTGAATCTCTATCTGGCGGAGAAGGGCTTCCGGGACCCGGCTGAGGCCCGGGGCCTTGGCCTCAGTTCCGTCAGCGACACCACGGACGTGCTGGAGCGCGACACGGTACTCTTCCCCAAATTTCAACGGGACAAGTGCATCGGCTGCGGGCGCTGCGTCATTTCCTGCGCCGACGGCGGCCACCAAGCCATTCGTTTGGATGAGACCCGCCGGCCCGTGCTGAACGGGAAAAAGTGCGTGGGCTGCCATCTCTGCCTGCTGGTCTGTCCCCAGCGGGCCATCAGCCCCAGCCGGAAGCGAATCCCCAAGCCGAAGCCCTGAGGAATCCCCGACAGCATACCACAACGCTACACGCCGGAAGCGAGGCATTCGTTATGACAATCGAACTAAGCGGCCGCATCGACACCAACAATGCGGCCCAAGCCGAGAAGGATCTGCAAAGCCGGATCGGTAACAGCACAGAACCCATTAAGCTGGACGCAGCAAAGCTGGATTACATTTCCAGCGCCGGTCTGCGGATCCTGCTGCGTATCAGAAAAAAGGGAGCCGAGCTGCGGATCGTCAACGTCAAGCCCGAGATCTACCAGATCCTGGACGAAACGGGCTTCACCCAGATCATGTCGGTGGAAAAGGCCCTGCGCAGGCTTTCGGTAGAGGGCTGCGAGGAGATCGGCCACGGCGCCAACGGTTCCGTCTACCGCTGGAGCGACGAGATCGCCGTCAAGGTCTATCGCGACGGCTGCGACCCGGAGGACATTCGCCATGAACGGGAAATGGCGAAGCTGGCTCTGGTCCTGGGCATCCCCACCGCCATCTCCTACGACGTGGTCCGGGTGGGCGAGCAATACGGCACCGTATTCGAGCTGCTGAACGCCCGCTCCTTCTCCTCCATCATCGCCAAAGAGCCGGACAAGCTGGACTGGTGCGTGCGGGAGTTCGCCGGCCTTCTGCGGCAGATCCACGATACCGAGGTTCCCGCAGGGACGCTGCCCGATATGAAGCAAAACGTCCTGGGCTGGGTAGACTTTCTCCGGGATTATCTGCCGGAGGCGGCCTGGAGCAAGCTGCGGGCCATGACGGAGGCCGTTCCCGAAGACCGGCACATGCTCCACGGGGACTACCACACGAAAAATCTCGAAATCCAAAACGGCGAGGTGCTGATCATCGACATGGATACCCTGTCGGTGGGTCACCCGATTTTTGAGCTGGGCAGCGTCTACAATTCTCTCTTGGGCTTCTCCGAGCTGGACCACAGCGTGATTCAGCGTTTCCAAGGCTACAGCTACGAGACGGCAGGCATCTTCTGGCGGCGCTTTCTGGAATCCTATCTGGGCTGCGCCCAGAAAGAAAAACTGCGGGAAGTGGAAGAAAAGGCCCGCATCGTCGGCTACGTCCGCCTGATCCGCCGATCCATACGGCGAGGCGGATTGGATACCGAGGCCGGGCAGGCGGAAATCGAACACTGGAGGCAGGAACTGATGGGGCTGTTGAATCGAAATGATAGGCTGGACTTTTCCCGGGACGAGTTGAACATTCCCGCCAAGCGTGAGCGCCTGGACGCTGTGCAGGCCTTTGTCGCAGAACGTCTGGGCAGCGCCTGCTCCTTCAAATCGAAAATGAATATCGAGCTGGCCGTGGAGGAGATCTTTATCAACATTGCCAGCTACGCCTACGGCGAGGGCGACGGCACCGCCACGGTCCGGGTGGAGCGCTCCGAGTCCCCCGCGGCGGTGACCATCAGCTTTACCGACCGGGGCGTTCCCTATAATCCCCTGGCGAAGGACGATCCGGACGTTACCTCTCTGGCCCAGGAGCGTAAAATCGGCGGGCTTGGCATTTTCCTGACGAAAAAGGTCATGGATGAGGTCCGCTATGAGTACCGGGACGGCCAGAATATTCTGACCATGACAAAAAAGCTCAGCTGATACGCGGGAGGGATACCGTGGAACTCAAAGGCGGTGAACTGGATCTTCATATGCACTCCGCGATCTCCGACGGCACCGACACGCCCGCGGAGCTGCTGGATCGGGCCCGGGAGGCCGGGCTCCGTCTCTTCGCGCTGACGGACCACGACGCCGTTCGGGGCTGTCAGGAGATTAGTGCCCTGCTCCGTCCGGGCGACCCGCTGTTCCTGACCGGCGTGGAGTTCTCCTGCCGGGATGCTCTGGGCAAGTACCACATCCTCGGCTACGGCTATGATCCGGACGCTCCCGCCATCCGGGCCGTGGTGGAGCTGGGACACAGCTATCGGCTGAAGAAGCTGCGGATCCGCCTGGACTACCTGAAGCGGGAGTTTGGCTTCGTCTTCCCCCGGGAAGCGGAGGAAAGCCTGTTCGCCCTGCCCAACCCCGGCAAGCCCCACATCGGCAATTTGATGGTGCGCTGCGGTTTCGCCAAGACCAAGGATCAGGCCATCCGGGAATATCTCAACCGCCTGCGCATCCGGGAGGACTACGTGCTTCCGGAGGAGGCCGTCACCGGCATCCTCGGCGCCGGGGGCGTTCCGGTCCTGGCCCATCCCAGCTATGGCGACGGAGATCAGCTCATCCTCGGTCAGGAGCTGGAGGACCGGGTCCTGCGGCTGATGCGCTTCGGCCTGCGGGGGCTGGAGGCCTATTATTCCGGCTTCTCCGAGAAGATCCGCTCGCAGGTGCTGGCGCTGGCGGAGCGCTGCGGGCTCTACGTCACCGCCGGCAGCGACTATCACGGCACAAACAAGCTGATCCGTCTGGGCGACACCGGCTTCCCCGCGCAGCCGCCCTATCCGGCCGGCTGGGAGCGTTTTCTCAACGACCTGGTTTTGAACAAGGCAATTCAACCGGGAATCCGGTAATGAAAAAAGGAGAATAATACGTATGAGTTTCAACGAAGATCTGCTTCTCAAGCCCCTGATCAAATGGAAAGCAAAGGGCATTAAGATTATGTTCCTGATCGCGGGTCTCATCATGATCGGCCTGGGCGTCTACTTTACCTTCATCAAGGGCAGGGATTATGTGAAAGCCACCGGCGTGATCGATTCCGTCCGGGAGGAAGAGCGCATCGACGACAATAACCGCAATCAGATGGACTACTGGCCCATGGTTCGCTATACCGTGGACGGGAAGGAGTACAGGCAGGAGCTCGACGTCACGGTGGACAAGGACGAGGTGGGCAAGGAGATCAAGATCAAGTACGACCCGAAGGACCCCAGCAAGGTGACCTCTGATTCCCTGGGGCTCAAGCTTTATCTGCTGATCGCCGGCCCGATCATCACGGTCGTCGCGCTCTACGCCCTGCTGAAGACCCGCAGACAGGTGAAGCAGCTGCGGGAGGAGCAGCCCATCCGCTCCGTCTTCGGCGCCTCCCGGCCCGGCCTCGCGGAGCGCAGTCTCTATTTCGTAACCGACACCGGCACCGTCAAGGGCACCTGCCACATTGAGGACGAAAATCGCAGGGTCCTCTACGAGGCGGTCTGCAACAAGTTCTCCGCCCTGGGCGAGACCGAGTATCAATTCGTGGATCACGTTCTGAGCCGCAGCGCCGTCCATCTGGCGGGCGCGACCACCACCTCCAGATCCAACGGTCTGTTCGTCATCGACAATCACTCCACCTTCAACTTTGACGGCATAGACATCTGGAAGCTGCTGCACAATAACGGCATCGAGATCCGGACCGGACTCAACGGCATCAAGTGGAACTACACCCTCTTCCGGGACGGCGTGGAGCTGGCTCAGGTGGTCACCACCAGCATATACGTCCACGAGGAGGATGAGGAGGCCCACAGCATCGCCTCGAAGCTGCCTTCCCCGGGCTTTTTCCGGATCCGCACCCGTGAAGAGAATCTGGACGCCATCTTCCTGACCCTCTTCGCCATTGGCCGCACCGACATGATGCTCTACAGATAAGGGCCCCCGCGGGTCTGAACCAGCAAACGATACGGGAGGAAGCAAGGTTTGAAGCTCCGATTTGACACGCTGAACAAAAAGCCGACGGTTTGGCACATCGCGATCCTCAGCGGCCTCGTACTGGCGGCGCTGGTCTTGATGTTTGCCCTGGGCGGGGAGCGGATGATCCCCATGGGCTGCGTTCTGCTGGCAGGCTTCTTTGCCCTCGTCACCGGCCTGCTGTTCCGGGCCTTCGTTCTGCAGCTCCGCTATAACCCCTATTCCTATAATACGATCATCTACTTCGGCTTTGCCCTTTTCACCGCCTTCATCGCCCTGACCTATCTCCTGCTCTGCGTTCGGATGGCGCAAGAACCGCTGTATCGGACCCCGGCCTCCGTGTTCGGTCAGCTTCTGAGCTCGGGGAAGAACTATATGCTCTTCACCTTCCCTTTCCTGCTGATCTTCTGTCTGGGGCTCATCGCCTCCAACCTTTCACTGATCCGCCACGAGGGCTTCCGTCCGGTCAATCTGCTGGGAATCGCCCTGGCCATCGCCCTGTTGGGCGGGGAGCTGCTGATCTATTTCCGGGACTTTGTCGTCTCCGGCTCCGTGTATGAGGTCATGCGCTATGACCTGCTGACCAATTTCCTGGCCGCCGTCTATCTCTATTTTGAGTGTATGATGGTGGGCACCATGGCCGCTGACGCCATCACCGCCCGCTATGAGCCGGAAAAGAACAAGGACTACATCATCGTCCTGGGCTGTGCCATTCGCCGGGACGGCAGCCCCACGCCCCTGCTGCGGGACCGGCTGGACCGGGCCCTTCGCTTCGCCCGGGCCCAGGAGGCGGAGACCGGACACGCGCCGATCTTCGTGCTCTCCGGCGGTCAGGGCGCCGACGAAAGCATCTCCGAGGCCGCGTCTATGCGCCGCTGGCTGTCGGAGCAGGGCGTCCCCGAGGCGCAGATGCTCCTGGAAGACCGCTCCACCGACACGGCGGAGAACATGCGCTTTTCCAAGGAGCTCATCTTCGCCCGGGACCCCAACGCGAGGGTCGCCTTCTCCACCAACAATTTCCACGTGTTCCGCTCCGGTCTCAAGGCCCGCCGGGTCAAGCTGCGGGCGGTGGGCATGGGCTGCAGGTCAAAATGGTACTTCTGGCCCAACGCGGCAGTCCGGGAATTCGTGGGCCTGCTGACCCAGCACAAGGGCAAGCAGCTCCTGCTCCTGCTGGGCCTGATCGTCTGCTATTCCCTGCTGACGCTGCTGTATTATCAGCATTTGGCATAGTCAAACGGCTTGCGGCCCTGCGGCTCGCGTTCTCCACAGCGTTCTCCGATGGGAGGACGCTGTGGTTTTTTT
>JAFYAB010000109.1 GCA_017540945.1 Oscillospiraceae bacterium | reverse complement strand
CCCGGCTTCTGCGCGCTCATAAAGATCATGGTCCGGCGCAGGCGGAACCGTTCCGGCTTCGGACGAGGAATCATCTGATCACACCTCCCCAATCGATGTTCTTGTCGGCCTTGTCGCAGCTGCGGAGCACGGCGCACTCCACGCGGGCCTTGATGGTGCAGTCCAGCGCGCCCTTGTCCACCACGGTGACCTTGGCGTCCTTGACCTCAAGCCGCTCCAGAGTCTCCAGAACGGTCTTTTTGATCTGTCGGCCATACTGGTTCATGACGCTGCTGGTGAGAGACAGCTCAATGCCGTCGCTGCCCGGCTCCAGCGTGACCATCAAATCGCTGGATTCCAGGGTGCCCGCCACGGCGGGCTTGAGAATTTGCATAAAAAAACCCTCCTTTACCAAATTCCATATGTGCATTGTAACATATAATTTGTGTTCTGACAAGCTGTTTTTGACAATTTGAGAACAAGAATTGAAATTTTTCAAAAAACTGGTATAATAATAAAAAAAGGGGGTACGGAAGCCATGGAAGAGAAGCGTCAGGATGAAATTCGCCCGGAGGAGGCGCGGCGCATCGCCCGGCTGGAGCGCCTTCGCCGCTGGATGCTGGTGCTGGCCCCGCTGCTGATGATCGGCGGCTATGTGGCCGATTATCTGCCGGTTCTCTACGCCTCCGTCCTGCCCCTGACGGTCGCGCTGATCGTCACCTATCGGATCAAGCACCTGGAGGAAGGGAAACAACCCCGCCCGTAGCGGCGCACAGTGCGCGCCACAGCCCCGCCGCACGGGACCAGGTGACAGGTGACAATTGTATCCTCAAAGAAAAGGAACACAAATATGACCGATTTCTTGAATATCACGCTGACGGCGGAGCAGTTGTCCGCCGTCTCTGAATTGGCCCTGGCCCACGTGGGGGACGCGGTTTTCGAGCTGCTGGTCCGCACGGAGCTGATCTGCGAAGCGGGGGGCGCCAAGGTCAAGGAGCTCCACGCCCGGACCGTTGCCCGGGTCACGGCCCCGGCCCAGGCGGCCTTCGTGGAGCGGCTTCTGCCCCATCTCAGCACCGAGGAAACGACGGTTTACAAGCGGGGCCGCAACGCCCACTCCCATCAGGCCCCCAAGTCCGCCACCCCCGGCCAGTACGCCCGGGCCACCGGCCTGGAAACGCTGTTCGGCTGGCTCTGGCTCACCGGGCAGAAGGCCCGGGTCAGCGAGCTCTACGCCCTGGGGATGGGGCAAGTGACAGGTGACAGGTAACAAGGGACCGATGCCCGCATCGGCCCTCCCGGGGAAATCGTAGGGGCCGATGCCCACATCGGCCTTCCCCGGATAACTGTTTGCCCTTGGCTTGGGCAAGTAATAGATAAGAAGTATTGTGCAACAGGGCCAGCTGCCTGCAAACTTCTTAATTTTCGGAGGTGTTTGATATGGAAGACAGGTTTGAATTTGTGGAAAAGAAAGGGTTGATGCAAGGCACCCGCATCATTGTTGACAAAGAAACAGGTGTTCAGTATTTACTTGCTCATTGGACGAATGTAGGCGGATTGACTGTTCTGGTTGATAAGGATGGAAAACCTTTGCTTGACCCAAGATATGCAAAGTGACAAATCCCAATCCGTATGACTGTTGAAATCAGCTTTTGGAGAATAACATGCCATTAGACGCCATTTTCTTGTCTGCTTTGACCAAAGAATTAAATGAAACCCTCCCCGGCGCCCGGATCGACAAGATCCAGCAGCCGGAGCGGGACACGGTGCTGCTGCAGCTCCGTTCCCAGAGCGCGGGGAACCGGCGGCTCCTGCTCTCGGCCTCCCCCAACCATCCCCGGCTCCACTACACCGAGGCGAAATACGAGAACCCCGCCCAGCCCCCCATGTTCTGCATGCTGCTGCGCAAGCACCTGGCCGGGGGCCGGGTCCTCTCCCTGCGGCAGCTGCCCCTGGAGCGGGCGGTGGAGCTTCGGGTGGAGAGCGCCGACGAGCTGGGGGAGCTCAGCGAAAAGCGCCTGTATCTGGAGCTCATGGGCCGCAACTCCAACCTGATCCTGACGGGGCCCGACGGCCGCGTCATCGACTGCCTGCGCCGGGTGGACTTTGAGATGTCCGAGAAGCGCCAGGTCCTGCCGGGCCTCTTCTACCGGGAGCCCCCCGCCCAGGGCAAGCTGGACTTCCGGGCTGAGAACGCCGAGACGATCTTCGACGCGCTGGGGGCCGTGGACCATCCCCTGGCCCTGGACCGCTGGATCATGGAGCGCTGGGCCGGGATCTCCCCCCTGATCGCCCGGGAGCTGGCCTTCCGCTGCACGGGGCGAACGGACCCGGATCTGACGGCGCTGGACCGGCCAAGCCTGGCGGCCGGCCTGTCCCGGGAGCTGAAGGCGCTGACGGCGGACTTCGTTCCCAGTTGTCTGCTGCTGGCAGGGGAGCGGAAGGATTTCTCCTTCCGGCCCATCGCCCAGTATGAGGGCTATATGACCCAGGAGCGTTTTCCCTCCTTCTCGGAGCTGCTGGACGACTTCTACACCGGCCGGGCCCAGGCGGAGCGGATGCGGGCCCGGACCCAGAGCCTCCACAGGACCCTGACCAACCAGCTTGCCCGGGTCCGGCGCAAGCTGGCCAACCAGGAGAAGGAGCTGGAGGCCACCTACGACCGGGAGCGGCTGCGCCAGCTGGGGGATATCGTCACCGCCAACCTGCACCGCATGGAGCGGGGCCAGGCCCGGCTCAGCGCCGTGGACTTCTACGATCCCGACATGAAGGAGATCGAGATCCCCCTGAACGTGACCCTCTCGCCCCAGCAGAACGCGGCCAAATACTATAAGGACTACAACAAGGCCAAGCACGCCGAAAAATACCTTACGGAGCAGATCGCCCTGGGCCGGAGCGAGGAGGAATACCTGGCCTCGGTGCTGGAGGCCCTGTCCCGGGCCGAGACCGAGCGGGACGTCTCCGACATCCGGGCCGAGCTCACCGAGGGCGGCTATCTCAAGCAGACGGACCGGAGGAAGCAGATGAAGCTCCCGCCCTCCAAGCCCATGGAGTTCCGCTCCTCCGACGGCTTCCAGATCCTGGTGGGCCGCAACAACCGGCAGAACGACCTGCTGACCGCCAAGCTGGCCTACAAAACGGACCTCTGGCTCCACGTCCAGAAGGCCCACGGCGCCCACGTGATCATCGCCTGCGCCGGGGCTCAGGTCCCGGACCGGACGATCACCGAGGCGGCGGAGCTGGCCGCCTGGTACTCCCAGGCCCGCCAGGGCCGCAACGTCCCCGTGGACCTCTGCCCGGTCCGTCAGGTCAAAAAGCCCGCCGGCGCCAAGCCCGGCATGGTGGTCTACGAGAACTATCGGACGGTATTTGTAAATCCAAAATCATTGTAAAGGAGGCACCCCATGGCTTCTCTGGAACAACTGACCCTCGCCATTCCCGGCGCCGGCCGCCGCACCCTGCTGACGGCCCTGCAGGAGCTCGCCGGGGAGGATTTCCCCGAAACCTTCCGTCTCTGCGTCCTGGACGCGGAGCGGCTGGACGCCCCGGCCCAGATCGCCCTGCTGGATCAGCTGGCGGCGGAGCCCTCCCTGGAGCCGGTGTTCGCGCTGAACAAGGCCGACCGGCTTGCGGGACCCAGGAGCCTCATCGCCCGGAGCCTGGCCCTGCTGCGGGAGCGGGGCTTCGCGGCGCCGGTGCTCTACCCCTGCTGCGCCGCCGCGGCCAAGCTGCTGCCCCTGCCCGCCGAGGCGCTGACGCTGAAGCAGCGGAATACCCAGGCGGATTACTACTTCCGCTACGCCCCCGGGGAGAACAACCTCTCCGCCTACGCCGTCACCGGCGATCCCAGCCTGTCCCTGGGAGAGCGGGAGCTCAGCTTCGCCCAGCTTCAGGCGGCCCTGGCCAACACCGGCGTTCCCGCCCTGGCGGAGGCCCTGGCGCTGAGCGCCCGGGGAAGCCGGAAGCGGAAGCCGGAAGCGGAAGAGCCCGCCCGGGGGGACGGGGCTCCGCGTTCCGCTCCGCCGCAGGCGGAAGCGCCGGCGGAGCCTGCCGCCAAAGGGAACGAGACGCCCGCCCCGCCGGAGGCCCCCGCCCAGGTCAATCCGCTGGCTCCCCTGCTGGCCCAGGCGGAGACCGCCTCCTGCGCGGAGCTGCTGGATCTGGCCCGGACGGTGAAAACCGACGCCGAGACCCCGGACGAGCTCCGGGAGCAGGCCCTGGACGCCCTCCACAGCGCCTACCTGGCCCGGGAGACCCGGGAGCTGGAGGAGCTGACCCGGGACGCCGAAGCCCTGGACCTGGAGGGCCTCCGGGCCCTGACGGCCCGCATCGTCTCCGGCCCCTACACGGTCCAGAACCGGGCCCCCTATATCGCCCGGCTGAACGAGCGGATCGACGGGCTCCAGGCCGAGGACCTGGCGGCCCTCTGCGCCGGGGTGGAGGAGGCCGACGGCCGGACCCTGGCCCGGATCCGGGAGGCCCTGGAGCGGGCGGACTGCGCCGAGGTCCTGAAGACCGAGCACTTCCGCCGCATCGAGGCCCGGCAGGAGGCCCTGGATATCGAGGCCCTGGAGCGGGTCACCGCCGGGGCGGAGTCCATGACGGAGAAGGAGCTCCGGGCCGTGGCCGTGACCCTGGAGGCCAACAACTGGAACCCCAAGTTCGTCAGCGCCTACCGCCACCGGATCGAGCTCTGCCGGGAGGCCGCCGTGCTCCGGGAGCTGGAGGGGGAGCTGACGGGCTTCAACGACATGGAGCGCCGGGAGCTGCTGGCCCTCCGGGAGCGGATCGGCGCCAGGGAGCTGCCCCGCCGCTTCACGGAGACGGCTCTGCGGGCGGTGGACGAGAAGCTCTACCGCCTGGATATGCTGCGGCTCATGGCCCTGAACAACGAGATCGACAGCCTGGACTTCGACGGCGTCGACGCCCTTCGGGCCCAGGCGGCCCGGGGCGACTACTGCGACCGGGCCAAGCGGGTCTGGCTGGACCGGCTGCTGGAGCGGGAGAACGCCCTGATCCTGGGCAATACCTCCGCCCGGGCGGAGCTGGCGCGCCAGCTCATCGCCCGGCACAAGCTCCGCATGAGCGACTTCTGCTTCGCCTCCCAGGCCGAGGAATACCGGGACCGGCTGGCGGAGTTCTGGGGCGGGACCGGGCTGGAGCAGCCCCGGGACGTGCCGGTATTTCTCTTCGACAACGCCAGCAACTACGCCATGACGGCCACCCGCTTCTACTACAAGGCCGGCCGGAATCTGGCCTTTGTGCCCATCGACAACATCGAACGCTTCCAGGTCATGCGCCAGCATCTGACCCTGAGCCTGCAGATCGTGGGCAAGGACCACTCCTACCGTCTCACCGAGGCGAAGATCAGCCGCGGCGGCTCTGAGCGCACCCTGGAATTCCTGAACGACTGCGTCCGCTGCTGGGCGGAGCCCGGTCCCGCAGGCCGCCTGGCGGCTGAGCTGCGGATCTGCCCCCTGGAGGCCGCGGATTTCACCGCCCCGGTGGAGCCGGAGCCCCTGCGTCCCCTGGTGGCCTGGGAGCTCTTCTGCCAGGCCTATGAGGCCGCGAAGCTCCGGGAGGGACGGATCATCCGGCCCGGGGACAAGGAGGCTCTGGAGCGGCTGCCGAAGCTGCGGCTGACCATGGGCCTGCCCGAAAACGCCAGCCTGGTCTGGTACGAGTCCGCCTCCCGGCTGGGTCCCCCGAAGGAGGGCGTGGCCCTGGGCCTCAACGCTCTCTACCGCAAGGAGGGCAAGGAGCCCGCGCAGATCATCCCGCTGGACAGCATCCACAAGCTCCTGCCCGCGGGCAGCAAGCGCATGACGGTCCTCACCCTGCAAAACGAGAGCCTGAGCCTGCCGGTCTCCGACGAGATGGCCCCCCTGATCGCGGACTTTGTCCGGACGATCCAGCTGGGGAGCTTCCTGGCCCGGCGGAGGACGGAGGCGTGAAGCTGGTCTTCCACCGCCTCCGGGAAGGGCTCCGCCAGATCCCCCGCTGGCGGATGATCCTGATCGCCCTGTCCCTGCTGGGCTTCTGGATCTTCTTCCTCCCCCTCTTCGGGGGCATCCTCAACGCGGCCAACGGCATCGCCATGGCGGGCTTCCTTGTCCTGGCGGCGATCTTCCTCTGGTGGCCCGGCTTCCTGGGGCTGCTGCGCTGGTTCTGGGCCCGACGCTGGGGCAAGCTGCTGCTGCTTCTCAGCGGCGCGGGTCTGCTGGCCCTGGCGCTGGCGGTGCTGGTGCTCTGCGGCAAGGTGATCTCCCGGCTCCGGGCGGTCCCCCCGGCGCCCTGCCCCACGGTGATCGTCCTGGGCTGCCAGGTCCGGGGCACGGCTCCCTCTCTGCTGCTGAGCTACCGGATCGACGCCGCCGCGGCCTATCTGAAGGCCAATCCCGGGTCCGTGGCCATTTTGAGCGGCGGCCGGGGCGGGGGAGAGAACATCTCCGAGGCGGAATGCATGTACCGGGGCCTGAGCGCCCGGGGCATCGACCCGGCCCGGCTCTATAAGGAGGAGCAGGCCGCCACCACCCTGGAAAACCTCCGCTTTTCCAAGGCCGTCATGGAGCGGGAAGGGCTCCGAGGGCCCGTGGCCCTGGTGAGCAGCGACGTCCATATCTGCCGGGCGGAGGAGATGGCGGAGGACCTGGGCCTGCGGGCCTGCGGCCTGGCGGCCAGAACCAGCTGGTACAGCTGCCCCACCTACATCCTCCGGGAAGCCCTGGGCCTGCTGTATTATACCCTGACCAAATGAGCCCGAAGCCAAAAGCGGCCGGAGGCAGGGGTTTCTCTGCAGGAGCGGCGAAAAGGCGGTCCCCCTCCGCACCGTCAACGACCCCTGTATGACTTGGGAAGGGGAGATCGGGCGGGTGCCGGGAAGCGCCTGTGAAGAGGAAATGCGGACCTGCTACGCCCTGGAATACGACGCCCTGACCCGGGGCTCGAATTACAAAAAATAGCGCTGTGTCTGCTCCAGTATAAAAGCCGGCCGCCGCAAAAGAAAAAACCATCCCGCTCCCCAGACAGGGAACGGGATGGTTTTTTCTGCTTTTGCGCTTACTTGGTGGCGCTGACCAGAATCACGGCCAGCAGGCTCAGGAGCACGAAGGCCAGACCGATCCACTTGGTGGCTTTGGCCAGCTTGGCGTCCAGGGTCTTGCTGCCGCCCTTCATCATGAAGGACTCGGAAGCGCCGGCGATGGCGCCGGACAGACCGGCGGACTTGCCGGACTGGATGACGATGACAGCGGTAAGCAGAACGGCGCTGATGAGGTCCAGCACCAGAACGATGGTCTTCAGAGTGTTCATATTCAAACCTCCCAATGCCGCATTCACGGCACACGGCAGCCGTAGTTCTTATACAGAGCAGAGTACATATTAGCATAAACGGAACGAAAATGCAAGCATTTTTTTCCGTTTTTCAAATGGCAATTTGAAAAACACCGCAATTCTTTGTTTTTCATTCTGAATTCTTCATTTTACTGGCCCTTTCCGGCCCAGTTCCCCGTGGCGGCGGCGGTGAGATAGGCGTTGATGAAGCCGTCGATGTTGCCGTCCATCACCGCGTTGATGTTGGTGTTCTCAAAGCCGGTGCGGGCGTCCTTGGCCAGGGTGTAGGGCATGAAGACGTAGTTGCGAATCTGGGAGCCCCATTCGATCTTCTGCTGCACGCCCTTGATGTCGGAGATCTTGTCGTAGTGCTCCCGCTCCTTGATCTCCACCAGCTTGGATTTCAGCATCCGCAGACAGGTCTCCTTGTTCTGGAACTGGCTGCGCTCCTGCTGGCAGGCCACCACGATACCCGTGGGCTTGTGGATCAGCCGGACCGCGGAGGAGGTCTTGTTGATGTGCTGGCCGCCGGCGCCGGAGCTGCGGTAGACCTGCATTTCGATGTCCTCGGGGCGGATCTCCACGTCCACGTCGTCGGTGATCTCGGGGATCACCTCGACGGCGGAGAAGGAAGTGTGCCGCCGGGCGTTGGCGTCGAAGGGGGAGATGCGCACCAGCCGGTGGACGCCGTGCTCGGATTTCAGGAAGCCGTAGGCGTTGGGGCCCTCCACCAGTATGTCGGCGGACTTGAGGCCGGCCTCGTCGCCCTCGATGTAGTCCAGGATCTTATAGGTGAAGCCGTGGCGCTCGGCCCAGCGGGTGTACATCCGGTAGAGCATCTGGCACCAGTCCTGGGCCTCGGTGCCGCCGGCCCCCGCGTGGAAGCTCATGAGGGCGTTGTTGCCGTCGTAGGTCCCGGTCAGCAGAGTCTCCAGCCGGGCGTCCTCCATCTCGGCCTCCAGCTCGGCAAAGCCGTTTTTCAGCTCCTCCAGCATGGATGCGTCGTTTTCCTCCAGGGCCATCTCGCAGATGGTGTAGAGGTCCTCCCACTGGCCCTGCATTTTGGCAAAGCGGGCGCACTTGCCCTCCAGCTGCTTGGTCTTGACCATGACCTTCTGGGATTTTTCGGGGTCGTCCCAGAAGCCCGGGGCCTCGGCCATGGCGTGGAGCCGCTCCAGCTCTTCGTTGGCCCCGTCGATGTTCAGGGAGGCCCGCAGATCCGTCAGCTTCGGCTCCAGATCGTTGAGCTTGACCTTGTATTCTTCAAATTCGATCATTGCTATCAGTCTCCGTGTTAAAATTTCCCATATATTATACCGGACGATCCTGTGTTTGTAAAGAATTATTTTAGGCGGCAGGCAGCAGATCCGCCCGGCCGAGGCAGACGCCTGGCAAGTCGGCCGTAGGGACAAGCATTGCTTGTCCGGCATTTGGGACGAATGCAATTTGCCGGAGGCAAATCCTGCGCAGGCTCCAAAACAGACCGGACCGGATCGTTTGCGGCCGCAAACGATGCATGCTGCGCATGCGCGGGCGCTCGATGAGCGCCCCTACGGCATCATTCCCCCGTTGCCCGTCCCGGATTGCCTGCTGCCTGAAAAAAACCCTTGACAAATCCATCATAGAGTGCTATAACTGTATTAGCACAAGCGATACAGTTAATACAGAAAGGAGCGTGATCGCTTGATCAGTCTGAACTACCGGGATCCCCGGCCCATCTATGAGCAGCTGGAGGAGAAGCTGCGGCGGCTGATCCTCTCCGGGGCTATCGGGGAGGGGGAGCGGCTGCCCTCGGTGCGGGAGCTGGCCGCACAGCTCGCCATCAACCCCAACACCATCCAGCGGGCCTACCGGGAGCTGGAGCAGGCGGGCTTCATCTACTCCGTCCCCGGCAAGGGCTCCTTCGCCGGCAAGCTCTCCGGCGTGGACGAGGGCCGCAGGAAGGAGCTGCGGGAGAAGCTGACCGCGATCTGGACCGAGCTTCTCCAATTGGGGGAGGACCCTGAGCAATTGCACACCCTGTTAAAGGAGTCCGTAGGGGCCGATGCCCACATCGGCCCTGTCTCCCGGAATCTGCCCGCGAACGAGGGCGGATGTGGGCATCCGCCCCTACAAGGCGAAGCGCCCGAAACCGAGCAAACCCTTCTGAAGGAGGTAAAAACCCATGATTGAAGTACGCAATCTGCGCAAGACCTTTGACGGCTTTGTGGCCCTGGACGATCTGAGCATGACCGTTCCCAACGGCGCGGTCTACGGCCTGGTGGGCCCCAACGGGGCGGGCAAGTCCACCGTGATCCGCCATATCACCGGCATCTTCCGGCCCGACAGCGGAACCGTCACCGTGGACGGCCAGCCGGTGTATGAGAATCCCGCCGTCAAGGCCGGAATCGCCTACATCCCCGACGACATCTTTTATTTCCCATCCGCCAGTTTGACGGATATGGCGAAGTTCTACGCCGGGACCTACCCGGAGTTCGACCGGGATCTCTATGAAAAGCTGCGGAAGGACTTCAACCTGGACCCCAAGAGCCAGCTGCGGCGCTTCTCCAAGGGCATGCAGAAGCAGGCGGCCTTCCTGCTGGCCATCGCCTGCCGGCCCAAGGTCCTGGTCCTCGACGAGCCCGTGGACGGCCTGGACCCGGTCATGCGCCGTCAGGTCTGGGGCCTGCTGCTCCAGGACGTGGAGCAGCGGGGCACCACGGTGCTGGTCAGCTCCCACAACCTCCGCGAGCTGGAGGACGTCTGCGACCACGTGGGCATCCTCCACAAGGGCAAGATGCTGCTGGAGCGGACCCTGGACGAGCTCCAGGACAACGTGGTCAAGGCCCAGATCGTCCTGCGGGAGGGCAGCGATCTGCCCGAGGGCCTGAAGGTCCTGCACCGCTCCCATGTGGGCAAGGTGGAGACCGCCATCATCCGGGGCAGCCAGGAGGCCGTCAGCGCGGCTCTGGCCGCCGTCAATCCGATCTTCTACGATCTCGTCCCTCTGACGCTGGAGGAGGTCTTCGTCTATGAGCTGGGAGGTGTGGACTATGAAGTCAAAAATGTCATTCTTTGATCCGACCCTGCTGAAAAAGAATATCAGCCGCTTCGCTCCCGCCTGGGCGATCCTGACCCTGGCCCTCTTTCTGAGCCTGCCCCTGCCCCTGCTCCGGCGGCTCGGCGAGCGGTGGGACTCTTCCCCAGAACGCTTTAACAACCTCCAGCGGCTTCTCGAGGAGGACCTTCTCCCCGTCGGCGTCATCTTCGCCTTCCTTGCGGCCCTGCTCTTCGCAGCCCTGGTCTTCAAGTACCTGCACCGGACCCGGGACGCCTATATGATGCACGCCTTCCCCATGACCCGGAGCTGCCAGTTCCTCACCAACGCGGTCTCCGGCCTGCTGTTCTGGCTGGTGCCCACCCTGTTCAACGTGCTGTGCGCCATGGGCATCCTGGCGATCCACGGCGTCACGGGCTGCGGGGGCGCGGTCTGGGCCCTGCTGGGCAAATGGCTGCTGGCCTTCCTCTGCTTCTACGGCATCGCCGTCTTTGCCATGCAGCTCTCCGGCAATACCTTCATCGCCGTCATGAGCTACGGGGCCCTGAACTTCATGTTTTTGGTGCTTCCCCTGATGCTCCTGCTGCTGACAGGCGTCTACTTCAAGGGCTTCGACTATGTGATCACCGAGAACATCCTGCGGCTGTCGCCCATCGTGGATCTGCTGTCTGGGGAGGAACCCGCCGAAACCCTGATGCTCTGGGTCTACGGCGGCGTGGGCTTG
>JAFYAB010000108.1 GCA_017540945.1 Oscillospiraceae bacterium | reverse complement strand
TCGGCCCCTACGGAGCGATTCTGTCGTCGATACCTCCCCTCATCCGGCGCTTCGCGCCACCTTCCCCCCAAGGGGAAGGCATCCCGACAAATCCGAATCGTCCGAACACAAACCGGCTCTGTGCGCCGTTCGACACACAGAGTCGGTGGTTTTTCTTCAATCCAGCGCGTCGGCCCATTGATGCAGGATCTCCAGGGCTTGCTCGTACTTTTCCATCGGCACCGCGCCCAGGTTCAGCTCGTAGAAGGCGCTGCCCACGGTGGCGTAGCCGGTGAGGCCCATATAGTCGTTGTCATACTCCGGCCGGAGCTCGACGATCTGGCACTCGTTCCCGCCGGGGGTCATATAGCTCGCGAATTCCACGTCCCGGGGGAATTCCCAGGTCCAGACCCCGCCGGAAACGTACTCTGATTTCTTCGCGTACTCGGTCAGCACCGTCACGGCCTCCTGGGCGCTGAGGTCGTTCCATTCAATGTGCTCGGCGTAGAGCTTGACGAAATCGACCCGGCCTTCCTCGTCCCCGTGGGCGGTCACGCTGCATTTGTATTCGGCAAAGGGGAAGCTCGGCTCCTTCAAGCCCGGCAGGCCAATGTACTTCATGGCTGCGGAGATGCTTTGGAAGCTCCGGGTATTGGAGCCCGGGTCTCCAAGGTAGGAGGACCACATGGGCTCAGGAACATAATCCCGGTATTGTTGGACGATGGCCTCGCCCACGTTTTTGATCTCACCCTCGAAGCTGCTCCACTTCACCAGAGGCAGCTCCGTTTTGGACTCGACGCCATCCTCATCCTTGCTGGGGCTGATTTTCCGCAGCTCGATCCCCCTGACGACGCCGTAAACCGTACCGCCCAGCAGCAGCACAGCCGCCGCGGCAATGGCGATCCGCCGGATCAGCCTTAACCCGACGTGCCGGACAGGCGCGGGACGATCCTCCAGCAGGGCCGGATCGAGCTCGTTGATTTTCTCCAAGAATTCCAATTCCTTCATGGTAAATACCCCTCTTTCATCAGTTGCTTTGCAAGCTCCCGGCGGGCGCGCCACAGCAGAGACTTCAGCTTGACCTCGCTCATGCCGTACCGGTCCGCGATCTGCCGCAGGGACTCCGCGTACCAGTAGCGGCGCACGAAGACCCGCCGCTTCTCCTCGGAGACGGAGCGCAGCCAGCGGCTGACGGCCTCGCTGAGCTCCCGGGCCCGGACCTCGCCCTCCGTATCCGCGGGGGAGCGCAGAAGCTCCGCCAGCTCGTCCGTAAGGGCCACCAGCTCCGCGCTGCGTTTTTCGGCGGCGTTTGCCTTCACGCGGTTCAGCGCTCTGGCCCGGACGAGCTTTGCCAGGAAGGGGAAGAGATAGTCCCGGGGCTCGTGGGGCGGGATGTGCTGCCAGGCCTCCAGCCAGGCGTCGTTCAGGCACTCCTCGGCCTCGCCGGGGTCGCCCAGGATGTTTTGGGCCAGAGACAGCAGCCGGGAGCCGTACTTCTCCGCTGCCAGGGCCAGGGCGGACTCGTCCCGTGCCAGAAAAAGCTCCACGATCCGCCCGTCGTCCATACGCCTGCTCCTTTCGTGCTTGATGAAGGCCTTCTGTAATGGTAATCAACTTTTCAGAGGGGTTGGTTGCGCGGAAAATCGGAATTTACAGGGATGTTGCGAAAACGCCCGTAGGGGCCGATGCCCACATCGGCCCTCACACCGATACGGGATAGGGCCGATGTGGGCATACTTCGTGACTCTTCGAGTTCGGCCCCTACGGAGCGATTCTGTCGTCGATACCTCCCCTCATCCGGCGCTTCGCGCCACCTTCCCCCCAAGGGGAAGGCGTCCCGACAAATCCGAATTATCCCAGCTGTTTCAACCGCCGGACGGCTTCCCGGACGGCGGCCAGCAGCGCCTCCACGTCCGCCTCCGTCGTAAATCGGCTCAAAGAAGCTCGCACTGAACCGTCGATGACGGCGGGGGCGATTCCCATGGCCTCCAGCACGTGGCTGCGGCGGCCCTTGGCGCAGGCAGAGCCCGCCGAGACATAGACGCCCCGGTCCTGGAGGCAGTTGATGATGCCCTGGGAGCGGACGCCGGGGATGGCGAAGCTGACGATGTGAGGGGCGGTCTGGGCTCCGTTGAGCACCACCCCTTCGATGGCCGCGAGTCCGGCCCGCAGCCGCTCCTTCAGGGCGTTCTCCCGAGCCAGATCCGCCCGCAGATCGGACAGAGCCGCCTCGCAGGCTGCGCCAAAGCCCAGGATATTGGGCACGGCCTCGGTGCCGGAGCGGAAGCCGCTCTCCTGGCCGCCGCCGTGCAGATAGGGCGGCAGGGAGAGCCCCTTGCGGATAAACAGGGCCCCGGCCCCCTTGGGGCCGTGGATCTTGTGGGAGCTGACGGAGATCAGATCGGCCTCCAGGTTCGAGGCCCGGAAGGGAATCTTGAGAAAGCCCTGGACCGCGTCCGTGTGGAAGAGGGCGTTGGGGGCCAGTCGGTGGGTCAGCTTCGCCATGCTCTGGATGGGCATGACGGAGCCCACCTCGTTGTTTACCATCATCACGCTGACCAGGATGGTGTCGGGCCGCAGGGCAGCTCGCAGGGCGTCCAGCGTCACGGTCCCGTCGGCCTCCGGGGCGAGATATGTTACTTCAAAGCCCCGCGCCTCCAATTCCCTCATGGGATGCAGGATGGCGTGGTGCTCGATCTGCGTCGTGACGATATGCCTGCCCCGCTTGCCCAGCCGCTGAGCCGTGGAGAACGCCGCCCAGTTGTCGGCCTCGGTGCCCCCTGCGGTGAAAAACACCCGATCCGGTTCGGCTCCCAGGGCCTTTGCCACGGAGTGCCGGGCAGCCTCCACCCGCCGGTGGGCCTCGATCCCCAGCCCGTGCAGGGAGCTGGGGTTGCCCCAGCAATCCGTCAATGCTTCTGTTATCGCGGTGATTGCTTCAGGGCAGGGCTTTGTCGTTGCAGAATTGTCGAAATATGCGTTCATATAGTGAATACTCCTGTGTGTTTGAAATGGCAGGCAGGCCTGTTCTGCTATGGAGCGGAGAGAGAATGAATACTGAAAACCTGAGACTTGAGGTGTCGCTTCGCGTCAGGTTGAATATCATTGTGCGTCGCTTCGGGGTATGAGGCGCCGTTACAGGCGGGGATGTAGGGACGAGCATCGCTCGTCCGCCCATGGGAAGCATGCGGCGTTTGTGTGCGCAAATGATCCGATTTGCCTTACGGCAAATGTCGCCGTCCCGGCGACCGGACAAGCAATGCTTGTCCCTACACACGGGATGGCGGGCAGATTGCCCGCGCTGCGGGCGGGGGCTGCGGGCGCTCAATGAGCACCCCTACGGGCGTGGTGCCCTGTTCTCTACCCATACCCCACCCTGATCCTGAACTCGTAATCCCTATTTTCCAACGCAAAAGCGTTGGAAAATCCTCTGCGTGATATCCTCCCGTACCGTCCGGCCGGTCAGCTCGCCCAGGGCTTCCAGGGCTGCCTCCAGCTCCGTCAGCACTGCGTCGGGGGTAATCCCGGCTTCCATAGCCTCCAAAGCCCGGTCTATGGCCTCCGCGGCCCTGCCCACGGCCTCAGCCTGACGGGTGTTGGTAAGGATGGAACCGTCACAGGGCAGATCCGCGCCGAAAGCGGTCTCGATCCAGCCGCAGAGCTTCTCCAGCCCGTCGCCGCGGACGGCGGAGACGGAGAAGATAGGCTCAAAGGGCAGCTGGACCCGGAAGACCCGCTGGGGCAAATCTGTCTTGTTCATCACGGCAATGGCCCGCTTCGCCTCCCGGGCGGCGGCCATGGCCTGGCGGTCCTCCTCGTCCAGGGGCTGGGCGGAATCGCAGACAAAGATCGCCAAATCCGCCTGCTCCGCGGCAGCCCGGGAGCGCTCCACGCCCAGGGCCTCCACCCGATCCTCCGTGTTCCGGATGCCGGCGGTGTCGGTGATCCGGGCCAGGACCCGGCCGAAGCGGGCGACCTCCTCCACCGTGTCCCGGGTGGTGCCGGGGATCTCGGTGACGATGACCCGGTCGTAGCCCACCAGGGCGTTCAACAGGGAGGACTTGCCCGCGTTGGGCTTGCCCACCAGGGTGATTTTCACGCCCTGCTTCAGAATGCGGCCCCGGTCCGCGGTGTCGCGAAGCCAGAGAAGCTGGTCCCGGTCCGTTCGGAGCTGCTGCTCGTAGTCGGAAAGCCGAAAGTCGGGGATGTCCTCATCCGGGTAGTCCAGCACCGCGTGGTAGTGGCTGCAGATGTCCGTCAGCTCCTCGAAGATGGGGGAGAGACGTCGGTGCAGGGCGCCTCCCACCTGGGCGGCGGCATTGGCGGCCATGTCGGCGGTCTGGGCTTCGATCAGGTCGATGACCGCCTCGGCCCCGGTCAGGTCCATTCGTCCGTTGAGAAAGGCCCGCTGGGTGAACTCCCCGGGCCCGGCGAGCCGGGCGCCGGCTCTGCACAGAGCCTCCAGGCCCGCCGTCAGCACGGCGGGGGAGCCGTGACACTGGAGCTCCACCGTGTCCTCACCGGTGTAGGAACAGGGCCCGGTGCTGCGGACCGCCAGACAGTGATCGATCTCCCGGCCCTTGACGTCGAAGAGAGTCCCCAGCACCAGCTTCCGCTTCGGAGCTTCCGCGAGAGGCTTCCCGTTCTTCGGTGTGAAGACCTTTCCCGCCAGCGCGGCGCAGTCCGCTCCGGACAGCCGCAGGATCCCCACGGCGCTGGGCTGCCTGCCGGTGGCAATCGCCGCAATGACATCGCTCATACAGATGCCCCCTTTCGCTTGCGTTTGCCCTATTATATCCGCAAATGCGCCGCAAAACAAGCCCTTTTCGGTTGCTTTTTCCTTCGGCGTCTGCTACAATAACAAAAAACAAGGAAAGCAGGTGGTTTCATGCCGCAATTCAGCTCCACGGAGCTCTTCTCCTTCGCCATGGCGGCCCTCCTGATCTGGGTGGGCGTCAGCATCCTGATCGCAGTGATCCGGCTCAACCGGAGCTATGAGCTCACGGCAAATCGCTTTCTCTATCCGGCCAACTGCAAGCCGGAGAGCTGCAAGGACCTGGTGGGCTTCGTGGCCTTCATCACGCCCCGGATGATTGCCTTCGCCATTGTCTGCCTGCTGCTGGCGGCCTTTGTGCTGGTCCATGCCCTGACGGATCTGCTGTCCGGTCTCCCCGCCTGGCTGGAGCACGGCCTGTCCCTGATCCTGTTTATGCCGCTCTTTGTGTGGTATGTGGTTTTTATCAATCAAGCGGCGAAGCGCTTCTGGTAAGGAAACGCCGCTCCCTTGCACAGAAGGAGGATTCACATGCGGAATCTGAAAATCGTCATTCTGGACGGCCAGCGCACCAACCCCGGCGACCTGAGCTGGGGGCCCATCGAGGCTCTGGGCGATCTGACCGTCTATCCCACCACCGCCCCGGAGGAACTGGCTGCCCGGATGGCCGGCGCGGAGGTGGTGATACTGGACAAGCCCAGCATTACCCGGGAGCTCCTGGAGGCCTGCCCGGAGCTGAGGCTCATCACCCTCTTTGCCACCGGCTTCAACAACATTGACATCGAGGCCGCCAGGGAGCGGGGGGTCCTGGTCTGCAACGCGCCGGGCTACTCCTCCCATGCCGTCTCCCAGCTGGCCGCTGCCCTGCTGCTGGAGATCTGCACCCAGGTGGGGAAGCATGACGCCGCTGTCCACCAGGGCGCCTGGACCGACAACGCCTACTTCTGCCGGGTCGCCCCGGGGCTGACGGAGATCGCCGGAAAGACTGTAGGCATCATCGGCTACGGCGCCATCGGCCAGGCCTTCGGCCGGATCGTAAAGGCCATGGGCGCGGAGCTCCTGTTCCATTCCCGCCATTACAAGCCCGAGCTGGAGGACGCGCGTACGCGCTTTGTAAGCTTGGACGAGCTGCTGCGCCGCTCGGATATCGTGTCCCTCCACTGCCCCCTGAACGAGGACAGCCGGAGAATGATCGACCGGAACGCCCTGGCGAAAATGAAGGACGGGGCGATCCTGATCAACACCTCCCGCGGGGCTCTGATCGTGGAGGAGGACGTGGCCGCGGCCCTGCGCAGCGGCAAGCTTCGGGCCCTGGGGCAGGACGCCTTCGCCGCAGAACCCATCCGTCCGGACAACCCGCTCTTGTCCGCGCCCCACGCCTATCTGACGCCCCACATCGGCTGGGCGCCCCGGGAGACCCGGGCCCGCCTCATTGAGCTGGTGGCCTCCAACATCCGCGCCTTCGCGGAGGGGAAGCCCCGGAATGTCGTGAACCCATAGCGGAGCAGAAAAACAAGAGGTATCCTCGGATACCTCTTGCTTTTTTGCCTTTTACTGTATTATATCGCTTCGGCGAGATACACCTCGGGACAGAGCTCCCGGAGCTCCAGGGCGGCGGAAACAGCTTTGAATTTACTGCAGTAGAGACCGAAGACCACGGAGCCGGTGCCGGTGAGCCGGGCGCCGATGGCCTCGTGCGCCAGCATCACCTGACGCAGCTTTTCCACAATGGGGTACCGGCGGGCCACCAGGGGCTCGAAGGCGTTTTGCAGCGCGGCGCCGATGCCGTTCCGGTCTTCTGCCTCGATTGCCCGGAGCATGGTCTGGGTGTCCGGGCGGACGACGAGGCCCGCTGCGTCGATCTCCCGGAAGAGCGCCGGGGTGGAGACGGAGAAATCCGGCTTCGCCAGCACGAACCAGAGCTCCGCCGGCAGCGGTGCCAGCCGGGTCAGAAGCTCGCCCCGGCCCCTGGCGAGGGCCACTCCGCCGAAAAGACAGTAGGGCACGTCGCTTCCCACCTGCAGTCCGATGGTCCGCAATTCTTCGTCTGAGCAGCGCCTGTAGTGCCGATTGAGCGCACGAAGTACGGCGGCGGCATCGCTGCTGCCCCCGGCCATCCCCGCCTGGACGGGGATCTTCTTCTCAATACGGATCGTCAGTCCCCTCGGGTCCACGCCCGCGGCCTCACAGTAGACCCGGGCGGCCTTCCAGCAGAGATTGTCTTCTCCCGCCGGGATCCCCGGGCGGTCACAGCTGACCGCCCAGGGCTTGCCGGTACCCAGCGTGAGCGTCAGCTCATCGCTGAGGGAAACGGAACACATGACCATCTCCAGCTCATGATAGCCGTCGGGCCGTTTGCCCAGAATATCCAGCGTCAGGTTCAGCTTCCCCGGCGCCGTTTCCCGCAGGACGACAGGCCCGGAAACGAGTTCCGCAGCTCCTGTTGCCTGATGCCTCACTTGATCTTCCGGGCTTCCAGATAGTAGCGCTTCTCGCGGGCGTGGCCCATGGAGAAGGTCTTTCTGGGCAGGATGCCATCGGCGATGACGCCGCGGAAGAGCTGGCTCTTCTCCATGGCGGGCAGCAGGAAGCCGATGGCATTGTCCTGCTTGGCCAGGTCGATCAGCACGTCGTCGTCGTGGATGTAGTCGATCTCGCCGGCGTGCTCCTTCAGATACTTGTCCAGGAAGCTTTGGAGAGCGCCCACGGCCAGCTGGCTCTTGGCCTTGTCCAGATAGACCACGCCGGACTTCTCCCCAATGAACCACTTGACGGGGAAGCCGCCGGGAGCGCACCAGGTCTGCTCCAGCTCCTTCAGCAGAGCCTCGGGTTCGGTCTTGAAGATGACCCGGTGGATGGGCTCGAAGACCTGGGCGGGATCGTGGATGTTCTCCAGCTCCACCAGAGCGAAGCGGGCGGGATGATTGCTCAGATCCACGCCGGGGTTCTTGGCCTTGAGCTCCTCGTAGCAGCTCTTGGCGGTGGCCAGGCTGTGGTTGCCGTCGCCCACGGCGAAGACCATGGGCACGCCGGGAAGACCCTCGTACTTCTTGCCCACGTTGGCGGTATAGTCGGCCAGCCGATCCTCAAAGGCCTTGACCTCCTCGCCCTCCACCAGATAACCGACGATATGGCCGCCGCCCTCCATCAGGTCGAAGTCATAGAGCTTCTTGAGCTCCGCCTTTTTGGCGGCGATGGGCTCGATCAGGACCTTGTCGTGGTCGTCGGCCAGCATCAGGATATGGGGCAGCTCCAGAGGCGCGTCCCGACGGACCCGCTGACGGGGCGGGATCCGCTCTACCACCGTCTTTTCGGTGGCGCGAATGGCGGAGACGGAGCCGGTGGAGTAGTCATAGGCGTCCAGATCCACCATGCCCATCAGGCCCAGGCGGACAGAACCGTTTTCCAGAGTCCGCTCCACCAGGACCAGACTGTGGGGATAGCATACGAAGACGTCGTTCTGCAGATACTCGCCCATTGTTCTGTTGATGAGGGCGGTGTGTTCGGCTTCCTTGGGAGTGCCCAGCTCAGCCTCGGGCAGGATCAGATTGATGGTAGAAGGGCTGCCGGCGGCGTTGGCGCGGACCCGGTCCCAGTACTTCTGGTCGGAGGTAAACTGGTCACAGGCGATGACCGCCCACTTCTCCATGGGCACGTCGCGGGGCAGCAGAATATCAGCGGGCAGGAAAGCGTTCATGAAAGGATCCTCCTTGTGGATTTAGGTAAGTGAATTATAACAAATATATTCCAAATTTGCAACCGGAAACTGTAAAAAATATCAAAAACGATCCGTGAATAAAAACCCGCCGCATGGGAATACTGAAAACGATCATAAAATGAAGGAGGCAGTTCCATGGATACCATTGCTCTGCTTTTGAGCATCATCGGAGGCCTGAACTGGGGGCTTATCGCGCTGTTCCAGTTCGATCTGGTGGCTTGGATCGGCGGCGGGCAGGACGCCCTGCTGAGCAGGATCATCTACGGCGTGGTGGCCCTGGCCGGGATCTGGTGCATCAGCCTGTTGTTCCGCAATCGCCGCGAGGCCCTGGCGGAATAGATCCCGGCTGATTGCCGACGAAACGATATGCTGCACAAAAATCGAAATTTTTTTGATTTTTGTGTAGCATATTTTGTTTTTATCTGTTATAGTATAACGTGATACAATTGCAGGTGCTATTGGCAAGAGAAGAAACGGGGGGTTGTCATGGAACGGAGCATCAAACGACAGCTGCGAAACCAGGCCTTTGTGTTCGCGGCAGTGCTGCTGATCTTCGCCGGCATCGCCGCCGCTCAGCGGGGATACTGGCTGGCGGGCGCCATCGCAGCCGCGGCGCTCCTGCTGCTGGTGCTGGATCTGCTGGTCACGCGGCGGCGGGTCCAGGCCATATCCGCCAACATTCAGACCGCGGTGGACAATCTGAGCAAATCCGTTTCCGTCACCGCCCCCTGGCCTATGGCCGAGGTGTTCCTGAAGGACGGAGAGATTCTCTGGCACAACCGTCAGTTCCAGAAGGCCCTGAACACGGTGGAATCCAAGGTGGGCCAGCGGATCAGCGCGGTGCTGCCGGAGATGAAGCTGGACTGGCTCAAGTCCGGCCTGATCGAGGCCCCGGACGAGGTCCAGTTCCGGGAGCGGCGCTTCCGCTGCCTGGGCTTTCTTCCGAAGCGGGAGAACAATAAGGACAGCGTGGCCCAGCTGATCTGGGTCGACAGCACGGATCTGCTGGACACCCGGGACGAATACATCCGTTCCCGGCCGGTGGTTTCCATCATCCTCATCGACAACTACGACGAACTCACCAACAACCTGACCGACAGCGTCGTTTCCAATCTCAACGCCGCGCTCAACGAGCGCATCGGCGCCTGGGCGGAGAAGATCGGCGGCCTGCTGCGCAGGCTGGAGCGGAACCGTTTCCTCTTCATCTTTGAAGCCAAGGACCTTTTCCGCATCACCGAGGGAAAATTCTCCCTGCTGGAAAGCGCCCGGGAGGTCACGAATCCCAGCGGCATCGCCGCCACCATCTCCTTCGGCGTGGGCAAGGACGGCGTCGGCTTCCAGGAGAATTACGATTTTGCGGCCCTGGCCCTGGAGATGGCTTTATCCAGGGGCGGCGACCAGGCCGTCATCAAGGACAAGTACGATTTCAGCTTCTACGGCGGTCGTTCCGTGGAGGCCGAACGCCGCAGCAAGGTCAAGTCCCGGGTCATGGCCTCCTCTCTGACCGCCCTGATCCAACAGGCCAGCCGGGTCTTCCTGATGGGGCACCGGAATGCCGACGCCGACTCCATCGGCGCCGCCTGCGGTGTGGTGGCCCTCTGCCGCAGTCTGGGCAAGAAGGCCAATATCGTGGTGGACGAGGCCGCCAGCACCGCGCCCAAGCTGCTGAAGCTGATCCATGCGGAGCAGCAGTACGAGGACGTCTTCCTCTCCGGTCAGGACGCGCTGCTGCTGGCGGACGCCAGGAGCCTGCTGATCGTGGTGGACACCAACCGGCCTGAACAGGTGGAAAGCAAGGAGCTGCTGGAGTCCATGAACCGGGTGGCTGTCATCGACCATCACCGCCGGGCCGCGGACTACATCACCAACGCCGCTCTGAACCTTCACGAGCCCTTCGCCTCCTCCGCCAGCGAACTGGTGACGGAGCTTCTGACCTACACCGTGGAGGCCAAGTCCATCCTGCCCTGCGAGCTGGCGGCGCTGATGGCCGGCATTGTGCTGGACACCAAGGGCTTCACGGTCCGGGTCAACAGCCGGACCTTCGAGGCCGCCGCCTTCCTGCGCTATCAGGGCGTGGATCCGGTGGACGTGAAGCGCCTGTTTCAGAGCGGCCTGGAGGAGACCGTCAGCCGCTACCGGATCATCGAGGCGGCGAAGATCTACCGGGACTGCATCGCCATCACCTGCGCGGACTACCAGGTGAACCGGGCGCTGGCAGGCCAGGCCGCAGACGAGCTGCTGAGCATCGACGGCATCCGTACCGCCTTTGTCCTCTATCTTCAGAATGACGCGGTCTTCATCTCCGCCCGTTCCATTGGCACGGTCAACGTCCAGGTGATCCTGGAGCCCCTGGGCGGCGGCGGCAACGCGGCCACCGCGGGCGCTCAGCTTCGGGGCGTCAGCATGGAAGAGGCGAAGGAGAAGCTGACGGCTTCGATCGACAACTATTTTATTGAGATGTAGAACTGACGAATGAAAGGAGTTTTCAGATATGAAAGTGATCCTGTTGCAGGACGTACGCGGCCAAGGCAAGCGGGGCGAGATGATCAACGTCTCCGACGGCTATGCCCGGAACTTCCTCTTTCCCCGGAAGCTGGCCCAGGAGGCCACTGTGGACAATATCAATACCATGCGCATGAATGACAAGGCCAAGCGGGAGAAGGAGCAGCGCGCTCGGGAGGAAGCCGCGGTCCTGTCCGCCAAGCTCCGGGAAATGACCCTCTCCGTCTTCGCCAAGGGCGGCGGCGCGGGCCGACTCTTTGGCTCCGTCACCAGCCAGGAGATCTCCGACGCCTTGAAGGCCCAGGAGGGCATCGAGCTGGATAAACGCAAGATCGTCATTGATGAGACCATCAAAACCGTGGGTCTCTACACTGTAAAGGTCAAGCTGGGCTTCGGCATCGACGCTGTCCTGAAGGTGGACGTCAAGGAACAATGATCTGATAAGGAATCGTGAATAGTGAATCGTTTCGGTATTTTTTCAAATCTCCGATTGGAAAAACGGGGTCCAGATTATCGCGAAGCGATACCGCAACGCTTCACGCTTCACTCTGCACAAACGAAGGGGTATCGCCATGGCCGATTTTGATGATCTTTTGAATAAACAATTACCCCAATCCCTGGAGGCCGAACAGTCCGTCCTGGGCTCCATGCTGATCGACAGCCGCTGCGTGGGGGACGTGGTGGGGATTCTGAAGCCCGAGGATTTCTATCTGCGGCAGAACCAGGAGATTTACGAGACCATCTACCGGATGTTCAGCTACTCTCTGCCCATCGACGTGGTGACGGTACTGGGGAAGCTGAAGGAGAACGGCTATTACGACGAGGCCGCCACCCCCGGCTACATCCGTCAGCTCATGGAGATCACCCCCACGGCGGCCAATGTGAAGCACTATGCCAACATCGTGCGGGACAAGGCCCTGCTGCGGGCCCTGTCCAAGACCGCCGTGGACATCAACGAGATGGCCCTCAAGGAGGAGGGGACGGCCTCCGCCATTTTGGATAACGCCGAGCGAAAGGTTTTCGGCCTGCGTCGGGGCAACGCCGACGATGAGCTGGAGCGGATCGGCACCATCATGGTGAAGCTCTTCTCCCATCTGAATGAGCTCTCCCAGTCCGACAGCGACTTTCCCGGAGCCCCGACGGGTCTGCGGGATCTGGACAAGAAAATCAACGGACTCAATCCGTCGGATCTGGTCATCATCGCCGCCCGGCCCGGCATGGGCAAGACCACCCTGGCGTTGAACATCATGATGAACGTGGCCAAGACCACCAAAAAGACCGTGGCCTTCTTCTCTCTGGAGATGTCCCGGGAGCAGCTGGCCTCCCGCCTTCTGTCCTGCGAAAGCTCCGTGGACAGCTACCGGCTCTCGACCGGCAAGCTGGAGCCGGAGGACTGGGAGAAGATCGGCGTGGCCTCCGCGGCCCTGGCCCAGACGGATATCCGGGTCTCCGACAATCCGACCATAACCGTCACGGAGATGAACGCCCTTTGCCGCCGGCTGGACAACCTGGGGCTCATCATCGTGGATTACCTCCAGCTGATGACCCGGGCCGACAAGGACAGCCGCAGCGCAGAGAACCGGGTCAACGTGGTGGCGGAGATTTCCCGGGCCCTGAAGATCATGGCCAAGGATCTGAACGTCCCCGTCATCTGCCTGAGCCAGCTGTCCCGTGCCGCCGAGGGCCGCACCGACAAGCGGCCTCTGCTCTCGGACCTCCGGGAATCCGGCGCCATCGAGCAGGACGCGGATCAGGTCATCATGCTCTACCGGGACGACTATTACAATCCCAACACCGCCGAGCGGAATATCTGCGAGTGCATCGTGGCGAAGAACCGCCGCGGCGAGCCCGGTACCGTCAAGGTCCAGTGGATGCCGCAGTTCTTCTCCTTTTCCGACCTGGACACGATCCACGGGGAATAATTGAGAATTGAAAATTGAGAATTGAGAATTTTATGGAAGAGAAGGTGCTTCGATATATCCGGAGGAACGCTCTGCTGGAAGCAGGCGACGACCTGACCGTGGCCCTCTCCGGCGGGACGGATTCCGTGGCGCTGCTCTGGGTGCTGCGAAGGCTGGCGGACCGGCTGGGGATTACCCTTCGGGCGGCCCATTTTCACCACGGTATCCGGGGCCCCGAGGCAGACCGGGACGCGGATTTCTGCCGGGAGCTCTGCGCCTCCTGGGAAGTTCCCTTCACCCTGGGCCGGGGCGACGCTCCCGCCCGGGCGGCGGCGACCGGAGAGAGCCTGGAGGAGGCCGCCCGGGTCCTGCGCTACGAATTCCTGCTGGGGACAGCTCCCGGTCTTGTGGCCACGGCGCACAACGCCGACGACAACGCGGAGACCCTGCTGATCCACCTGCTGCGGGGCACAGGCCTCCGGGGCCTGGGCGGGATCCCGCCCAAACGGGATCGGATCGTGCGCCCCCTGCTGAGCTGCAGCCGGGCGGAGATCGGGGCCCTGCTGGAGCGGGAGGGTCTGCCCCACATGGAGGACAGCAGCAACGAGTGCGACGACTGCCTGCGCAATCGTCTGCGCCACCGGGTCCTGCCCCTGCTGCGAGCGGAGAATCCCGCGCTGTCCGCGACGCTGGGCCGTACCGCTGCTCTGGTCCGGGCGGAGGACGAATACCTGTCCCGCCTGGCGGCCCGGGCCGCGGAGGACTGCCGGGCAGGGGAGGGCTGGTCCTGTGAACGGCTTCTGGCCCTGGACCCGGTGCTCCGGCGGCGGGTGCTGGTGAGCGCCCTTTGGTCTCTGGGTGTGGAGAATCCCTCCGCGGTCTGCGTCCGCTCCCTGGAGGAACTGCTGCGGGCGGGGCCTTCCGCCCGGCTGGACCTGCCCGACGGACTGCGGGCCCGCAGGGAATATGACAGGCTGCTCCTGGGAGGCGAGGCGGAGCCCGCCCCCCTGCCGGAGCTGAGTCTCCGGATCCCCGGCGACACGGTCCTGCCCGGCGAGCAGGGAAGGATCCGCTGCTTCGTTACAAAAAATTCAAATTTCAGCAAAAAAAACCTTACCACCTTTGCGCTGAAGTATGATATGATAGCCGCGCATGAGTTGAAGGTCCGGGGCAGAAGACCCGGCGACCGGCTCAGGCTTTCCGGCGGCGGCAAGAGCCTCAAGGCGCTGATGATCGACCGGAAGCTCCCCGCCCGCCTTCGGGCTTCTTTGCCGGTTCTGACCTTGGACGGAAAACCCGTCGCCGTCTTTCATCTTGGCGCAGATCCCGCATACCTCGCAGCGCAAAATGAACAAGCTTTGGTTATCAGCCTGATACCTGGCGCCTGATACCCTGCACCCAATCTCGACAGAGAGGAAGAAGTGAATGAATTCGAAAACACCGCAGACATCCCGCCGCGGCCCGGTCCTGATCTATGTGGTCCTGCTGCTGCTGATGCTCTTTGCCATGTATAAGCTCTTCAACGCAGCCAACAACGTGGATATCAAATACTCCGACGTGATCACCCTCTTCAAGGAGGAAAAGGTCGAGGCCTTTGAAATCCAGAGCAACACCCTGAAGATGCAGCTCCGGGAGGAGTTCCGGGGTCAGAAGATCGTGAAGTATCAGCTTTACGATTTCTCCCTCTTCTATCAGGACCTGGGCGACACCGTGGCCGAACAGCTGAAGGCCGGGACCCTGAAGGAGTACGACGTGCTGCCGGAGTCCCAGGGCGCCTGGCTGCTGACCAGTCTGCTGCCGATCCTCCTGATGGGCGGCATCACCATCGTCATCATGATCGTCATGATGAACCGGATGGGCGGAGGCGCCGGCAACGCCATGAAATTCAGTAAGGCCAACGCCAAGATCGGCAAGTCCAACAAAAAGGTGACCTTCGCCGATGTGGCGGGCGCCGAGGAGGAGAAGGCGGAGCTTCAGGAGATCGTAGAGTTCCTGCGGGATCCCGCCAAATATACCCGCCTGGGGGCCAAGGTGCCAAAGGGCGTGCTGCTGGTGGGCCCTCCGGGCACCGGCAAGACCCTGCTGGCCAAGGCTGTGGCGGGCGAGGCGGACGTCCAATTCCTGTCCATCTCCGGCTCTGACTTTGTGGAGCTCTATGTGGGCGTCGGCGCGGGCCGTGTCCGCGACCTCTTCGATCAGGCCAAGAAGATGGCGCCTGCCATCATCTTTATCGACGAGATCGACGCCGTGGGACGTCACAGAGGCGCCGGCCTCGGCGGCGGACACGACGAGCGCGAGCAGACCCTGAACCAGCTGCTGGTGGAAATGGACGGCTTTACCGGCAACACCGGCGTCATTGTTATGGCCGCCACCAACCGGAAGGACATTCTGGATCCCGCCCTGCTGCGGCCGGGCCGCTTTGACCGCCAGATCTATATCAACAAGCCCGACTGCAAGGGCCGTGAAGAAATACTGAAGGTCCATGCCCGGGGCAAGCCCCTGGCCGACACCGTGGATCTGCACATCGTCGCCCGGGCCACCGTGGGCTTCACCGGCGCGGATCTGGAGAATCTGCTGAACGAGGGCGCTCTGCTGGCCGCCCGGGCCAACCGGCCCTGCATCCTCATGGAGGATCTGGAGGAGGCTATGCTCAAGGTCAGCTACGGCCCCCAGAAGAAGAGCCACAAGGTCTCCGAGAAGACCCGCCGACTCACGGCCTATCACGAGGCCGGCCACGCCGTGGCAGCCTGGTATCTGCCCCATCACTCCCCGGTGCAGATGGTCACCGTCATACCCCGGGGTCCCACAGGGGGCATGACCGTGTTTCTGCCCGAGGAGGATCAGGACGGCATGAACCGCTCCGAGATGACGGAGCGCATCGTCTCCGCCCTGGGCGGCCGGATCGCCGAGAGCCTGAAAATGGACGATATCTCCACAGGCGCCGCCGCCGACATCCAGGCCGCCACCTCCATTGCCCATGAGATGGTGACCCGCTACGGCATGTCCGACGCCCTGGGCACCGTCCGCTACGGCGACGACGAGGAGATCTTTGTGGGCATGAGCTACGGCCGCACCCGGCCCTACTCCGACCAGACCGCCGGCAAGATCGACGACGAGGTGCGCCGGATCATTGATCGGGCCTACGAGCTCTGCGAGCAAATCCTGCGGGACCACGACGACAGGCTGGAGGCTGTAGCCCAATATCTGATCGAGCACGACACCATGACCCGATCCCAGTTCAACGCCTGTATGAAGGGCGAGCCCATCCCCGAAGCCGAAGCCGAGTCCATCTTTGACCGCTTCGCGGAGCTGGAGAAGCAGGAGAAGGAAAAAACCGACGCTTCCGCGGAGGCCGAGACCCCGGCGGAGAACGAAAACAACGTCTGAAACCCATAAAAAAACAGGGCGTCGCCCTGTTTTTTTATGCGTTTCAGCCAAAAATTCGTTGCATAATCAGCGTAAATATAGTATAATATTCGTATCGAAGACGGGAGGCACAGTATGGCAAAGCTATATTTCAAGTACGGAGCCATGGGCTCCTCAAAGACGGCCCAGGCATTGATTACCAAGTATAACTATGAAGAGAACGATATGCGGGTCTGGCTCATCAAACCGGCCACCGACAAGCGGGACGGGGCTTCCGTGGTGAAATCCCGCATCGGTCTGATGGCCGAGGCGGAGGCCATGGCGCCGGAGGCGGATCTCTTTGCCCTCTTCCCCCAGCGAGACGCGGACGTGGTCATTGTGGACGAGTGCCAGTTCTTCCCGCCGGAGCAGATCGACCAGCTCCGCCGGATCGTGGACGAGCTGGACATCCCGGTGCTCTGCTTTGGCCTGCGCTCCGACTTCCAGACCAAGCTCTTCCCCGGCAGCCGCCGCCTCTTTGAGCTGGCGGACTCCATCCAGGAGATCAAGACCATCTGCGACTGCGGCTCCAAGGCCACGGTCAACGCCCGGATCGACAGTGAGGGATATGTGGTCACCGAGGGCGCTCAGGTGGTTCTGGGCGGCAACGACTGCTACATCGCCATGTGTCACCGCTGCTGGCAGAAGGCGATTACCGAGCACCGGAAGATCAAGCTGCACAAGCATTGAGCAAAAAAGGATCAATTGAAATTTATATATTACCTGAAAGGAGCAAACAATTATGATGACAGCCCCGACTCCCCATATCAAGGCAAAGCTCGGTGATTTCGCCCAAACGGTCCTGATGCCGGGCGATCCCCTGCGATCCCACTACATCGCGGAGCACTTCCTGGAGAACCCGGTCCTGGTCAACAACGTCCGGGGCGTCCAGGGCTATACCGGCACCTATAAGGGCGTCCGGGTCTCCGTCATGGCCTCCGGCATGGGCATGCCCTCCATCGGCATCTATTCCCGGGAGCTCTACGAGGCCTACGGCGTCCAGAATATCATGCGCATCGGCTCCGCCGGCGCCATCCAGCCCGACATCAACCTGAAGGACATCGTCATGGCCATGGGCGCCTCCATGGACTCCAACTACCAGGACCAGTTCCATCTGATGGGCAGCTTCGCACCCATCTGCTCCTTTGAGATGCTCCACGCCGCCACCCAGGCCGCCGAGGAGCTGGGCGCTGTCTACCATGTGGGCAACATTCTCTCCTCAGACTTCTTCTATGACGACGACGAGGGTGTTCCCGACGCGCTGAACCCCAAGAAGAATTGGCAGAAGATGGGCATTATGGCCATCGAGATGGAATCCGCCGCCCTCTACCTCAACGCGGCCCGCCTGAGGAAGAACGCCCTGTGCATCTGCACCGTCTCCGACCAGCTGGTTCGCCGCGAGTTCCTCAGCGCCGACGAGCGCCAGACCGGCTTCGAGCAGATGATGAAGGTGGCGCTGGAGACGGCGGTAAAACTTGAAAAGTGAATAGTGAATAGTGAACACGAGGTGACGCTTTTCATCAGTTTCAATTACATTTTTCAATTCAAGGAATAGAAAAATACCGAATCTCTTCACTCTTCATTCTGCACAAACAAGAAAGGAAAACGATACTATGAAACGTGTATTCCTCTTCGTTTTGGACTCCTGCGGCGCCGGTGAGATGCGGGACGCCCATCTGTTTGGGGATGTGGGAGTCAATACCCTGCGGTCCTGCGCCAGCTCCAAGCTGCTGTCCGTTCCCAATATGCGGGCAGCGGGCCTCGGCAACATTCCCGGCCTGGAATTTCTGGGACCTGTGGAGCGCCCCTGCGGAGCCTACGGCAAGCTGTCGGAATCCTCCATGGGCAAGGACACCACCATCGGCCACTGGGAGATCGCCGGCATCGTCTCGCCCGATCCCATGCCCACCTATCCCAACGGCTTTCCCGAGGAGGTCCTGAAGCCCTTCCGGGAGGCCACCGGCCGCGGGGTCCTGGCCAACGCTCCCTGGTCCGGCACCGCCGTCATCGACAAATACGGCGACGAGCATGTGCGGACCGGCGACCTGATCGTCTATACCTCCGCCGACTCCGTATTCCAGATCGCGGCCCATGAGGACGTGGTTCCCGTGGAGCAGCTCTACGAATACTGCCGCATCGCCCGGAAAATTCTACAGGGCAAGCACGGTGTGGGCCGGGTCATCGCCCGCCCCTTCGTCGGCACCAGCGGTCACTACACCCGTACCGCCAACCGCCACGACTTTTCCCTGGAGCCCCCCCGGAAGACCATGCTGGACGCCTTCAAGGACGGAGGCCTGGACTCCATCGCCGTGGGCAAGATTTTTGACATTTTCGCCGGCCGGGGCACCACGGAGCACGTCTACACCAAGGGCAACACCGACGGAATGGCGAAAACCATGGTCTACGCCGACAAGGACTTCACCGGCCTTTGCTTCATCAACCTGGTGGACTTCGATATGCTTTACGGCCACCGCCGCGACATCGACGGCTACGCCGCCGCGCTGACGGAGTTCGACACATGGCTGGGCGAATTCATGAAGAAGATGGGCCCAGAGGACATGGTAATGATCACCGCGGACCACGGCTGTGACCCGGGCTACACCGCCACCACCGACCACACCCGGGAGTACATCCCGCTGCTGGTTCTGGGGCAGAAGGTCAAGCCCGCCAAGCTGGGCACCCGCACCTGCTTCGCCAACATCGCCGCCACCATCTGCGACGCCTTCGGACTGCCCCTGGAGACGGAGGGCAAGAGCTTTAAGGAGGAAATTCTCGAATGACGACACCAGAAGCACTCGTCGAAATGGCAAAGGACGCAAGATCAAAGGCATACGTTCCTTATTCCGGCTTCGCGGTGGGCGCGGCCCTGCTGTGTCGGGACGGGACGGTCTATCAGGGCTGCAACATTGAGAACGCCGCCTTCGGGCCCACGATCTGCGCCGAGCGGGTGGCGGTGTTCAAGGCCGTCTACGACGGGCATCGGGATTTCGAGGCGATCGCTGTGGCCGGCGGCCGGGCCGGGGAGGAGCTCACGGGTCTGTTCCCGCCCTGCGGCGTCTGCCGCCAGGTGCTGCGGGAATTCTGCGGCCTGGATTTCAAGCTCTATCTGGCGAAGGAAAACGGCGAGTATATTCCCACCACCTTGGGAGAATTATTGCCATATAGCTTTTCCGGCGCGGACATGAAATAAAATATTTTTGTGAAATCCGCACAAATTTAGAAAACGCTCTTGATTTTTGCCTCTGTCTGTGGCATAATGCATCTGTTGGTAAAGCGCGTAATATGCGCTTATCATAATTCTGATAAAGGAATATGGAGGAAAAAACAAAATGAAGAAACTTGTTTGCCTGCTTCTTGTGCTCGCCATGGTCGCCACCCTGTTCGTCGGCTGCGCTGAAACCAAGCCCGGCAACGAGACCAAGGCCCCCGACGGCACCCAGGGTGCCGAGCCCGCGAAGACCGACGCTCCCGCGCAGACTGACGCCAAGGTTGACGGCGGCGATATGAAGGTCGCTTTCGTCACTGACGTCGGCAACATCGACGACCACTCCTTCAACCAGTACACCTATGAGGGCGTGACCCGTTTCGGCAAGGCTTCCGGCTGCGACGTCACCTACTACAAGCCCTCCGAGGACACCGATCAGTCCCGTGAGGACGCCATCAACCAGGCCATTAAGGACGGCTTCAAGACCATCGTGATGGCCGGCTTCCTGTTCGGGCCTGCCTGCAACACCTGCGCTCTGGCCAACCCCGACGTGAACTTCCTGGCTCTGGACGTCTCTGAGGGCGATCTGAAGGCCGACACCATCCCCGCCAACGTTGCTCTTGTTATCTACAAGGAAGAGCAGTGCGGCTACCTGGCCGGCTACGCCGCTGTCATCGACGGCTATGAGAAGCTGGGCTTCCTGGGCGGCATGTCCGTTCCCGCTGTTGTCCGCTATGGCCAGGGCTTCGTTCAGGGCGCCAACGCCGCCGCTGAGAAGCTCGGCAAGACCGTGGAGATCAAGTACTGGTACTCCGGCTCCTTCGCTCCCACCGACGAGATCGCTTCCAAGATGGATACATGGTATGCCGAGGGCACTCAGGTTGTCTTCGCCTGCGGCGGCGGCATCTACCTGTCCTGCCTGACTGCTGCTGAGGCCAACAACGGCCTGATGATCGGCGTCGACGTCGACCAGAGCAACGAGTCCGAGGTCATCATCACCTCCGCCATGAAGGCTCTGTCCAACTCCGTGCTGCTGTCCCTCACCCAGTGCGCTGAGAACGGCTGGAAGTGGCCCGAGGCCTATGCCGGCAAGTGCCAGTCCCTGGGCGCTGAGTCCGACTGCGTCGGCCTGCCCATGGAGACCTCCAAGTTCAAGACCTTCACCAAGGAGAACTACGACGAGCTGTTCAAGGGCATTGTTGACGGTTCCATCAAGATCGACAACAACTCCGACCCCGACAAGCATCCCGAGACGCCCAACGTCAACGTTGATTGGCAGTAATTTGGTTTTTTGAACTGAATACAACTCCCACCGGGGCGCTCCCAGCGAGCGCCCCGGCTTTTGCGTTTTCATACAAATCAACCAGTCTGAAATTGTGAAAACCGCATAAAAATACCGAAATCCCGGGAAATACACGGACTTTGGCGAAAATTCTTCTTGTCTTTTGGGAGGGATTTAAGGTATAATAATGATGCGCAGTTATGCCCGAAAACCACAAGAAAGGAAGATGAAAAGCATGAGCGAAAACGACGTTGTCAAGGCCGATGTTGTCGAGACTCCGGAGAAGAACGATTACGTGATCGAGATGCTCAATATCACGAAGCGTTTCCCCGGCATCATCGCCAACGACAACATTACGCTCCAGCTCCGACGCGGTGAGATACACGCCTTGCTTGGTGAAAACGGCGCCGGAAAATCTACTTTGATGAGTGTGCTCTTCGGCCTCTACCAGCCTGAGGAGGGCATCATCAAAAAGGACGGCCAGGTCGTCAAGATCAACAGCCCCAACGACGCCACCGCCCTGCACATCGGCATGGTGCACCAGCACTTCAAGCTCGTGGAATGCTTCTCCGTTCTGGACAACATCATCCTCGGCGACGAGACCACGAAGATGGGCGTCCTCCAGAAGAAAGAAGCCCGCAAGAAGGTAATGGCCCTGTCCGAGAAGTACGGCCTGCGGATCGAACCGGATGCCCTGATCTCCGATATTTCCGTTGGCATGCAGCAGCGCGTGGAGATCCTCAAGATGCTCTACCGCGACAATGAGATCCTGATCTTCGACGAGCCCACCGCCGTTCTGACCCCCCAGGAGATCGGGGAGCTCATGGAGATCATGCGGGGCTTCGCCAAGGAGGGCAAGTCCATCCTCTTCATTACCCATAAGCTGGCGGAGATCAAGGCCGTCGCCGACCGCTGTTCCGTCCTGCGGAAGGGCAAGTACATGGGCACGGTGGATGTCAAGGATACCTCCGTGGAGGAAATGTCCCGCCTGATGGTGGGCCGCAACGTCAACTTCAAGGTCGACAAGAAGCCCGCGGAGCTCGGCGACGTGGTGCTGGACGTGCAGGGCGTCACCGTTCCCTCCAAGGTCCACAAGAACAACGCCGTTTCCAACGTCAGCTTCAAGGTCCACCGGGGCGAGGTCGTCTGCCTCGCGGGTATCGAGGGCAACGGCCAGACCCAGTTCATCCACGCGCTGACGGGTCTCGACAGCATGTCCGCCGGCAGGATCGAGCTGTGCGGCAAGGACATCACCAAGATGAAGATCCGCGACCGTTCCAAGCTGGGCATGAGCCACATCCCCGAGGACCGGCACAAGCACGGCCTGGTCCTGGACTACACTCTGGAGCAGAACATGGTCCTGCAGCGCTATTGGGATCCGCAGTTCCAGTCCCACGGCTTCATCAAGTTTGGCGAGGTTCGCGAGTATGCCAATCGGCTGATCGACGAATACGACGTCCGTTCCGGCCAGGGCCCCATCACCCCGGCCCGGGCCATGTCCGGCGGCAACCAGCAGAAGGCCATCATTGCCCGTGAGATCGACAAGGATCCCGAGCTCCTGGTGGCGGTCCAGCCCACCCGCGGCCTGGACGTGGGCGCCATCGAGTTCATCCACAAGCAGATCATCGCCCACCGCGACGCCGGCAAGGGCGTGCTCCTGGTCTCCCTGGAGCTGGACGAGGTCATGAATCTCTCCGACCGCATCCTGGTCATGTACGAGGGCGAGATCGTGGGCGAGTTTGATCCCGAAACCACCACGGTGGAGGAGCTGGGTCTCTACATGGCCGGCGCGAAGAGAATGGAGGTACAGGCATGAGTGAAAACAAAAGCCCGCTGAAGCGGGGCGGAGGAAACCAGGGCCTGATCAGCATCCTGGCCTCCCTCATTTCCATCTTCATCGGCCTGGCCTTCGGATTCCTTTTGCTGCTGATTCTGAATCCGGCGAAGGCGCCCGCAGGCATGGCCAACATGCTGACCAATGGCTTCCGTGCCATCGGCAACGTGCTCTATACGGCGACGCCTCTGATCATGGTGGGCCTTGCGGTGGCCTTTGCCTTCAAGGTCGGCCTGTTCAACATCGGCGCTTCCGGCCAGTACACCATCGGCGCGTTGATCGCCCTGTTCCTGGCCATTGAGCTGCAGCTGCCCTGGTATCTGTGCCTGCTAGGCGCGCTCCTCGGCGGCGCGCTGTGGGGCTGCTTCCCCGGCCTGTTCAAAGCGCTGTTCAACGTCAACGAGGTCATCACCTCCATTATGATGAACTGGATCGGCATGAACCTGACCAACTTCATCGTCACCAACCGGGCCCAGATGCTGGCGGCGGCCTGGGGCGCTTCCTCCAAAGACCGCACCGCCGCTCTCGGCACCGCCAATCCCGGCGCCGTGATCCCCAAGATGGGCCTCAACGATCTGTTCAACTACTCCAACCTGAACGCTGGCCTTGTGATCGCCATTGTGGTGGCCGTCATCATGTGGGTGATCCTCACCAAGACCACCTTCGGCTATGAGCTCCGGGCCTGCGGTCTCAACAAGAACGCCGCCATCTATGCCGGCATCAGCGCCAAGCGGAACATTGTCCTGTCCATGGTCATTGCCGGCGCCCTGGCCGGTCTCGGCGGCGGCCTATACTACTTAGCCGGCGGCGCGCAGTATACCATCGAGCAGAAGATCCTGAGCACCGGCTTCGACGGCATCTCCGTGGCCTTGCTGGCAAACTCGAATCCCATCGGCTGTATCCTGAGCGCGATCTTCATCGCCTTCCTGCGTCTGGGCGGCATTGCCATGCAGTCCCAGGACTACGCCACGGAAGCCACCGACATCGTCATGGCCGTCATCATCTATCTGGCGGCGGTCAGCCTGCTCATTCGTCTGAAACTTACCAAGCTGATGAATCGTGGAAGAGAGGTGGAAAAAGTAAGATGACAGTATTTGCCAGTATTCTCAATCTGACGATCTGCTTCGCGGTTCCTCTGCTGCTGGTGGCTCTGGGCGGTATGTATTCCGAGCGCTCCGGCGTCATCAACATCGCCCTGGACGGTATCATGATCATAGGCGCTTTGGTCAGCTGCCTGATGCTCCAAGTGCTGAATAAGGCAGGCTGGGGCGCGAATCCCGGCACAGCGCAGCTGGCGGTTTTGGTGGCGGCGCTGGTAGCCGGCGTCAGCGGCATGATTTTCTCCCTGCTGCTGGCCTTCGCGGCTGTCAACCTGAAAGCGGATCAGACCATCGGCGGCACGGCGCTGAACATCTTCGCCCCCGCCTTCTGCGTGGTGCTGGCCTGGGCCATCCAGGGCAAGGGCCACACCGACATCGCCATCCCCTCCTGGACCAGACTGAAGGCCGAGACCATCGGCATCACCGGCCAGGTCAACGTGGACTTCCTGCCGACCCTTTTCAAGAAGTTCTACATCACGATCCCTCTGGCGGCCATCCTGCTGGCCATCGCCTGGTTCGTCCTCTTCCGCACCCGCTTCGGTCTGCGGCTCCGGGCCTGCGGCGAGCATCCCCAGGCGGCGGCCTCCGTGGGCATCAGCGTGTATAAGATGCGCTACGCCGGCGTTATGATCTCCGGTTTCCTGGGCGGCATCGGCGGCCTGGCCTACGTGCTGGTGGCAGGCGCCTCCTTCTCCGGCGACGTGGGCGGCTACGGCTTCCTTGCCCTGGCGGTCATGATCTTCGGCAACTGGATGCCGGGACGGATCCTGTTCAGCGCCCTGTTCTTCGCCCTGTTCAAGGTGGTCGGCACGGCCTACACGATGATCCCCTTCCTCCCGAACTTCCAGGGCGTGAAGGAGATCGGCAAGATTTACAATCTGCTGCCCTACATCGTCACGCTGATCGTTCTGATCCTGACCTCCAAGAAGTCCCGCGCCCCCAAGGCCGAGGGCATCCCCTACGACAAGGGCATGCGATAAGCTCTTGACTTTTCCGACAAATCCTGTTAAAATTTACACCGATGGGGCGAGCCCCATCGGTGTAAATTGATATCGAGCGGAATCGGAGGTATGGCTATGGATAACATTTTGGTCATCGGCATCGCGGGCGGCTCCGGCAGCGGCAAGACCACCCTGATGAAAAATCTGATGCAGGGCTTCGGCGACGACATCACCGTTCTGAGCCACGACAACTATTACCGCGCCCATGACGACCTCCCCTTTGAGCAGCGCAGCAAGCTCAACTACGACCACCCCGACGCCTTTGAGACGGACCTGATGATCGAGCACCTGCGTCAGCTCAAGCAGGGGAAGGCGATTCAGTGCCCGGTTTACGATTACACCATCCACAACCGCACCGCGGAGACCATCACCGTGGAGCCCCGCAGCGTCATCATCGTCGAGGGCATTCTGATCTTCGAGAACAAGACCCTTTGCGACGAGATGGACATCAAGATCTTTGTGGACACCGACGCCGACGTGCGCCTGATCCGCCGCATCAAACGGGATGTGGCCAAGCGCGGCCGCAGTCTTCAGTCCGTGCTGAACCAGTATCTTGATACCGTCAAGCCCATGCACGAGCAGTTTGTGGAGCCCAGCAAAAAGAACGCCGACGTGGTGGTCCTGGAGGGCGGCAAGAACCTGGTGGCCCTCAATATGATCACCAGCCAGATCCAGCACCACATCGATCACAGTGACGAGCCCAAGCTCCCCGCCCCTGTCCAGGACAACGACGGAGAAGAAGCATAAACGAAAGAGAGGAAAACGATCCCATGAGACGCATTCTTGTTCTGATTCTGGCCCTGTGCCTGATCTTTACTCTGGCCGCCTGCGCCAAGGACCAGCCCGCCCCCGCCACAACTGCGGCCCCCAAGACCGAGGCCCCCGCCACCGAGGCCCCCAAAACCGAGGCCCCCGCCACGGAAGCCCCCAAGACCGAAGCGCCGGTTACGACCGAAGCACCGGCTACGGAGCCCGATGAGAAGGCGGCCCTTCGCGGTACGCTGACTGCCGACACTTACACCAACGAAATGCTGGAGCTGCAGATAGCAAAGCCCAAGGGCTGGATCTTTTATACCGACGAGCAAATCGCCCAGGTCAACAACATGACCGCTGAGGCGATGCAGGGCAGCGACATTGCCGAGCTGATCGGCAAGAACGGGCAGTTCATGGATATGATGATGTCTGACGCCGTCGGCAATTCCCTGAATCTGATCATCCAGCCCAAGCAGGCCCTGCTGGATCTCTACACGGATGAGCAGATCTTCACCCTCAGCGAGGAGACCATGAAGGCCCAGTTCAGTGCCGCCGGCATGACGGTGGGCACCTTCGAGCCCAAGACCATGCAGGTGGGCGGCAAGGAGCGGATGGTCCTGCACCTGGTTCTGAGCGCCAACGGCATGGAAATAGACGAGTACCAGATTTGGTTCCGGAACGAGGCGGCCTACATGGGCATCCTGACCCTGGCCCTCTTGGATGGCTCTGATCCCCAGCCCATTCTGGACGGGATAAGCTCTATCAACTGAGCAAAGCAGCAAGCACCATCGCCCGCCCGGGCGATGGTGCTTATTAGGAGGAATCATGGCTTATGAAGCGCTTGCCGCGTCCTATGACCGGCTGACCAGCGACATCCCCTACGAGGCTGTGCTGGCCTTCTACCATCAGATCCAGGACCGCTACGGCTGCGAACCTGCCTCCGCGGTGGACCTGGCCTGCGGCACCGGTTCCATGGCGGTGCTCCTGGCCCGGGAGGGCCTGTCCGTCCTGGGCGTGGACCAAAGCGAGGAGATGCTGACCCTGGCCGCCGACAAGTCCGCGGAGCGGGAAAATCCGCCCTACTTCATCCGCCAGCGGATGGAGAAGCTGCGCCTGCCCCAGCCGGTGGATCTGGTGGTCTGCTGTCTGGACGGGGTCAACTATGTCACCGAGCCTGCCGCCCTGCGGGAGTGCTTCGCCCGGGTGTACAAGGCCCTCAATCCCGGCGGCCTCTTCCTCTTTGACATCAATTCCGAGACCAAGCTGCGCGGCCTGGACGGTCAGATCTTCCTGGACGAGGACGAGGAAGTCTTCTGCCTCTGGCGGGCCGAGTTCGACGAAGAAACCAGAATCTGCACCTATGGCATGGATATCTTCCAAAAGCGGGGGAAGCTCTGGCAGCGCAGCCGGGAGGAGCACCTGGAATACGCCTACCGGGTGGACGAGCTCACCCAATGGCTGACCGATGCGGGCTTCTCCAATGTCCGCACGTACGCCGACCGCAAGCTGCAAGCCCCCTCCCCCAACGAGCAGCGGATCTTTATCGCCGCCCAGCGCCCGTAGGGGCGGCCATACTTCGTGACTCTTCGAGTTTGGCCGACCGCCCGAGGCAGAAACGATCGAACGCCTGTAGGGGCGGCCAATGGCCGCCCGCCCGAGGCAGAAGCACAGAAGTCAGAAGTAATAAGTAATAGGTAATAGGTGAGCGATTCGAAAACTGATTCCTTATTACTTCTTACTTATTACCTAAAAGGAGACGAAACAATGTCGGATATGATCCAAAGAGCTATGTCCACCGACGGGTGGGTCAAGGCCGTCGCCATTGATTCCAGGAATATTGTGGAGCGGGCCCGGACCATCCACGGCACCACCCCCACCGCCACGGCGGCCCTGGGCCGGGTCCTCTCGGCCTGCGCCATGCTGGGGAATATGCAGAAGATCGAAAACGGCTCCGTCACCCTCCAGATCAAGGGCGGCGGCCCCCTGGGGACCCTCCTGGCCGTCTCCGACGCCGAGGGCAACGTCCGGGGCTACGTGCAGAACCCCCATATCACCCTGCTGGAAAAGTACGCGGGCAAGCTGGACGTGGGCGCCGCCGTGGGCACGAACGGCCTGCTGACGGTCATCCGGGACCTGCAGATGAAGGAGCCCTACGTGGGCTCCGTGGAGCTGGTCTCCGGGGAGATCGGCGACGATGTGACCGCCTACCTGGTCCAGTCCGAGCAGTGTCCCTCCGCCTGCGGTCTGGGAGTCCTGGTGGACGTGGATCACAGCGTGAAGGCCGCCGGGGGCTTCATCCTCCAGCTCCTGCCCGGTGCGCCCGAGGCAATCATCGACCGGCTGGAGGCTGGCATCGCCGCCGCGGGCTCCGTCACCGCCATGCTGGACGCAGGCCTGAGCCTGCAGGAGCTGCTGACCAAGGTCACCGGCGGCATGGAGCTGGAATTCTTCGAGCCCACCCCCGTGGAATACCGCTGCTACTGCACCCGGGAGCGGGTGGAGGCCACCCTGATTTCCCTGGGCCGGGACGAGCTCACCCAGATCGCCGAAGAGGGCAAGGACGTTCGCGTCGAATGCCAGTTCTGTGACACCCCCTACGTCTTCACCCCCGACGACGTGCGTTCGATCCTGACGCGGCTGTAAACGCAGTGTAGCGCGGGCAATCTGCCCGCCCGATCTGCACCACCCTGCTGCAGCGCGGGCAATCTGCCCGCCCGCACCGCTTGCGGTGCAAATTGCCGCAGGCAAATCACAGAGATATGCAGCCTGTAAATGGAAAGCGTCCTGAACCCTATCGGTCCGGGACGCTTTCGTCGATTTGGCAGGTATCACGCGGGGTTATGCGGGCAGATTGCCCGCGCTGCAGTCGATTTCGACCGTTTTCCTCTCTCTTCTTACTTTTGCTATGGGATCCGAAACAGCCGTTTCGCGTTTTCCGTGGTAATTTCACCCATCTCCTCCGGCGTGAGGCCCCGCAGCTCCGCCAGCTTCGCCGCCACCAGGGGCACGTAGCGGCTGTCGTTGCGGCGGCCGCGGTGAGGCTCCGGAGCCATGTAGGGACAGTCGGTCTCGATCAGGATGCGGTCCAGGGGCAGCCATTCGGCCACCTCCAGGGCCTTCCGGGCGTTTCTGAAGGTCACGACCCCGGTGAAGCCGATGTACCAGCCCCGCTTCACCAGCTCCTTGGCCTGCTCCAGGGCCCCGGAGTAGCAGTGGAAGACGCCGGTGAGCTCGGGGAACTGCCGGATCAGCTCCATCCCGTCGGCGTGGGCCTCCCGCTCGTGGACGATGACCGGCAGGCCCACTTCCTTCGCCAGCTCCAGCTGGGCCCGGAAAGCGGGGAGCTGCACCTCCCGCGGGGGATCCTCGTAGTGGTAGTCCAGGCCGATCTCCCCGACGGCTTTCACCTTCTCGTCGGCGCAGAGCTGGCGGTACATGGCCAGCAGCGTTTCGTCCACATGATCCGCGTCGTCCGGGTGGGAGCCCACCGCGGCGTATACGAAGGGATATTTGTGGGCCAAAGCGATGCTCTGCAGGCTGCTTTTCAGATCGCAGCCGATGTTCATGATCAGCCCGACCCCATAGTGTTTCAGATCCTCAAAAATGGCGTCCCGGTCCTGGTCAAAGCGCCGGTCATCCAAGTGGGCATGTGAATCGAAGTACATTTTTGCGAAATCCTTTCCATCGGAAATGTAGGGACAAGCATCGCTTGTCCGTCCTTGCAGCGTTATGGAATGTAGGGACAAGCATTGCTTGTCCGCATTCTCGTGTTCAGAGAGATAGCGGTTTACATAATTCAAAACCCGCTTCTTGTCCGCGCTCCACAGGGGCGCCAGCAGGTCCCGCTTCGCCCCGTCGCCTGTCAGCCGATGGATCACCATGTCCTCCGGGAGCACCGCCAGACAGCGGCCCAGCAGCCGGGCGTAATCCTCCAGGGAAAGGGTCGGCACCTGCCCCGCCCGCCAGAGCGCCGCCAGATCCGTGCCCTCCAGCACGTGCAGGAGCTGGAGCTTGATGCCCTTGGCCCCGCTGCGGCCCACGTAGTCCACGGTTTGAACCATCATCTGCTCCGTTTCCCCGGGCAGGCCCAGGATCACGTGAACCACCGTGTGCAGGCCCAGGGCCGACAGGCGATCCACGGCCCGGTCAAAGTCCGACAGGGGATAGGCCCGCCGGATGAATTCCGCCGTGGAGGGATGGATGGTTTGGAGCCCCAACTCCACAATTACCGGTTTGATCCGGTCCAGCCGCCCCAGCAGGGCCAGCACCTCCTCCGGCAGACAGTCCGGCCGGGTGGCCACAGCCAGGGCGCAGACCTCGGGGTGGGAAATGGCCTCGGTAAACAGGGCTTCCAGATATGGGAGCGGTGCGTAGGTGTTGGTGAAGCTCTGAAAATAGGCAATGTATTTTCCGTCCCGGATCTTACCGGCCACCCGGCGCTTCGCCGCCTCGATCTGTTCCGTTACGGAGCGTCCTCGTCCCTCGGCAAAATCCCCGCTGCCGGTCCCGGAGCAGAAGATGCAGCCTCGCGTGCCCTTGGTCCCGTCCCGGTTGGGGCAGCTCATGCCCCCGTCCAGCGCCAGCTTGTAGACCTTGCAGCCGAAGCGCTGCTTGAAGTATTCGTTTGCGGAGATCGGCATAAGATAACCTTCCTTTGCGCCGTAGGGGCGATCATTGACCGCCCGGCCCGCTGCAGGCGGACAATTTGCCGTCAGACAAATCCGACTGACGCAAACGACGCTTGCTTCGCAGGCGCGGGCGCTCACTGAGCGCCCCTACGGCAGCCGTGCGGCGTGTTTCATTCCCCGATCCGATTGGCGATCGCCGCGAACTGCTCAAGGGTCAGCGCTTCGCCGCGGACGGTGGGGGAGAGGCCGCAATCAGCGAGAATCGCGGCGATCCGCTCCTTGCCCAGATTGGGGAAGCCTGACGACAGTGCGTTTGCCAGCGTTTTCCTTCGCTGGGCAAAGGCAGCCCGGACCACCTTGAAGAACAGCGCCTCGTCGGCCACGGGACAGGGGGGCTCGTGCCGGGTCTTCAGGGTGATGACCGCGGAGGTCACCTTGGGCTGGGGTAGGAAGCAGGAGGGCGGCACGTCAAAGAGCAGCTTCGGCTCCGCGTACCAGTGGCAGAAGACCGTAAAGGCCCCACCCGCTCCGGTTCCCGGGGCGGCGCAGATCCGCTGGGCTACCTCCTTCTGAATCATGACGGTCACGGAATCGAAGGCCCGGGCTTCCAGCAGCCGCGTCAGGATGGGAGAGGTGATATAATAGGGCAGATTGGCGCAGGCTATGGGTCGCAGGCCGGGAAAGGCGTCCCGGACGGTTGCGGCCAGATCCAGATCCATCACGTCGGTAAAGCGGAGTTCCAGCGTGTCAAAGCGGCCCACGGTTTTCATCAGAATGGGCTTCAGCCTCTGGTCCAGCTCCACGGCCAGGACCTTCCCGGCCCGGAGACAGAGCTGTTCGGTCAGGGGCCCGATGCCGGGGCCCACCTCCAGGACGCCCGTGTCCCGGTCCACGCCCGCCTCCTCGGCGATCCGCCGGGGTACCCAGCTCGCGGTCAGAAAGTTCTGCCCCTTGGCCTTGGAGAAGTGAAAGCCGTTTTCCTCCAAAAGCGCCTTGATGTCTCGGGCGTTGGTCAGATCCATCGCATTCCCTCCCGGAAGTCATTTCGATACAGATATTCTACCTTATTTTGCGAAAAAATGGAATACCCTTTTCATTATTTTGCCCGCCAAATTCGGATTTGTGGAGCTGCCTTCCCCCTCGGGGGAAGGTGGCGCGGAGCGCCGGATGAGGGGAGGTATCGACGACAGAGTCGCTCCGTAGGGGCCGATGCCCACATCGGCCCTATCCCGTATCGGTGTGAGGGCCGATGTGGGCATCGGCCCCTACAAATGATCTCGACAAATCCCGATTCTCTGAATTCCTCCCGAAAAAAGCG
>JAFYAB010000001.1 GCA_017540945.1 Oscillospiraceae bacterium | reverse complement strand
CCTGCCATCTGGCCGTCGTTTGTGTCCGGTTCATGATTCTGGCGGTGAACCAGCGGGCGTCTTCGGACGACCGCACACTTGGTGAGCTGTTCTGGACCATGACCGCCGAAGCTGCTGAAATCAGTTTCTCAAAAACGCTAACGCTGATACTTGAAGCTCTGTTAGATACAGTAAGGGAGTTCTTTGCCGTTTCGGAGTAACCGTCAAATCAGGCGGCGAAAAACACAGCCCGCCGTGGGCGGGCTGAAGCGGTGAGGAGAAATTTTACAAAGACTTCGGTGCAGACTGAGGGAGGAAACCTCCGGCCCAGGCCGAATCCGAGGCGGCGGCCTTGGGCGCCTCCCGGAAGATCCAAAGCAGATAGCGGTATGGATCAAGGCCATTCTCTTTCGCCGTCTCGATCAGGCTGTATATGACCGCGCTGGACTGCGCTCCCGCGGGCGTGTTGGCAAAGAGCCAGTTCTTGCGGCCCATAACAAAGGGCTTGATGCTCCGTTCGGCCCGGTTGTTGCTGACTTCAAGCCTGCTGTCCTCCAGATAGCGGATCAGATACGGCCACTGGATCGTGAGATAGTACAGCGCCTTTCCCAGCGCAGACTGTGCGGCTGTTTTGGGGATCAGTCCCTCTGCCCATGACAACATAGCGTCCAGAACAGGTTTTGCCTGTTCCCGCCGCTGCTTGAGCCGTTCCTCGGTCGAAAGCTCGGAGAGAGTTTCTTCAATTTTGAACAGGCTGCTGCAGAGAGCCACACCTTTTGCCGCCTCACTGCCGACGCGCGTTTCTTTCGGAAGCGCGTTCAGAGCTTCATCAAACTTCCTTCTGGCGTGCGCCCAGCAGCCGACTACCCGAATCTGCTCCGGCAGCTTGTGGTAGCCCTGGTACCCGTCGGCGTGGAGCCATCCCGAGAAGCCCCGGAGAAACGCTTCCGCATTCTCCGACTTTCGGTTCGGCCGGTAGTCGTAGAGCACGATCGGATGCTCCGCGTCTCCGCTTGTCCGGTACAGCCACATATAGCTCTTGCCCGTCGCCGCCTTTCCGGGTTCCTTCAGGACCTGGAGCGTCGTTTCATCCGCATGAAGAACGGAACGCTTCAAGAGTTCCCGGTGCAGCTGCTCGTACACGGGCTTCAGCCAGTCGTCGGATGCGTGCAAAATCCAGTTGGACATCGTCTGCCGTGTGAGCTTGATCCCGGCGCGCTCCATCTCCTGCTCCAGCCTGTACAGCGGCGAATACATCACATACTTCTGCGTCATGATATACGCGATCGCCTCCGGAGACGCAAAGCTGCCCGGGAATACACCCGGCTCTCTGGGCGTATTGACGATCACCGCCTCATCGCTTTCTTTTTCGCACGCCTTGCATGCGTAGGTGTAGTACACGTCCTCACGCACGCTGAACTCGGGCTGCTTGATGACCAGGGTTCGATGCACCTCTGTCCCGATCTCGACCATCTCGGTACCGCAGACAGGGCACTTGCGCTCCTCCTCGCTCAGCCGGTGCTCGACACGCTCAACAGGCAGGTCCTCCGGTACCGCATCATCGACGCTGCCGCTGCGGCGCTTCCTGTTGTGCTCCTTCACCTTGGTCGCAGGCTCATAGCTTGCCGCGTCAATGACCTCCGCCTCGTTGAAGAACAGGCTCAGCTGCTCCAGCACCGCATCCATGGCTGCTTCCGAGGACTGACCGTACAGCTTCTTTTTGCCGATCTTCAGCTGTTCCAGCAGCCAGTCGTTTTTGAGTAAAGCCGCAGCCAGCTCCCGGCTCTTGGCCGCAAGCTGCTCCTGCAGGGCGTCGCGCTCTGCCTGTAATGCCTCGTATTCCGCGCGGGAAACAGTCTCTGCTTCAGCCGCGGTGCTTGTCTGCAAACCGTTCGTATCCATGGCTTTATTCTACCATGAAGCGCCTGAAATTGCACGCTTTTTTGCACTTTCCCCGCAGCCGTGATTCGGCATATTGCTGCTCATTGGCAGGCGTTCTCACTGCGCCGGCGGGGCATTGGCTTCCGGAGGCTGCGAAGGCTCCGGAGCCTGTATCGTATGGTACGCCGCCGCTGCAAAGGACTGCGAGGCTCCCTGCAAATCCCCGATGCTCCAAACAGGTGTGGTTTTTGCCCCGGTAAAATTCCTCCGTTTTGCCTAAATCACAGACAGCCCGGTCACCGGGCGATGGGCCTTCGGCTGCTCTACCTGAAGGCCTTCCATCAGCCAGCGGTACTGCTGCGGCGTCAGCTGCCTGACCTCGCGTTCGCTCCGCGGCCACTGGTACACGCCGCGTTCCAAGCGCTTATACAGCAGAATGAAGCCGTCCTGCTCCCAATACAGGGCCTTGATCCGATCCCGGCGACGCCCGCAGAACAGAAACAGCGTGTTGGTGAACGGATCCAGGTCAAATTCTTGCTGCACCATGGCGGCCAGGCCGTCGATCCCTTTGCGCAGATCCGTATAGCCGCAGGCGATGAAGACGCGATCTGCGCCGGTGATGTCATGTAGCATGGCGCAGCGCCTTGCATATGGCGGCGACCACATCGGCATTGGCTCCGCTGTATATCTCCAGCGAGGTAGAGCCGATCCGGATGCTGGCGACCAGGTCGTTCGATGCCCCCGGCACAGGTAGTTCCGCAAATCTGGGTTCCGTTTCCGATTGCTGCTCCTGCTGTTCGAGCATCGCGGCGAAGACCTTCTTCTGCCAGTTGTAATATGTCTTCGGCTTGATCCCATGGTCTGCACACCAGCGTGTCACGGCAAAACCGCTGCTGCGGCAGTCCGCCACGCGCCGGCTCCACTCCAGCAGGTTTTGCTGCGCCTTCGCGCTACGGATCGTCAGGTCGTTCATGCTGCTCCCTCCCAGTCTATGTGACTCCCTGGCAGTCGATGGCACTGCCGGAGACAAACGCGGAACCCCACGCAGACCCGCATCGACTCGATGGAAGTCTACGATTGTCCATGTATATTCTCTCATAGCCGACGGGCTTCTTCAATCCGTCCATTTATTTGACGGTTACGTTTCGGATGAACAAATGGAGGCTTTTACTCAGGCCTTCTTGTCCAGGCTTCCGAAGCATCTGACCTCGGCACTTGGCATTTCTCGGCCTCTTGTGGATGCCTGAGGGTATTTTTTGCTTGTTTTCTCAGTTCCCATGCGGCTTTTTTGCCGCTTTTCATGTGGGAAGTATTAGTTAATCACTGATACTTCCCATAGACGCAGCATACGTTTTTTCATATTTTAAATGCCTTTAAGCGCTGTCCCGCCTTTTCTGCATGTGTTTTAATCATATCAGAAGATGAAGCCCGCCTCCGGCATAAAAAAAGCTGCGTCTTCTGCAAATCCAGGCAAACGTTCGCCGTAAAGACTCTCAGAGCTGCTTGCCTCGTTCACAGGCCGCAGACTCCGGGAGAGCGTCGTTCCCTTTGGAAAGGTGGTGATATCCGAGCAAACAGGTCTCCCGCTCCCCGGCAAGCCCGACACAGGATCTACCCCGGCATTATCATTTGAACAGGAGGATTTTTCTATGAAACGTACGGTTTCCATTCTTTTGATTCTGGCGCTTGTGTTTTCTATGAACACGTTCAGCGCTTTCGCATCTGGCGCTTCCATCAGTTACCGCGCCCATGTGCAGGACGTAGGCGATCAGCAGTGGTTTTCCGACGGCCAGATGGCGGGCACCACAGGGAGAGCCAAACGGTTGGAGGAACTGGTAATCAAGCTTTCCGGTGTTGACGGTGGTTTGGTGGCCCGTGCACATATTCAGAACAAGGGCTGGGTCAACGAAGTCTCCGGGACGACCGTGACGATTGGTACGCGCGGACAATCGCTGCGTCTGGAAGCCCTGACACTGCGTCTGACCGGACGTGCAGCAGAACTCTATAGCATCCAATACCGTACACACGTCGCCGGAATTGGCTGGCAAGCTTTCGTCGCTGATGGAACCATCGCGGGAACAACTGGCCAGTCCAGGGCAATCGAGGCTGTGGAAATCAGACTGGTGGCAAAAAGCAACTCCACGACCCAGACCTACTATGTCTCTACCAATGGCAGCAATCTGAATGTCCGCGCTGCCGCCTCTCAAGATTCCGCGCTGTTGGGCAAGCTGTCCAACGGTACGGAGGTAAGCGTCTACTCCATCTCCGGTTCCTGGGCGATGATCGCATACAATGGTGGGAGCGCCTATGTGTGCAAAGACTATCTCACGCGCACAGCTCCGGCAGCCGTCTCCTTCCAGTGGCCGATGTCCAGCTATAAGGTTACACAGCGCTTCGGCCATGTACCGTCTTCCCGCGCCGGGAGCAGCCGCCCCTACCACTGCGGTATCGATATTGTTGCGACGACAACGGACTACAGCATCCATGCCACAGCAGCAGGCGTTGTGGTGTACCGGGGAAGCAGCGCCAGCAATGGAAATCACATCGTTCTGGCACATACTGTGAATGGACAAACGGTTTACTCCTTTTACGCGCACCTTGCAAATTTCCAGAATTGCCCCCAGGTGAACGGAACTGTTGCGAAGGGGCAGACCATTGCAACGATGGGGTCGACAGGAAACTCCACTGGACCGCACCTGCATTTCGGAATCTTTACCGGGCGTCTTTCCACTGATCCGTTGGGCTATACCGGGGTCAACAACACAACCAAAGCGACCTGGGATGGCATCACGTATTATAACCCTGAGATTGTACTTTCCGGCAAGCTGCCCTAATCCATTTTTGGGGGATGCGTCGCAGCCATAGCGACGCATCCCCCGATTCCCGATTCTTTTGCGCGCCCACATGGATCACGGCGAGATCGCTGTAGCGCCAGTCCGCCTTTTTATTGACAGAGATCCCGCACGCGCTACAGCTTCAGTGTATGGGCCTGCAACAGCGCAAAGGCCGCCAGCGTAAAGCCATCGTCAATTTTTCCGGCGGCGATCCATTCCGACAGCTCTGATTCCGTCAACAGAATCACATCCTGAATCCCCTCATAGTCCCGATGCAGCGCGACTTCACCGACCTCGCACAGAACGACCGAGACGGCATTCCCGGAGATTCCGCTGTCGGCGACAACGGTACCCAGGCGCTTGGCTGCGTACACATGACTGCCCAGTTCCTCCCACAACTCTTTCTCGGCATTCTCCTCTACAGACAGACCTTCCTCCGCAAAGCCCCGGGGAAACGCGTACTGTTCCCCGCGCAGGGCGTGGCGAAACTGCCTGAGCAGAGCGTAGCGCCCCGAATAATATGGAATGGTCACCACCGCGCCGCGCTGTACCGCAGGAAGCAGACGCTCATAGGCAAAGCGCTTGCCATCCGGCGTTTGCACAAGATCCACCACCATGATGTGATATGGACTGCGATACACGATCCCCATCGGTTTTCCGGTCCTCTGAGCATAGTCCTGTACCGCGTCCCTGTCAAAAACGAGTTTCATCCTCTCATCCTGAGAAAAAGCCTCCGGCCGCTCCTCTACCAATCGAAGATAGTCCTCCCATGCCTCCGAAAAACCACTGCTATCCTTCGTTTGCAACATTCTGCTTACCTCCGTTCTACAAGCCCATTCAGGCTCTTCCAAAGTGCGTCGAACACCTCACGTCCGGACGTAGCCGTCATTCCTTCAAACATACGAATCTCCGTCAGAAGGAGGTTCTCCCAATTCGGATCCTGCTCTACGTCGCCACAGACGTAGTCGATATACATACCGGTTTTCCGTGCCAGGCTTCCGTTTTGCCTGCTCTCAGCCACGACAGTGTCATTTTCCGGGCAGAACACGCGCAGGGAGCCGGCTTTGTACACGGTGACCAGGCGGATCTCCTCGAAATGATAGATGACAGACAAAGCGCTGGGACGGTTCTGCCAGTTCCAATCAGAAAACAGCGTCTGCCCCTGCATCCACTCCAGAAGCGCCCGGTAGGTGGTCCAGACCCGGACAATGTTAAAGAAATCCGGCTCATTCAAGCGGGAGCGGGTTTTACTCTCCGAAAGCTCCATCAGATAGGTCTTCCAGGCATCGCTGCTGCGAATCGCATACAAATGCTGCAGAGAGAAATTTGCGCTGTCCGCTTCCGGAATCCTGCTGCTGTCAGACAGAAAGCTGGAGGGGTTGTGCAGAATGTCGTGGGAAAAGTCCTCCACGGCAACCAGCAATTCCCACAAATTCAGTTCCCGCTGCCGCTGCCGCTCGCTGCCGGAAAAGATCCGATAGGAATTGAGCCTGGACTGCGGCGGAAACACCGGCTGAATTTGCAGCGCTGTCGCCAGATTGGTGTTGTATTGATAATCGATCATCTGCTTGAGCTGTACCGAAAACGCTTTATTTGAATCTACCAATCCTTCGTTGACAGTGTGATTCCGCGGGGTAATAAATGCCTCATAAAACCTGGAGCGGTTATACGGTGCGGTTCCCCTTCGCGTCCACGCGATGGTATCCATCTCTACAGCTCTCCAACGGTCCCGAAATTGCTGTGTCAAGGATGTGTCGACGCCCAGCGCACGCATCATCGCTTCCATGCGATACTCATTCTCGGCTGTGGTCAGGCAAAACTCCTGGAACCGATACCCCAGAAGACTCTTGTTTTCAAAATCATTGCTTTTGTTGTTCCAGTCAAACCGCAGACAGGCCACGCTGCGGTTTTCCTCGTCCTGAGACAGCTTCAGGCAGAAGGAACGCCACAGGTCATAGTTTTCCGATTTGTGGGCATAACCCGGCAATGACAGCGGCGTGTCCTCGAATTGGAGAAAGATGACAATGGAATCGTCGCCCAACAGACTTTGAAAGGCAGGGTATTCCTCGCTGTCCGGCGTATACCACTGACGGAACACTTCGCTGTTTACCAGAAACGCGCGGTTGACAATGATTTGCCAATTGTGGAGCAAACAGCGGATAATCTCTCTCCGCTGTCGGCGAATGACCTCCTGCCTGACCAGATCGGAGGTCAGACCATGTTGCCGAAATTCACGTACAAAGGGATTGTCTTCGCTGTATTGCGGTACATTTGGGGCGTTTGGCGCATTTGGCGTTGGATCGTAAAACTCAGGCGGAACCCACTGGTCATCCATGATGGCAGGATACACCGTGGAGCGCTCAACATCCTCCGGGGAAAGTCGATAAAAGGAAAGTGTCGTTCCGTCATCCTGCGGAAGCTCCACGAAGGGGGATTCATTCCGGGCTGTCTCGGACAGACTCTGGTTTTTCAACGCAGTGCGGAACAGACGGTGACGGCTGCGTTCAGGCAGTTTCTCCGCGTCAAACACCAGCCTGGTTTCCGCGTCCGTGTTCAGGTTGCCGGGCTGCCAGGGCGGCAGTCCCAGCAACCGGCGCCGGTCCTGGTCCACGACACACGGAGGCCAGCCAGCCCCTATCAGTTTGTCAAAGAAATCTGAGGGCAGAAAGCCGGAGTATCGGATCTCCTTCCAGTACTGGATGTTCTGCGCCTCAGCGATCACCTTCTGAACGGCTTCGTCAAAGACATGGATTGGGACTGGCTCCAGAAAGACAAAAACGACCGGGTACGTTGGATCAGCCTCTCTCTTTTTGACGGCCAGAGACAGCTCATACATGGCCACGTCCCTGCGGCTGAAGCCGCGGGAGAGAAACGCCAGGAAGGCAGCACTGCGCGCAATCTCTGTTTCGATGCGTTTCAGCCAGTCTTCTCCAAGCCGGATCCCTCTGCTGGTCGCCGAGCTGTAATCATGCCAGCAGCAAAAGCCCCTTCGCTCCATATAGCTCACAATTGCCCGCACTTTTTCGCCGTCCGAGCTGGAATAGCTGATAAACACCTGACTTTTCCCGGATACGATCTCCTCGTTCATAGGCTTCTCCTTTGCTTTCCGGTTTGGATGATTATAAAAAAATACTAACATTTAACAGAACAGCTGTCAAGTACAGAATGCCGCCAGAAAAGGTGTTTTTCTTGCTTTTTTCCTTCCATTCTTTTATACTCAAAACAGAGCCAGCTTCGGTGAAGGAGGGAGCACATATGGATATGAAAAGCGGTTCCACGTTTATGGGAGAAGCGATCTCGGTGCGGGAAGTCGGGCGCAACATCGCCGGGCGGCTTCTCGACCTGCGCTATTACAACCAGCATGATGCACAGTTGCGCGGTACGCTGTTTCATGTGCTGTACGATGCTTTCTGCCGAAACCTCTTGCGCGAGGCCACTGCGGCGTTCGAGGGACACGCTGTGGGAGAGCAGAATCCTGGGCAGAATGAAAGTCGCCGCTTTCTGTCAGCGCTGTTGGAACTGAAGGATCTGTACAGCGAAACAAGCGACCTGGAGGATCGACGCATCTGCCTGGATTCTGTCCAGGCGCTGGGAGGAGAACAGGGATACGAGAAGCTGAAACGTGTGCTGCTTACTTCCGGAAAGAGTATGCGCAGAAAGATTCGAGGTGCGGTCAAAGAGCTCATGCAGCGCTGGTATCGAACCCGGTTCCCCGGCGGCGGCGATGCCGCGCGAGGCAGAAGGCGCGACGACTACGAGACATTTTTCGTGCCTCTGGGCGAGAATGTGCTGGACGCCGTGATCAGCAGGAATGTCATTGACCTCGATTCCTATGCCGAAGTCTCCGGTCCTGACCCACCGAAGCGGTACAACAGCTATCATCTCAGCCGCGGTACGCTTCTCCACCTGGCGGTGGCGTTTTGCGCTGCTCCCTCCGAACTGGATCGGCTGCTGATGGCATATGGGTATCATCCGTTGCACATTCGCAAGCTCTTTGACGTGGCGGTTCGCGCCGTTCTGAGCGAGCGGCAGGCGTATGTCCCGGATGGGGAGGCGCCAAAGAACCCGTTTCAGTCTCTCCGGATCTACTACGAGAACCTCATCCAGGCAACAGAGCCGGATGCATCTGAGATGCTGCCGCTCCCGGGCTCGGGCTTTCGGGACGACAGCACATGGCTTATGCGGCATGTCTGGGGAAACGAGCTTCCGATTTCGCAGGCCCTTACGTTCGTGGCCATGCACAGGGCTTCCTTTACCGGCAGACGCAAGCGCCTGCTGGCAGAATATGCGCGATTGACCGGGGAGTACAGGAAGCAGCGCAGACGCATGAAGGATGCGCTCCATTGCCCGGAGTCTGGGATCGAATCCGGCGACCTGTATGCCTTCTTCCGCAAATACTGTCAGCGCCTCCAGCCCGCGTCCTTTCAGCGCCAGCTATCCAGCCTGAGCAACAGCAGGAGAACCTATCATCCGACGCGCGAATGGTGTGTGATCCTCTGGATCTGGGATTTCTGCAGGCAATGGGACCCGTATGCGGAGTTCCCCCCTGACTTCCTTGGGGAGGAGCTGATCTGGACCCTGAACGAGCACCTGAACGCCTTTGACTGGCCGGTTCTGAACGAGCATCGCGCATTTGACTTCGTCATTCTGCAGCTCTTTGCTCCGCTTTCCATACAGTTTTGTGCCAATGGCCGCTTGCGCAAAGCGTACTATGACCATAAGCCGCTGACGCTTGGCGCGCTGCGCGACGACTCCTTCTTTTCCACCCCATTCCAAATCATTCTTCAACTCCTCAACGCCTCCGGGTCACTTCCCCTGGCCTGCGACTGCCGCGAGCTGATGTAAGGGAGAACAGTATGCAGTATGACATTCAAAGCATCGACCGTGTACCCCTGTCCTCGCAGCTTTGCGTAGACATAGACGACAGATGTTATGTGATCGACCAATGTGTGGGAACCGGTGGGTTCGCTCTCACGTATCTTGCGCACCGCGCAAACGACAGCCATCGGGTTGCGCTGAAGGAGTTATTCCCCCGCCGATCCTCCTATGGCGTTGTGGAACGTGCCCCCTCCGGCAAAATTGAAATCTATGACCCGATCACCGGCGTGCGGGACGATCCCGCAGCCTGGCAGGAGATGGTGGAACTTTTCAGACATGAAGTGGAGATGGCCAGGCGCGCCGAACAGGTATTCGGAGAAGACGGAAGTCTGCTGGCGCAGAACAATCGTGACGTGCTGCATTCCAGCGGTCCCTATCAGGACAGCAGGGGGAACTGGTATGTGCTGCTGGATACCGCCCAGGGGTTCCCGTTTCATGCGCTCATTGAGCGGGGCTTCCTCCGGGACCGGAACCGTGTCCTCACCAATGGGTATCTGAAAGAAATCCTGGAGATTCTGATCGGCGTGGCGCGGCGCCTCAGCGTACTGCACCACACAAACCGGCTGCTCCACCTGGATCTGTCGCCGGGAAACATCTATCTGGTCTCTGTCGAGGGTGGCACCGAACTGCGTCCGCACATCATTGATTACGGCAGCGCCTTGGAGTGCGCGCCAGCGCCCACCGGGCATCGGTATACCTTTAACCAATTTTCCGCGCCGGAGATTGCGGCGCTGGCCGACTTGGACGGGGAGCCCTCCGACTTCTATAGAGCTGACGAATCCAGCGACACCTACTCCCTGGTCTCCATTTTGTACTACGCACTGACCGGGGAGATCTATTCCGCACGCACACTTTTTGACCGGAGCTGGGAACAGCGCATCAGTGCGGAATACGGAACCTTTGAGACCGAGGGAGAGCAAGCTTTTTCCAATGAGCTGATCTCTCTGCTCCGCAAGGGCCTCTCCGCAGCCCAGGAGAGACGATTTCGGAGCGCAGACGAACTCTGCGTGGCTCTGACGGCTCTGGCGGCGCATCTGCCGGATCTTCTGTGTCAGCTTTCTCCGGCGGAGCGGATGAGCAGCGTTTTGCTGGATCGCTGGCCGCTCTATCGGTACCGGGACGAAGACGGAGACATTCATGTGCTCTGCCTTGGCGACAGCGCCTTCGTATTCTCCATGATTCTGAGCATGCTCAGTGTGGGCCAGCTGCTGGACAGCAGACTGTATATCCATGCCGTATCCGCCGATGGGGAAGCGTTGCGGGCCAGTCTCAGGACACAGGCGCCCACATTGGCGCAGTATTCCAACCTGGACGCCGATCGGCTTCCACAGGCTCCCTGCTATGTGTTCTTCACCTTCACATCGGCACACGATCTGACGGACGAGGTGTGCTGCCATGCGGTGTGCAAAGCGTTTTCGCGCTGCCGCTATATCGTTGTCTCCCTCGGTGACAACCGACGCAACATGGATGTCGGGCGGATGGCCGCAAAATGCTTTTCCGACGAAGAAGAGCAGGTGGAGCGGATCGTTCTATACTATAACGAGGAGGACGTTGCCCGAAACACGCGGGGAACCGTGTCCCTGGAGGGGATACGGAAGAATGTCCATCTGCTCGGCTTCGGGGAACGCAGCGGCGAAGCGTGCGCGCAGACAAAGCGCACATTGGGCCGCAGCGCTCTGCGTCTTGCGCATTTGTATGATAAAATCTATGACCCCAGAGTATCCTTGCGCAGTTCTGCAAAGCTGTTCATGCGCGATGCCTATACGCAGCGCGCCTGCGTGGCCAGTGCGCTGCATCTCCGGTATAAGCTTGCAAGCCTCGGCATTGACCCGGACGGAGACTGGCAGGAGGTGATCTCGGCGTATGATGCAGCGATCAAAAGCAGGAAGGACAGCTTGCTGGTGCTGGAGCACCGGCGCTGGCTGATGTATATGATTGCGGAGGGTTACCGCCGCCCGACCTTGGCCGAGATGGAATCCTACGCCTTTCGGAACGGCGTCAAGGGATTCAAACACAAGGGGAGGAAGCTGCACAACTGTCTGCTCCCGTTTGAAGACGGTACGCGCAAGCTCCGTCAGCTGACACATGAGCAGTGGGACCGCTACGATGTGGAAAGCATCGCCACAGCTCCCTTTGACGAGTTTGACCGGCTTTCCCTCCGCCTGCATCTTCTGGCCAGGCAGATCGCTCAGGGGGAGGTCGGAGGCACATATCCTCTGCTGCACGACTGCAGGGAGCTGGTGCGGTATCTGGGCGACATCGAGCCCTTGCAGCTGCAATACGCCCGACTTGCAAAAGCGCTGTCAGAATTGCAGCAAACCATGATCTATTCCGGAGAGTCAGAGCAGCTGGATCTTCTGGAAACCGCCTTTGAACAGTATGGGATCGACGCCAAAGCAGAGATACAAAAGATTCGCTTCGATTTGGAGGTATTCCGGGAGTATCACGCTTATAAAGACTATAAGGAGAGCGACGAAGAGACGATTGCCTATCTGCCGTGGCTGCTGTATGGAGACCGCGATTTCAACGTCGTGAAGCTCTGCGGACGCACGCTGGTAGACGATCTGCTCGCGCCGTTGATCCTGAATCCGACACAACTAGTCTATTATGGAACGGCAGAGGAGACCAGGATCGAGCGTCTGCGCGTCTTTCTTCGCAAGCACGGTCTGCGCTGTGATGTCGTCCGATATGCCGAAACGAGCAGAACGCAGTTGGCGGATGCGCTGCACGACCTGGAGAGGCTGTGCCTGAAGCGCGACAACTGCGTGATTGACATCACGGGTTGTAAAAATGAGATCCATCTCGCCGCCGCGATCATGTTGTCGGAACAGCATCCGGACATTTCAGTGAGTCGTTGCAACGAGAGCAATCAGAGTGTCACAAATGTCAGGGGCTTTGACGAAGCGTCGATGTATCGTATAAATACCGGCGTCTCTGCGGAGGAGGCCTTCGGCCTCTACGGCGCGGTGAGTAGCACGAGAGAAACGCAATACATGCGGCTGTTATACCTGCAGGCGGATCGCCTGTGGAACTTTTACCAAAAGCATAAGGACCACTGGCAGATGATCTCTGCGTTCTTTGCAAATTACGGCGCAGGCGGCGCCGAACTGTATCTTCGCAGGCCGGAGGATACCAAAGCGCCCTGGCAGCCACTCTCTTTTCTGCTGCCGAAAAGCGTCTGTGCCTCACTGAACTTGTACGAAGGTCTGTCCGCACTAGAAAAGGAGGGATTTCTGAAAAACCTGGAGATGGAGGAAAACGAGGAGTTTGTCACGGTCCGTTTTGCGTGTCCTTCAATCGAGATAAGGCGCGTATACAGCTTCTTTCAGCACTTGTCATATCCCTTCGCCCGGTTTTCCTTCCACTACGACCCTCAGAACGACGCCGCCATGCTGCAAAGCGGTTCCTTTGTCTATGTATCTGACCGCAGTCAGCATGATGTAGATCATCGTCAATCGCTGGAGCTGTGCGGCAAAACCCAATACGAATACCGGCAAATGCTTCCGATTCTGCTGGAGCTGGAGCAGTTGCAGCTGATTCGCGGTCTGGATTCCGTTTTGACGCCGGATGATCCATCCGGAACCAGCAGGATTCAGTTCTACTATGCAAGCGCGGCGGTGAAGGAATTCTTCTCCACTTCCGGAAACGCGCTTGCGCTGATCGTCTGGAAAGCGGCAAAAAGCACCGGGAGATTTGACGATTGCAGGCCGAATTTTTTCTTCCAATGGACGGAGAAAACCGTAACGGACGAACTGGATCTGATTCTGACAAAGGGACTGTCCACGCTTCTTGTGTTCTGCAGGACCGGAAACATAAACAGGCAGCATCTCTACGAGTTGCGCTATCTCGCGGATCGATTTTCCGTGGGGAGCAAAGCGGTGATTGTGTATTCCTCCGACACGGTGACAGATGACAACGAGCGTCTGCTCGCGGAGGTCTCCGAGGTCAAGGCCCGTGCGAAAGCGATGGAGATATACCTGATTGACATGTACAAACTGCAGGGAGATGCGGAAACGACGGCTGACCGTCTTGGCGCAACGTTCGTCAGTATCCTGGAGGATCAGGTTGCAGATTGCTGATTTCGACGGATTCGGACACGTTTGCTCTTGCGCTTTCGGGCCCGGAACGCCCGACGGCGATGGAGGGATCCCGCTCCGCGTTTGAGTTGACACGGTCCCAGGCATTTGTTATGATGCCTTTATATGGCACGAATCGGAGCGAGACGGCAAATCGGAGGGGATGGATATGGAGAGAGCGCGCATCTGCTGTCCGAAGTGCGGGTCTGCGGACCTGGAGATCCAGTAGGAGCTGGGGCGCTGCCGGAATTGCGGCAAGCTCTTTGTGTTGCCGGAGCTACGCCAGGACTTTCACCCGATGGAGGTCTTTCTCAGCTACGGTCACCCGGAGCACGAAATCTGCGTGCTGCGCATTGTGGATGCACTGCGGCAGCGGGGGCACAAGCCCTGGTTCGACCTGGAGAAGCTCGATACCGGCGACTGGCGGGAGAAGCTGGCGGAGGGCATTGGGCGGAGCGACGCCGTGGTGTCCTGCCTGTCCCGTCATGCCGTGCGCGAGCCGGGCGTCTGCCTGGACGAGCTCTCCATCGCCGTGGGCGTCCGGGGCGGCAACATCCAGACCATCCTGCTGGAACCGGAGCAGGTGGTGGAGCCGCCCGCCTCGCTGTGCCACCTGCAGTGGCTGGACATGAGCCAGTGGCGGAAGAAGCTCTCTGCCGGGGAGGCGGTTTTCCGCCCCTGGTTCGACGTGCACATGGCGCGGCTGTTCGAGGTGATCGAAAGCCCGGAGAGCCGCAGCTTTGTGGGGCAGATCACCGCCATCCGCAAAAAGCTCTTCGTGAACTATGACAGCTCCCGCCAGCGGGAGCTGCTGTCCCGGCGGTTCGTGGGGCGGCGCTGGCTGGCGGAGCAGGTGGACGGCTGGCTGGACGACCCGGCGGGGCGGCGGCTGTGCGTGCTGACCGGGCTGCCCGGCGTGGGCAAGAGCGCCTTTGCCGCCAATTACATCCACCGCAATCCCCGCGTGGCGGCGGGACTGTTTTGCAGCTATGACCGCCCCCTGTACAACGACGCCCGGACGGTGCTGATGACGCTGGCCTATTTGCTGGCCTGCCGCCTGCCCGATTACCGGGTGGCCCTGTCGGGCATTCTGGAGCGGGAAACGCGGCTGGGCCAGATGAACGTGCCGGAGCTCTTTGAGCGGCTGCTGGCGGATCCCCTGGGCAATCCGACCATCGACGGGGGCCACGAGACCCTGTGCATCGTGGTGGACGGGCTGGACGAGTGCGGGGACACGGAGCGAAACGCGCTGGCGGAGACGATGGGGGTCTATGACCCACGGCTGCCCCGCTGGCTGCGTGTACTGGTGCTGGCGCGGGATGTATCGACCGTCCGGGAGCCGCTGGCGGGGGCGCAGCATCTGGAGCTCGGCAGCGCTCTGGTCGAGAACCTGGCGGATGTCCGGGCGTACTTCGAGACAGCGCTGGCTCCCCGCTATGGGGACGACCCCGCCCTGCCCGGGGCGCTGGAGGTACTCACGGCGCGCAGCGGCGGCATCTTCCTCTACGCGCAGCTGGTGGCGGAGGGTCTCCTGCACGGGAAGCTGTCCATCCATGACTCGGACGCCTTCCCGGAGGGCCTGTCCACGGCCTTCTTCCGCTGGTTCGGCTGGTTTTTCCCCGACGGACGGGAGTACACGGCCCGCTTCCGTCTGCCCCTGGGCGCGCTGCTGGCCGCGCCGGAGCCGCTGCCAGTGGAGGAGCTGCAACGGCTGTTCGGCTGGGGCGAGAACGAGAGCAACGACTTTCTGCGGCGCTTGGAGGTGCTGCTGCGCCGGGAGGAGAACACCTTCCGGAAGGAGACCTTCGCGTTCTCACACAAATACCTGGGAGAGTGGCTCGCCTTGCCCCAGGCGGGACGCTACCGGAGCAGCCGTCAGGACGGGCTGCGGGCACTGGCGGAGGGCTTTTACCGCCTGTTCCAGGCGGATGTGCAGGCCCTGACCGCCTTCGAGTCCCTGCACCTGACGGCGCTGTTGCGGCAGAGCGGGAACGCCGAGGCCGCGGCAGCCGCGCTGCTGCATCACGACCTGCTGTGGAACATTTTGGACGCGGGCAATCACTGCAAAACCTGGGGCAAGCCGGGAGAGGCCGGGGCCAGCTACGCGCGGGCGCTGGAGATGGCGGAGGCCATGTGCCGCGACCGGAACGGGGCGGAGGACCGGCGGGACCTGAGCGTCAGCTGCGACAGAGTCGGCGACATCCTCGAAGCCCAGGGCGACCTACCCGGCGCACTGGTGCTCTATCAAAGAGGCCTGGAGCTCAGCGAGCGGCTGGCGCAGGAGCGGGGCACGCCGGAGGACCTGCGGGACCTCAGCGTCAGCTGCAACAAAGTCGGCGGCATCCTCGAAGCCCAGGGTAACCTACCTGGCGCGCTGGCGCTCTATCACAGAGCCCTGGAGCTCAGCGAGCGGCTGGCGCAGGAGCGGGGCACGCCGGAGGACCTGCGGGACCTCAGCGTCAGCTGCGACAGAGTCGGCGACATCCTCATGGCCCAGGGCGACCTGCCCGGCGCGTTGGTGCTCTATCGCAGAGACCTGGAGCTCAGCGAGCGGCTGGCGCAGGAGCGGGGCACGCCGAACGACCGGGACGATCTGGCGGTCTCCTGCTACAAGCTGGCGTCCTCCCAGGCGCTCCCCCGGAAGGAACGCCTGGGAGGACGCCAGGAAGGGCCTGGCCATCGCGGAGAAGCTGCACGGGGCCTTTCCCGACCGGGGGAGGTATCAGACCTTTCTCGATGTGTTCCGCCCGCTCTGCCGCTCTCTGGAAGACGCGGAGAAGCCTTGAAGGTCCCGGCTGCGCAAATTCTTCGGACGGGAAAAACCGGAAAGCGGCCAGACGTACAGCGCCGCGGCTGCGCTTCGCCGGGAGAGGCGCGGGAGAAATGAAAGCCTGAAATCCCCCCGCGCGGAGGACACCCCGTCGGAAGGGGGGAGCCCTGAAAGGAGCAAGTATGCAAAACCCCTATCAACCAGAACCCATCGACACGGAGGACGTGGCGCTCTCCGGGGAGCTGCTGGACCTGCTGGGGCTGCTGGCCGAAAACACCCACGCGGTGTGGGCAGCGGGGCGGCTCCTGGAGGGATGGCGCTACGGCCCGGCCAGGGACGACGAACAGAAGGTCACGCTCTGTCTCGTGCCCTACGCGGCGCTTCCGGAGGCGGAAAAGGAATTTGACCGCAGCACAGCCCGGCAGGTTCTCAAGACCATACTGCGCCTCGGCTATCGAATCCTGCCCCCGGCACCCTGAACACGGCGCGACAGAAAGGACGGCTTGCAAGATGTATTTGCTTCTCTACCTTTTGTTTCTTTTCCTTCTGCATCTGCTGATTCGGGATCTGCGCCGGAGCTGGCAGAATCTGCTTCGGCTGGTGTACAACGCCCTGTTCATGTGCGCCGTGCAGATGTTTGTGCGTCTGCAGGAAACGCCGCCCCCGTCCCTTTGCGGCGCGGCGGCGGCGAGCCTGTTTTCGGCAATCCAGAACATCACCTTCAATGGCGACCTCCAGTGGGCCGCGTCCCAGCTGCCGGAGGTGCAGGCGCAGATCGCCCTGCTGGCCTTTCTCGCCTCCGGCATCACCGTGTATGCCGTATTGCTCGCGTTCTTCGGCCGCTTCGTCCGGCAGCTCGGCTTCCGGCTGGGCGGTCTGTTCCGGCGGCGGCACTATGTCCTGGTCGGAAGCGCGACGGACGCCATGCGCCTGGGCGACGACATTCGGGCGCAGGTTGGGAATCCTCACATCGTCTACATCCCGACGGAACGGCTGCCGAACGACGCGGAGGTCTACCGGACGTTCCGCGTGGAGGCGGCAGACGATCTGACCCGCCTGGGTCGGTGCACGGAGTACGAGATCGTCCTCCTCCCCCAGGCCGGCCTGGAGAATCTGGAGCTGTTGGGGCGGCTGAACGACGCGGCCAAGGAAAAGAAGCGCATCCGCGCATCGGCAATCCTCGACAACGATACGCTCCGCTTTCACGACATCCACACGGACGGGCTCGACGCACTGGTGCTCTCGGTGGAGCAGCTGGCGGTCTCCCGCTTTTTCGAGCGCGAAGCGGTCCACCCCCTGACGCTGCTGCGCGAGACGCAGGGTCTCTCCGGGAAGAACGGGCTGCCCTGGCTGTCCCAGACCTATGAGGTTTGCGTGATCGGCTTCGGGCCCCTGGGACAGGAGTACCTGCTCGCGTCCTATGAACGCGCCCCCTTTCTGACCCGGGACGAGCAGATCGGCTTTCGCGCCCTGGTCATTGACCCCAAGATGGGCGAAAAACGGGACGATTTCCTGACGAATGTGCCCTTCTTCCTGGAGGGGGATCGCGTCGCGTTTGTCGAGGCCCCCATCGGCTCGGCGGCGTATTATCAGGCGCTGGAGCCGCGGCTGGGCACGCTGCGGCAGATCCTCGTCTCCACCGGGGACGCGGCGCAGAATGTGACGGTGGCCTGGAACCTGTGCCGCTATCTGGACCGCCTAGGCCGTTACCAGGCCCGCCCGCAGATCGTTGTCGTCGGCGGCCAGGCGCAGGAGAGCGCCGCCCTCCGACTGGCCGACTATGCCGAAAATATCTTCTGGATCAACCCCGACCGGGAAATCCTGAACTACGAAACGCTGCTGGCGCGGAAGCTCGACGCCGCGGCTCGGGAGACCGACCAGGTCTACAACCGGCGCAGCGGGAAGCAGGACCGCTGGAACAGCCTCGGAAGCCTCATGCAGGCGTCCAACCGCGCGGTGGCCCGCGACAGGGAACAGATCCGAACGCTGGCCGCGCTGTGCGACGAGGCAGCGGGCGTGACGGAAGAGGAGAAGCTCACCTTCCTGGCCAAATACGAGCATTCAAGATGGTGCGCCTTCTACCACGCCCACGGCTGGAGACGGCTTCCGCTCGAAGACCTGACCGATGCAGAGCGCGCAGCGTACAAAACCAAGCGAACGAAAGAGAAGCTGCACACCTGCCTCATCCCCTGGGAGGAGCTGGACCGCGTACCGCAGAAATCGCCCGGTCAGGTGAGAGCTTATGATATCGATAATGTGTTGATCGCGCTGGGAAAAAAGGCGGAACCGGATTGCTGAACGACAATCCGGCTGTAGCAGAGGAAAGCGAGACAGGTCAGAAGTTCATCTTTCCCGGAGGACAGAGGGCAAAAGTCTACGGGGATGCTGGAATACTCATCCGACCAGAGCAGGGTCAGAATGCGGAAGCCCCGTTGGTACTGCATCGTCACATGGTGGAAGAACTTCGATACCAGTTCCGCCTTCTTGCCGCTCTTGGCATAGGGCGTATCGTCGAAAATGAAGTATTGAATCCGCTTTTCCGATGTCGTGGGCCGGATAAAGCTGCTGATCATCTTCTCGGATAACAGCCGGACAAACTTATGCCAGTTGATTCCGGCGTTGTTAGAGAAACGATAGAGCGTGCTTTTGGAAAAGCCTTCCCGATTTTCGGGGCTATATACTTTTTTCGTTCAATTCTATTTCATTTTAGGTGTAATAAAGCGTTTTTCGGTATTATTTCTTCCAATTCAAATGCGGGAAGTTTTCGTTAGTTACTCACCAATACTTCCCGCATGAAAAGCGGAAAAAATGCCGGGCTTTGAGGTGAGGACAATCCTGGCACCCGTTCCCGTCTGATGCGCCTGTACGCCTGCACAGAGGATGAGCAACGCGCAAATAGACTGCACAGACGAGACGACGATTGCGATGACACCCAGTTTCTTCGCCTGGGCCAACCAGACGCTGAAGCCACAGAAAAAGAAGGCGCAGGCCACCCGGCGACTACAGCAGAATGGCGTATCTGCGGAAGGACGGGCTTGTTCTGCGATATGCTTTGCTCTTTCCGCCAACGTTCGGACTGGCACCGTTTCCGTGCCGGTCCGTTTTCTTATCCGAATGATTCTTGATTATTCGGACCGAATAGGATATAATAATTGCAAGAGGTGATCAGCATGGAGACAAGGCTCGGAAAAGTCACTGCCAGCAAGGCGGGCGGGACTGCGGGGAGGGGAGCAAAAACCTATAAGCTGTCCCTGCCGTCGGCATGGCTTGCATGTATGGGATTGGTCGGAGACGGTGGGCGCGTGGTCCTCTCTTTCGACGGAGACGCGATCACCATTCGTCCGGAGCAGCGCATGGAGCAGTACCGGGCAGTGCGCCTGGCGCAGAGACACGAGCTGCTGGAGATTCGTTACTACAACGGGGATGCACTCTGCACATTGATTTATGCTGACCGAACTGCCAAGGATCTGTTGGCGGAAAACCATACAGAGCAAGCCGTAAAAACCGCATTCGGAAAAAACTCGCTTCCGTCCTGGGCAGACTTGGAAGCATTTCTGGAGGAACGCTGCATCCCCCGGCAGCGGGCGGGATTGCGAGAGTATCTGGAGGCACTGGGGCTGGATGCATATGACCCCCTCGCAATTATCAAAAAGACCAAGGGCCGTATGGCCGAAGACGATCAGTGGATGGAGGTGCGCGAGATCCAGTGACGGTACGATTTGTAACAGATGACAAGGTCGCCGAGCCCTCCTCGAAAGGCAACCAGGAGAAGTGGAAGGACGGCGGGCGCTGGTACAAGCTGGATCAGTTCGGCTACGAGGGGCTGGCTGAGACGGTGATCTCCCGGCTGTTGGAGCACAGCAGCCTCGAAACGGACACGCCTTTTCGCTTCGTCCGCTACCGGATGGAGCGGATACATGTTCACGGTCGGGACCGCAACGGCTGCTCCAGCGCGGACTTCCTGCATCCGGGGGAATCCATCATCACACTTTCCCACCTGTTCAAAAGAGAAGGGTGTCCGTTGAAAGACACCCTGGCGCGCCTGCCCAGCGACAAAAAGCGGATTGCGTGGCTCGCCGAGGAGACGGCGGCGCTCACCGGCCTTGTGCAGTTTCCGCAATATCTGACCCTGCTCTTTGAAGTGGACGCCCTGTTCCTGAACGATGACCGGCATCTGAACAACATCGCCGTGCTGGAAAAGGACGGACAATACGACTATTGTCCCATCTTTGACAACGGCGCGGGCCTTCTGTCCAACGTGCAGACTGCACCGATGGACATAGACCCCGCCGTGCTGATCCGCTTGGCCAAGGCGCGGCCATTCAACACGAGCTTCAACCGCCAGGTGATCCATGCCCGAAACCTGTTCGGACCGCAGCTTCACATATCCAGCTTCACAGAAGAAATGCTCCACCGCGCGCTGGATGAACCGCTGCGCTGCTACGCGCAGCGCGATTGGGGCTTCATTTCGGATCGGGTTTGTCAGACAGTCTTCACGCGGCAGAAGGCGCTATATCCTGTTGGGAGACAAAACTGGTAAGGTACTCCAGCCGGAACGGGAGAAAGCTCAGTTCCCCATCCGATGTGCCAACGCAGAGATCGCATCTATGTACCGCTCCCACACTGTCAATGTTGTCAGCAGCGGGTCGCCCTCGCGGATCCTGAGCGTGCGACGAATCTCCTTGGGAATCACGATCCGTCCCAGATCGTCGATGCGCCGCACGATTCCGGTTGCTTTCATCTTGCACATTCCTCCTGTATTTCTGCGGATTGTCGCATTTAGTATTTGCAGGAGGTTTTTTCTTATGCGGCGGGAACCTGACGCGGGAGTGGCAGGGAAGCGTTGGGTTCCGCTTCCCCTGCGCCTCCCCTGATCCGCCTCATTCCTCAGAATCAGGCCGAAGAAACGGAACCGTTATATCATCCAGATGGGAATAATCAAATGCTCACTGTCGAAGGCGCTGAACTTGTCAGCCATGCAAAGGACGGCGCCGGTGCCGCGCTGGAGCGGGGACTTGTCAATCACCTGGAAGACGCGGGTCAGGCGCTTGTCTGGCGTGGCGGTCTTTTTGATCTCCAGCGGGCAGAGCTTGCCGTCGCCCTCCAGAATCACGTCGATCTCTTTCGCGTCGCGGTCACGGTAGAAGTAGAGATACGGCTCCAGTCCCGCGTTCTGATAGCTTTTCATGATCTCGGACACGGCATAGTTTTCCAGCAGAGCGCCGCTCATGGCCCCGCGCTCGGCCACCTCCGGCGAGGACCAGCGGGTGAGGTAACAGACGAGTCCGCTGTCGTAGAAATACAGCTTCGGCGTCTTGATGGTGCGTTTGAGGACATTGTTGGAATACGGATGCAGCAGAAAGACGATTCCCAATGTTTCCAGAATGTTGATCCACGCCTTGGCGGTCTGGATGTCGATGTCGGCGTCCTCCGCCAGGGCAGTATAATTCAGGAGCTGGGCGCAGCGGGCGGCGACAGCGGTGACAAAGCGGTGGAATTTCAGCGCGTCCACGCCGCCGGAGAGCTGCCGCACGTCCCGTTCCACATAGGTGGAGAGATAGGACGAATAGAACACGTTCCGATCCGGCATCCCACCGCTGATGAGACCCGGCATCGCGCCGCGCCAGAGGCGCTCGAACAGCTCCGGGGTGGTGACCGGGGCAATCTGATCCCGCTCGGCCAGCAGACGCGCCATATCCGTGGTAAACGGCGCGCACGGCGCGCCAAGGATCTCCCGCTGGGACATGGGCGACAGATGGAGCAGCGCCACGCGCCCGGCCAACGATTCCTGTACGCCGCGCATGAGGCGGAAGATCTGCGAGCCGGTCATCCAGAAGTCGCCGGGATGATGATGCGCGTCAATATAGATCTTGAGATAGGTGAAAAGCTCCGGCGCATACTGCACCTCGTCGATCAGCACCGGCGGTCTGTGAAGCTGCAGGAAGAGAGCGGGGTCGTTTTTCGCCATATCCCGCTCGTTGAGGTCGTCCAGCGTCACATAGCGGCGTCCAATGCCTTCTTTCGCCGCCAGCTCCCGCAGCATGGTCGTTTTCCCCGCCTGCCGGGGACCGGTCAGCAGGAGCGCAGCGTAAGACTGACTCAAGTTCAGAATGCGGTTTTCCATATGTCTGTGGATGTATTCCATAAAGCACCCCCCGATCACGCGCAGATTTCGGCTGATTTTAGTTTCTATCCTATTATAGCCGAAACAGGTCAGGAAGTCAAAGGAAAAAGGACGCTCCCATCTCTGCGCCGTGCTTCGGCAGGGATGGGAGCGTTCTTTTTTCGCGGTTCGGATTCGGCTTCCGGCGTCAGGTCGGGCGCGGCTCAGCGCTTGAGCGCGGCCTTGTTTTCGTACATCCGATTGTCGGCGCGCTCGCAGACGGCGGCCACGCCGCTGTCGTCCCCGGCGCGGTATTCGGCCATGCCCACGGCGACGACCACCTTGCCTGCGCGCCGGTTTTCGGCCACCTGGGCCTGGATCTGGTTCAGCAGGGCGGCGCGGTTGGCGTAGTCCTCCCCTTGCAGCACCACGGCGAACTCGTCTCCGCCGATGCGGAACACGGGGCTGTGGCTCCAGACGCGGCAGATCAGGCTGGAGGCGCTGCGGATGTAGGCGTCCCCCTCCATGTGGCCCAGGCGGTCGTTGACCTCCTTCAGCCCGTTGACATCGCAGACCACCACGGCGAAGTCCCCCGCCGTTCCGGCGGAGATCTGCTGTTGCAGATTTTCCTCGTACTCTGTGAAAGCGGCCTTGTTCTTCACGCCGGTCATCTCGTCCCGGTAGGCCTTCTCGTTGGCGACGGAGAGCTTCTTTTCGATCTCCTGCTCCCGGCGCACCTCCTGGTCGATGTTCATGACGCCGATGATCAGGTGCTTGTTGTCCGTGGCCCAGATCACCGACAGGCGGGCGTACATGACGCCGGAGCCCACCAGCAGGCGGTAGGTGTGGGTGAGCATGTGCTTGCCCTGGAGCATCTGGATCATGTTGGCCTTGTTCAGCATCCGGTGGAAGGCGCCCCGGTCCTCCGGATGGATGACCCGGTCGATGTTCGCCAGCGACTCGGTGAAGAAATCGTCCCCGGCGGGGCGGACATCCAGACTCTTGTACACGTCCGTGGAAGAGAACTCGATGTAGTGGTCGTTCAGCATGTCCACATAGTAGATGGTGTCATACTGGTTGGCGAGGCTGGCCGCGATCTGGAAGAAGGTGGCGTTCTCCGCCAGGGTCTTCTTCATCGCGTTTTCCTTCTGGATCTCGTGGTCGATGTTCATCACGGCCAGAATGAGGTGCTTGTGGTCGTTGGCCCAGAACACGGACATGCGGGTGTAGCTGCTGCCCTGGGCCATCAGCAGGCGGTAGGTCATGGTGAAGCTGCCGCTCTCCCGCAGCGCGCCCAGCATGGTCTGCTTGTCCAGTGCGTCGAAGACCCGCTCCCGGTCGGCGGGGTGGACGATCATGCTGACATTGCGCTGGGAGGTGCCGAAGAAGTCGCTGCCGGAGGGACGGATGTTGAACTCCTTATAGTCGTCCGTGGCCGTGAACTCGATGTAGGCGTCGGTCTCCGCGTCGATGTAGTAGATCATGCCGTACTGCCCGGCCAGACTCTCGGCGATCTGGGAGAAGACCAGATTTTTCTCCGAAATGGCCTTCAGCTCCTCCTGGCTTTTCACCTCGCCGTCGATGTTCTCCAGGGCGACGATGAGGTGATTGCCGTCGTCGGTGCGCACGGCCATGAGCCGGACATGGTGGGCCCCATCGGCCATGATCAGCCGGTACTCCAGCCGGAACTTCCGGCCCTGCTCCGTGGCGGCGATCATAAACGCTTTTTCGGAGATGTGCAGCACCTGCTCCAGATCCTCCGGGTGGATGACGCGCAGCACGTTCTGCCGGGTCTCGACGAAAAAGTCGCTCCCCTCAGAGGGCACGGCCAGCTCCTTGTAGTCGTTGCTGGAGGAGTATTCCACATAGTGGTTGGTGGCCAGATCGACGGAATAGATCGTGGCGTAGCGATTGGCCAGGGTCTTGGCAATGGCGTTGTAGGTCCGGGTGGCCTGCTCGGTGCGCACGGTCTCGTCCACGTTCAGCACGCCCAGGATCAGGGAGTCTTCCCCCTCGGCGGCGTCCCGCAGGATGCGCATGGTGTGGTAGACGGGCCTGCCGTCGATCATCAGGCGGTAGACGATGGAGACGGTGTCCCGCTCCCGGAACTGGCGCAGCAGGTTCTCCCGCGTGAGCGCGGCGGAGACCGTGTCCCAGTCCTCGTCGCAGACCACGGCGCGGACGTCCCGCTGGGCGTCGGCGAAGAAGTCTTCCCCGGAGGCGTGGAGCTCCAGCTTCCGGTAGCCCTGGTTGGTGGAGTAGCACTGATAGTTGCCCGTTTTCAGGTCGATGCAGTACACGCTGGAATAGTCGATCAGCAGGGCCATGGCCACGCGTGCGATGACGGTGTTCATAGGTCTCCTCCTCAGGAATGGTCTGCTTTGTGCTGCCCGGCCTCCCAGATCAGCTCCTCCAGCGTCTGGTAGAGCTGCTCCGGCTCCACGGGCTTGGACAGGTGCGCGTTCATGCCCACCTGCAGCGAGCGCTGCACGTCCTCGTCAAAGGCGTTGGCCGTCAGGGCGATGATGGGGACGGTCTTGGCGTCGGGCCGGGCCAGGGCGCGGATGCGCTCGGCGGCCTCCAGCCCGTCCATCTCCGGCATTCGCACGTCCATCAAAATCGCGTCGTAATGCCCCACGGGGCTGGCTACGAACTGTTCCAGGGCGATCCTGCCGTTCTCCGCCCGGTCCAGCGCGGCCCCGCGCAGTTCGACGACCTCCCGCAGGATCTCCGCGTTGATCTCGATGTCCTCCGCCAGCAGCAGACGGCGGCCGCGCAGCTCGGCGCGCTGCCGCGTGCCAGAAAATCTGAGCTGCTTGCGCCGGGCGATGCGCGCAAAGGACTCCAGGACGCCGGAGGCGAACAGCGGCTTGGACAGAAAGCCGTCCACCCCCGCAAGCAGCGCCTCGTCCATGATCTCGTCCCAGTTGAAGGCCGTCAGGAGGATCACGGCGGTCTCCCCCTCATAGCGGCTGCGGATCTGCCCGGCCAGGGCCACGCCGTCCATCTCCGGCATCCGCCAGTCCAGGAGCACCAGCTGATAGGGCTGCTGCTTGGTGTGGGCCACGTCCAGCATTTGCAGGGCCTCCGCCCCGCTGAGGCAGCGCTCCGCCCGGATGCCCACCTCGTCCAGCACGATGCGGGCGTGCTCGGCGGCCAGGGGCTCGTCGTCCACCACCAGCACCCGCAGCTCCCCGGGCCGGATCAGGCGCTCCGCACGTTCCGGGCCGCTGCTGTTTTTCAGCGTGAGGTACACCGTGAACTCTGTGCCCACGCCCTTCTCCGACTCCACGGAGATGCTGCCGTTCATCAGCTGCACGATGTTTTTCGTGATCGCCATGCCCAGGCCCGTGCTGCCGTATTTGCTGCTGCGGCCGCTGTCCTCCTGGGTGAAGGCGTCGAAGAGCTTGGGCAGGAAGGCCTTGTCCATGCCGATGCCCGTGTCCTTCACGGAAAAGCGCAGCGTGGACTGGTTCGCGTAGCTCGCCGTCCGCTCCACGGTCAGCGTGACGCTGCCGGGGGCGTCGGTGAACTTGATGGCGTTGGAGAGGATGTTGATGAGCACCTGGCGGATCTTCAGGTCGTCGCCGATGTAGCTGTCGCTGACGCCGCCCAGCACGGCGCATTCGTAGCGCAGCCCCTTCTCCGCGCACTGGGACATGACCATGGTGTTGATCTGCTCCAGCATGGCGCGGAAGGAAAACTCCTCCCGGCGCAGCGCCATGCGCCCGGATTCGATGCGGCTCATGTCCAGAATGTCGTTGATGAGGCCCAGCAGGTGGCGGGCGCTGTCGCCGATCTTTTCCAGATAGGCGCGGGTCTCGCCGTCCAGCGTCTCCCGCCGCAGCGCCAGGCTGTCCAGGCCGATGATGGCGTTCATGGGCGTGCGAATCTCGTGGCTCATGTTGGACAGAAAGGCGGTCTTGGCCCGGTTGGCCTGCTCCGCCGTGGCCAGCGCGTCGGCCAGGGCCGTGGCGCGCTCGCGCTCGGCGCGCAGCAGGTCGGTGATGTCGGATTTCAGCAGCAGATAGAACTGGGCCTCCCGGTCCACCAGATAGTAGGTGAAGCGCTTGTAAAACAGCTCGCCGCCGTACTCGCAGGTCACGTCCACGGTATAGGTGTCGTCCTCGGCCAGCTTTTTCACCACCGTCTCCGCCGACAGGGCCGCCTCCAGCTCGGCCCGGTCGTGGACCGACGCCGCTGCGGCGGGGATGACCTGGTCGCGGATGTAGGCGGAGTAGACGCCGTCGCGCTGCCGGGGGAAGATGTTGCCCCGCCGGATGTTGGCCGGGTCCCCGATGACCACGCCGTAGCGGTCGCCCACGATGTAGGAGACCATGTCGTACTGCTGGGCCAGCACCCGCTGGTTGAGCACCTCCGTCACCTTTTCGGTGTTGCACTCCGTCTCCACGCCGAAGGCGATCACGTCGCCGCTGACCGGGTCGATGGCGGCGGAGCCGGAGAATTTGACAAAGCACTGTCTCCCGGAGTGGCGGCGGCAGTAGCCCACAAACACGGCGGGGCCTTCGCCCTTGTAATAGCGCTCCACCAGCCGCTCCAGCCGGAACAGCTCGGCATAGCGCTCCCGGTCCCCCGGCACCAGAAAGCTCTCGGCGCGGACGCGGGCGCTCTCCGCGATGGAGCCTCCCGCATAGTCGCAGGGGTAGAGGTCCCGGCCCCGGGCCTCCTCGAGCACGCCGGTGCTGATGTTGCTGCGGAACACGGTGAGGCTGTCGTCGGCAATGGCGTTGAACTGGGCCAGCATCCCCTCGTACACCCTGGCGCGGCGGTGCAGCTCCTCCTGGAGCTCGTGCTTCTCGGTGATGTCGCTGATGAACACATAGTACACGTCGCCATAGCCGGGCAGATGGGCGAAGTGGCCGTAGTCGTCCACCCAGCGGACGGCCCCGTCCCGGCGCTGGATGCGGTATTCCACATAGTCCAGGTTGCCGTTGTCCGGGTCGGCGATCTGCTCGTCGATGGAGGACTGGATCTTCTCGTAATCCTCCGGGTGGACCAGCCCCCGGAAGGTGAAGCCGGTGAGGACGCGGAACTGTTCCTCCGTCTCGCAGCCGAACAGCCGAAGGCAGACCTGGTTCACATAGATCAGCCTCTGGCTCTCGTCGGCCAGGTACACGAAGAAGCCGCCCGGCACCTGCTCGGCCATCCAGCGCATGGCCGGCAGCAGCATCTCCTCCCCCAGCGCAGTGGGGGCGCGACTGTCTTCACTCATCGTGGCCCACATCCTTTCCCCGACAGGTTTCTGTGTCCGTTTTTTGTTTACATATAATAAT
>JAFYAB010000107.1 GCA_017540945.1 Oscillospiraceae bacterium | reverse complement strand
CAGGTATTGGCGGATGGCCAGATTGTATTGCTTTCTCAGCGCGGCAAAGGCAGGCTGCTCCGTCTTCGCGCCGAAAGCAGTTTTACATTGATCATAGAGAATGGGACTGAGCTCGTGCTTCTTCGACAGTGCGAGCAGCGCCGTCCAGTCGAGCCCTTCCGGGATCTCGGTGCCGCGTTGAAACAGGTGATCCGACAGGATTTGCAGAAGAAATGATTGTTCGATCGTCACAGCTGGAACTCCTTTCTTCGCCATCGACAGCGTTTCCCGTTTATTATATCAGTTTCCGGGAAAAAATCAATCCTTCATACAGAGTTTCCGCAAAATAATGGGAATTCGGGGAATTCTACGCTTGCACTTACCGTAAGGATGTAGTACAATAAACAGACGTAATAACAGTTTTTCAGGAGGAGTCATATCATGGAAAAACGAGTATTGGAAGGCCTGCAGCCGGAGCGGGCGCTGTTTTATTTTGAGGAGCTCTGCAAGATCCCGCACGGGTCCCGGAATACGAAGCAGATCAGCGATTATCTGGTTGGATTCGCAAAAGAGCACGGGCTGCGCTTTGTGCAGGACGAGGTGAACAACGTCGTTATCTACAAGGACGGCACCCCCGGCTATGCGCACCATCCGACGGTGATCCTTCAGGGACATATGGACATGGTGGCGGAAAAGACCAAGGACAGCCCCATCGACTTTGCGACCGACGGCCTGGAGCTGCGGACCGACGGCGTGGACATCTGGGCGGAGGGCACCACCTTGGGCGGCGACGACGGCATCGCCGTGGCCTACGCCCTGGCGATTCTGGAAAACGAGGACATTCCGCATCCGCCGCTGGAGTGCATCTTCACCGTGGACGAGGAGATCGGCATGGAGGGCGCGGCGGCCCTGGACCCGGCGTTGATCCAAGGCCGGATCCTGATCAACTGCGACTCCGAAGCCGAAGGCATCCTGACGGTCAGCTGCGCCGGCGGCGCCCGTTCCGATCTGACGCTGCCTGTGAGCATCGACAAGGCCGAGGGCAAGGGCATCCACATCTACGTGGACGGCCTGCTGGGCGGTCACAGCGGCGCGGAGATCCACAAGGGCCGCGCCAACTCCAATAAGCTCATGGCGGAGCTGCTGGCAAAGCTGCTCAAGCAGCTGCCCTACCGCCTGGTCTACGTCCGGGGCGGTCAGAAGGACAACGCCATTCCCCGCTATACCATGGCGAAGGTCATCGTGGCGGATACGCTTCTAGACGAAGCCCTGCGCGCGATTGACAAAATCGCCGCGGAGCTGATGAAGGCCCTTCCCAAGGAGGAAATCAAGGCAAAGATTACCCGGGAGACCTGCGTTTGCCGGGGCAAGGCCATGAGCGTGCTCTCCACCCGCAAGACCGTGGGCCTGCTGAACGAGCTTCCCAACGGGATCCAGGCCTGGAGCCGGGACATCGAGGGTCTGGTGCAGACCTCCCTGAACCTCGGCATCCTCAAAACCGAGGGCGGAAAACTGTCCGTCTCCTTCTCGGTTCGTTCCTCCGTCAACAATGAAAAGCAGGAGCTGACCGATCGGCTTCGGTCCATCGCGCAAAAATACGGCGCCTCCTATGAGCAGCATGGCGATTATCCCGCCTGGGAGTATCGGAAGAATTCTCCGCTGCGGGATCTGATGGTCCGGGTCTTCGAGGAGCTCTACGGCCGCAAGCCCGTGGTGGAGGCCATCCACGCGGGACTGGAATGCGGCCTGTTCTCCGGCAAGCTGCCGGGGCTGGACTGCGTCTCCTTCGGCCCGGATATGCAGGATATCCACACCACCCGGGAGCGCCTGAACATCGCATCCGCGGCCCGTACCTGGAACTACCTGCTGGCGGTACTGGAACAGCTTTGATCGATGCGCTTGCGTAAATACTTTGGCGATCGGCGGTTCTACAAAACCGCCCTGGCAGTGGCAATGCCCATCATGATCCAAAACGGCATCACGAACTTTGTCGGCATGCTGGATAACATCATGGTGGGTCGCGTGGGAACGGTGGAGATGACCGGCGTTTCCATCGCCAATACCCTGCTCTTTGTTTTCAACCTGGCGATCTTCGGCGCGGTTTCCGGCGCGGGGATCTTCGGGGCTCAATTCTTCGGGAAAGGGGACATGGAGGGCGTGCGTCACGCCTTCCGCTTCAAGCTTCTGGAGTGCGCAGCCATTCTCGCGCTGGGCGGCTTTGTATTCCTGGTCTTCGGGAAAAGCCTTCTGTCCTTGTATCTGCGGGGAGAAGGGGAGCAGGCCCACATCGAAGAAAGCCTGCGCTTCGGCCAGAGCTACCTGCGCATCATGCTGCTGGGCCTGCCGGCCTTCGCCCTTGCCCAGTGCTACGCAGGCACTCTGCGGGAAACAGGACAGACCGTACCGCCGATGACGGCGGGGCTCATTGCGGTGGGCGTCAACTTCGTGTGCAACTGGCTGCTGATCTTTGGCAGGCTGGGGCTTCCCCGGCTGGGGTCCGACGGCGCCGCCATCGCCACGGTGATTTCCCGTTACGTGGAGGCTGGGATCGTGATCCTCTGGTCTCATACGCACCACGAAAAAACGCCCTTCCTGAAGGGGGCCTGGAGCAGTCTTCGGATCCCCGCCCGCCTGGCCGGACAGATCGCCCGCCGGGGCGCTCCGCTGATCCTCAACGAGACCCTCTGGGCTCTGGGACAGGCCCTGCTGCTGCAGTGCTACTCCATCCGATCCTACGACGTGGTATCCGCCACCAACATCGCCTTTACCCTGGGCAACGTCTGCAACGTGGCCTTTATGGCTATGGGCGCTTCCATCGGCATCCTGGTGGGTCAGCTGTTGGGCGCCGGCAGGACCGAGGAAGCCAGGGACACGGACCGGAAGCTCATCGTGTTCACAGAGCTGAGCTGTCTGCTCTTCGGCGGACTTATGGCGGCGCTCTCAGGGATTTTCCCGCAGATCTACAAAACGGAACCTCAGATCCGGGAGCTGGCCTCCAAATTCATACTGATCAACGCGGCCTTGATGCCCGTTCACGCCTACGCCAACGCGGCTTATTTCACCCTGCGCTCAGGCGGGAAAACCTTTGTGACCTTTCTTTTTGATTCGGTGTTTTCCTGCGTGGTGGTTGCGCCCGTGGCCTACGTTCTGTCCAGATTCACCGCGCTGCCCATCGTGTGGCTCTTCCTCTGCTGCCAGAGCCTGGAGATGTTCAAGTGTCTGGTGGGCTACAGCATGATCCGAAGCGGCGTCTGGATCCAAAATATCGTAAAGGAAGACTATTGACATGGGGACCAAGGACTTTCAAAACCGTTCTCTGCTGCAGATCTTTCTCAGCTATTTCAAGCCCCATCTCCGGCTCTTTCTGCTGGACATGGGCTGCGCCTTCACGGTGTCCGCCATCGATCTGGCCTTTCCGCTGGTGACCCGCAGCGCCCTGTATCAGATGCTGCCGGACAAGCGCTATGAAAGCTTCTTTCTTGTCATGGGCATCATGGTGCTGTGCTATGTGCTGCGCTCCTTTTTGCAGTTTGTGATCGCTTACTGGGGACACACCTTCGGCATCCGGGTGGAGGCGGATATCCGCCGGGATCTGTTCAGTCATCTGCAGACCCTGAGCTTCAGCTACTATGACAACAACCGGACCGGCCAGCTCATGAGCCGGCTGACGACGGACCTCTTTGAAATCACGGAGCTGGCCCATCACGGGCCGGAGGACCTCTTTACATCCGTTCTCACCGTGATCGGCGCCATTATCATCATGTTCACGGTCCAGTGGAAGCTGGCGCTTGTGGTCTGCCTGATGTTCCCGATCTGCATGTCCGTCATCATATTGCGGCGGCGGAAAATGAGCAAGGTCTCCAAGATGGTGAAGCAGCGCACCGCCGGCATCAACGCGGATATCGAATCCTCCCTTTCCGGCTTCCGGACCTCCAAGGCCTTCGCCAACGAGGGCGCGGAATATGACAAGTTTCTGCATTCCAACGAGCGCTTCAAGACCTCCAAGCGGGAATTCCACAAGGAAATGGGCATCTTCCACGCCACCATGGAATTCTTCACCTCCATTTTGCACGTGGTGGTCATCGCCCTGGGCGGCTGGCTCATCATGAAGGATCAGATGGACTACCGGGACATCATCACCTTCTCCCTCTACATCGGCACCTTCGTCAATCCGATCCGCAAGATGGCCACCCTGTCCGAGATGCTGGCCAACGGCTTCGCTGGCCTGAACCGCTTTGCCGAAATCATGCGGACGGAGCCCACGGTCCGGGATCTGCCTGACGCGATCGAGCTGAAAAACGTGCGGGGCGAGCTGGAGCTGGACCATGTGAACTTCTCCTATAAGGAAGCGCTGCCGGTTTTGAAGGATCTGTCTCTGCACGTCAGAGCGGGGGAGACCATCGCCGTGGTGGGTCCCTCCGGCGGCGGGAAAACCACGCTCTGCCAGCTGATCCCCCGCTTCTACGAGGCGGACGGCGGATCCATTCGGATAGACGGGATCGACATTCGCAGCGTCACCCAGCAATCCCTGCGGGCCAACATCGGCATCGTCCAGCAGGATGTGTTTCTGTTTGCGGACACGGTGCTGGAAAACATCCGCTACGGAAGGCCGGACGCCAGCTTTGAAGAGGTGGTGGAGGCGGCGAAGCGGGCGGAGATCTATGAGGACATCATGGAGATGCCCAACGGCTTTGACACCTATGTGGGAGAGCGGGGGACCCTGCTTTCCGGCGGACAGAAGCAGCGGATCTCCATCGCCAGGATTTTTTTGAAAAATCCTCCGATCCTGATCCTGGACGAGGCGACCTCCGCCCTTGACAGCATTACGGAGGCAAGGATCCAGCGGGCCTTCGACGAGCTTTCCCAGGGCCGCACGACCCTGATCATTGCCCACCGGCTTTCCACGATCCACGCCGCCAACCGGGTAATCGTCGTGGCGGACGGCGTGATCCGGGAACAGGGCAGCCGGGAGGAGCTTTTGGAGCGGGACGGCGTCTTCGCCCAGCTCTATCGCACACAAAATCTTGTGGAAGGCCGCTTTTAACGGAAGAAATTGATTGCAATTTCCAACGCGATCTGCTATAATACGCGTATTGTTTACTGATCAACGGAGGATTTTTATGCAGCAAGCGATTCATCACTTTCAAATCATGAGCCAGCCTGTGTTCTGCAGGAACTTTGGCCACGGCAATATCAACTATACCTTTCTGATCACCACCGACAACGGCAAGCAGTATATCCTGCAGCGCATCAACACCCACGTTTTCAAGAAGCCCGTGGAGCTGATGGAAAACGTGATCGCCGTGACGCAGCACATCCGGGAGAAGGTCGACGATCCCGCGAAGGTGCTGAACTTCGTGCCTGCCCTGGACGGAAAATACTATTATCGCGACGAGCGGAAGCGCTTCTGGCGCTGCTATGAGTTCGTCGGCGGTTTCTGTCTGGAGGCTCCGGAAACGGACGCCGATTTCTACGAGAGCGCCGTGGCCTTCGGACGCTTCCAGGAGCAGCTTTCCGACTTCCCGGCGGAGACGCTCCACGAGACCATCCCCAACTTCCACAACACGCCGGACCGCTACCGGCAGCTCCACATCGCCATGGACGAGGACGCCTGCGACCGTCTGCAATACGTCCAGCGGGAGGTCGACTTTATCCTGGAACGGGAACAGGAGGCCGGCACCATCCAGCGTATGCTGGAGAGCGGCGAGCTGCCTCTGCGAGTGACCCACAACGACACCAAGCTCAACAACGTTCTGCTGGACATGCGGACCCGCAAAGCCCTCTGCGTTCTGGATCTGGATACGGTCATGCCCGGCTCCAGCCTCTTTGACTTCGGCGACTCCATCCGTTTCGGCGCCGCCACAGCCCCGGAGGACGTACAGGAGCTCAGCCGTATGACCCTGGATCTGCATCGCTTTGAGGTCTACACCAAGGGCTATCTGGACGGCTGCCACGCCCTTTCCAAGAGAGAGATCGAGCTGCTTCCCCTTGGCGCCAAGATCATCACCCTGGAGCTGGCCGTCCGTTTCCTGACGGACTATCTGGAATCCGACCACTACTTCAAGACCCAGTATTCCGATCACAACCTGGTCCGCTGCCGCGCCCAGCTGAAGCTGGTCCAGGACATGGAAGCGAAATGGTATCAGATGCAGAAGATCGTAGAGAACTATGTGGAGAAATAAGCTATGAAATATCTTGGTATCGAATTCCCGGTCAGGAACATGCCCGAGCTGGATCCCGGCTATATCCCGCTGGGTCCCTGGATGCGGGCCTATCTGGAAGGAGCCGCCAAGCCCATCTCCATCGCGGTGGAACGGGACAAGGGCAAGATCACCGTCCGGCACGCGAAGATCTACGGTACTCCGGAACGGAAGGAAGCGGATTATCGCTTCGTGGAGCGCTACGTGAAGTTCCTGCTTTGGTCCATCGGCGGCTTCCGGGTCTATATCCTGGGCGCTTCCGACATTGCCAGGCAGCTCCAAAAGGAGTTCGTCTATTATGAAAACGGCGAGGGCGAGAACGGCAAGCGCTGGTTCGACGTGCAGTTCATGTCCGACGTGTTTGAGAACGGCTTTGAGATCGTGGATTGCGCCGATTCCGCCAGCTTCCCGGCGGAAAACGACGCCTCCGTCTCCGTGGGCGGCCACATGGAGGGCTGCCGTATCGGCTTCGACGCCGGCGGCTCCGACCGCAAGGTTTCCGCCGTGATCGACGGCAAGACCGTCTACTCCGAGGAGGTGGTCTGGCATCCCAAGACCCAGGCCGATCCCCAGTATCACTATGACGAGATCGTCAAGGCCTTCCGGACCGCGGCCTCCAAAATGCCGAGGGTGGACGGCATCGGCGTCTCTTCCGCCGGCGTTTTCATCGGCAACGCGCCCATGGTGAGCTCCCTGTTCATCAAGGTGCCCCGGGAAAAGGAAGTCCGCAAGCTGGTTCACACGGTCTTTGACCGGGCCGCCGCCGCCATCGGGGATGGGAAGGTCCCCATTGTGGTTGCCAACGACGGCGACGTTACTGCCCTGGCAGGGGCCATGGGCCTGGGCGCCACCGCGGTCATGGGCATGGCCATGGGCACCTCCGAAGCTGTGGGCTATGTGGACAAAAAGGGGAATGTGCTGGGCTGGTTCAACGAGCTGGCCTTCGCGCCGGTGGACCTCTCCGAGCAGGCCATGATGGACGAGTGGTCCTACGATATTGGCGTGGGCTGCAAGTATTTCTCCCAGGATGCGGTCATCAAGCTGGCTCCCGTCGCCGGGATCAAGCTGGACGAAACGCTGACCCCCGCGGAAAAGCTTCGGGTCGTCCAGGACCTGATGGAACAGGACGATCCCAGAGCCGCGAAGATCTACAGATCCATCGGCGTCTATCTGGGCCACACCATGCAGCTCTATTCCATGTTCTACGACGTGGAGCATATGATCGTTCTGGGCCGCGTGATGTCCGGCAAGGGCGGCGAGATCATTCTGGAGGAATGCAAGCGTGTTATGGCGGAGGAGTATCCCGAGCTGGCACGGAAGATGGTCGTCATGCTGCCGGACGAAAAGACCCGCCGTGTGGGTCAGGCGGTGGCTGCGGCAAGCTTGCCGTAATGGACAATTGAGCGCTGACAATTGACAGTTCGATATGATCCGGAGGCTTCTATGAACTTCAAAAACGCGAATATTTACACCGAGGATTTTCGCTTCGTCACCGGCGGCTTTTCCGTGGAAGACGGGAAATTCTGCGACGTTCTGATTGAAAAGGTCGACGCCGTCGACCTGAACGGCGCCTATGTGATCCCCGGGCTGATCGACGTGCACAACCACGGCAACTCCAACGCGGACTTCTCCGACGGCTCCTACGAGGGAGACGTGAAGATGGCCCGCTATCTGGCCGGCGTGGGCGTGACAAGCTTTGCGCCCGCCACCATGACCCTGCCCTATGCGGTCATCGCCAGGGCGCTGGAGGCCGGTCTGCGGCTCCGCAAGGCCCCTGTGACCGGCTGCGCCCGTCTGCTGGGCGTCCAGATGGAGGGACCCTTCTTCTCCGAAAAGAAGAAAGGCGCTCAAAACGGCGAATACCTGCGGCTTCCGGATTTTGCAGCCTTCCGAAAGCTCTATGAGGACAGCGAGGGTCTGATCGCCATTGTGGATCTGGCGCCGGAGCTGGAGGGCTCCGTGGAATTCGTGGAGCAGGCGAAGCAGCTCTGCACCGTCTCCATCGCCCATACCGATTCCGACTACGAGCACGCCAGGGCCGCGATCCAGGCCGGCGTCACCCATCTGACCCATCTCTACAACGCGATGCCGCCCATTCACCATCGGAAGCCCGGCGTCATTGGCGCGGCCTCCGAGAACGAGGCGGTCTCCGCGGAGATCATTTGCGACGGGATCCACGTCCATCCTTCCTCCGTCCGGATGGCCTTCAAGCTCTTCGGCGCGGAACGAATGGTGCTGATCTCCGACGCCCTGCGCTGCTGCGGCATGCCGGACGGCGAATACGAGTTGGGCGGCCAGCAGGTTTTCCTGGCGGAGAACGTAGCCCGGCTGGCGGACGGCACCATCGCGGGCTCCGCGACCAATCTCTTTGACTGCATGCGCAACGCCATCCGCTTCGGCATCCCGAAGGAGGACGCGGTCCGGGCCGCCACCTGGAACCCCGCACGACAGATCCACGCCCTGAATCGCGTGGGCTCCATCGCCAACGGAAAGCTGGCGGACTTTGTGATCTGCGGCAAGGACTTCACACGCAGGGAAGTCTGGCTCGGCGGAGAGAAAATTGAAGCATAAAAACGACGCGCAGGGGATCTTCCTGCGCGTCATTTTTCTGTTGACATTCGTTGGATTTTTGGTATAATACGAATGCTCGTACTGATACCAAAGTGCTCTGCGGTATAAGGCGTTGTAACCTGAAATTCCTACAGGTTCCATGCCGCTCGGGCATGGGCTTTTTTTGCCCAATCTGATTGTTCGGAGGTATTCTGAAATGAAAAAAAGCTTGATCCTTGTACTGATCGCCGCCTTGCTGCTGAGCTTCTGCGCCTGCGCGGCCAACAACCAGGCATCCACCGTTCCGGCAAGCACCGGCGCGAAGGATCCGAAGCCTGAAACCGAAGCCGCTCCGCAGCAGACGACGGAAGCCGGAGCCGAGACGGAAGCCCCCGCGCCGGAGGGCGTGGAGCTGAACATCTACTCCTTGAAGGGTCCCACCTCCATGGGCCTTGTGACTCTGCTGGAGGACAGCAAGAACGGAAAGAGCTTCAACACCTACCATCCCACCATGTGCACGGCGGCTGACGAGGTCACCGCGGCCCTTATGAACGGCAGCGCCGATATCGCGCTGCTGCCCGCCAACGCCGCCGCGACCCTGTTCAATAAAGCCGGCGGATTCTCCGTGGTGGGCATCAACACCCTGGGCGTGCTCTATGTGCTGGAAAAGGGCGAGACCGTGCAGTCCCTGGAGGATCTGGCCGGAAAGACCATATTCCTGACCGGCAAGGGCACCGTGCCGGAGTTCTCCCTGCGCTATGTGCTGGCCGCCGCCGGCATCGAGGATCAGGTCACGCTGGAGTTCAAGTCTGAGCCCCAGGAGGTGGTGGAGGCCATGAATGCGGACCTCGCCGCCATCGGCCTGCTGCCGCAGCCCTTTGTCACCGCGGCTCTTGCCCAGAATGAGGGCCTGCGGATCGCCCTGAGTCTCACCGAGGAATGGGGAAAGCTCACCCAGGACAGCCTCTTCATCACCGGCGTTACCGTGGTGAGAAACGAGATCCTGGAGCAGTACCCCGAGCAGATCAAGGCCTTCCTGAAGGAGGCAGCCGCCGGAGTCGAAACCGTCAACGCGCATCCCGAAGAGGCTGCTCCTCTGATCGAGGCTCTGGGGATCGTGGCCAAGGCGCCTCTGGCACAAAAGGCCATTCCCTTCTGCAACCTGGTCTGCATCACGGGACAGGAAATGAAGACCCAGCTCTCCGGATATCTCAAGACCCTGTTCGACCAGAATCCGAAGGCCGTGGGCGGCGCGATGCCCGCCGACGAATTCTATTACACGGGAGAATAACCACATGAAGCCTGCCAAATCACCGCGCCGTCTGCTCCGGGGCCTGTTGATCGCCCTTTTCTGGCTCGGGCTTTGGCAGGCTGCGTCTATGCTGGTGAATAAGCCGGTGCTCTTCGCCTCGCCGCTGGATACCGTCCTGGCCCTGTGGGAGCTGCTGCCCACGGAGGATTATTGGCGCTCTGTGCTGGGCTCCATGGAACGGATCGCCCTGGGCTTTTTCCTGGCCCTGGTTCTGGGCCTGCTGGCCGGGATCGCGGCGTATCGTCTCCGGCTGATCCGGGAGCTTCTCTCACCGCTGCTGACTGTGGTGAAAACCGTCCCTGTGGCTTCCTTTATCATCCTGATCCTGGTCTGGTTCGGCTCGGCGCAGCTGTCTGTCATCGTGGCCCTGCTGATCGTGTTCCCGCAGATCTATTTTGCGACGGTATCCGGCCTGGAGAGCACAGACAAGGAACTGCTGGAAATGGCCCGTGTGTTTCGCGTGCCGGGAGGACGGACCGCAATGCAGATCTATCGGCCGGCGCTGACGCCCTATCTGACCGGCACCTGTTCCTCTGCCCTGGGCATGAGCTGGAAGGCGGGGATCGCAGCGGAGGTCATCGGTACTCCCGCCCGCTCCATCGGCGAGCATCTCTACCTTTCCAAAGTCTATATGGCGACAGCGGAGCTCTTTGCCTGGACGCTGACGGTGATCCTGCTGAGCATGCTCTTTGAAAAAGCGGTTCTGTGGCTGCTGAGAAAGGCGGGAAAGTAATGGATATCCAAATCAAAGCGCTTTCCCACCGGTTCGGTGACAGGATCATTTTTGAAAATTATGATCTGAACTTGCAGGACGGCGGCCTCTACGGACTGACCGCTCCCTCCGGGCGGGGCAAAACCACCCTGCTGCGGATCCTGATGGGACTGCAAATACCGGATGACGGAACGATCAGCTCCGGCGTCCGCTATTCCGCTGTCTTCCAGACAGATCGGCTTCTTCCCGGCCGGAACGCGGTGGACCAGCTCCTGTTCGTCCGGGGCAGCCGCAGGGATCGGGACGCTGCCTCCCAATTTTTGCTGGGTCTTCTGCCGGAAAACAGCCTGGCTCAGCCTGTGGGCGAGCTCTCCGGCGGTATGCAGCGCCGGGTTGCCATCGCCCGGGCCCTCTGGGCTGACAGCGACTGCATGCTCATGGACGAGCCCTTCACCGGTCTCGATGAGGACACCCTGCGTCGCACCGCGGACTTCATCCTCGAAAACCGAAGGGGAAGGACCCTGCTGCTCTCCACCCACCAAAAGGAGTTGTTGGAGGCCTATCCCTTTATCTGGCTGACGTTCTGAGCGAGGACGGAACTACAATACCCCCCAGGCAAATCCGCGGATTTGCCTGGGGGGTATTTGCGCGCAGCGGCGGTCAATCTGACAGCTCCCCCTTAAAGGGAACCAGACTACGGGCCAAAATCCCATGCATCTGGGCGATGGCCACGCCGTAGTTGACCATGGGGACCCCGCAGCGCCGGGCGACCTCCATCCGGTGCTTCATGGCGGCCTCGTTGAGCATGCAGCCGCCGCAGTGGATCACCAGATCAAAGCCGCTCAGATCCTCGGGGAACTCCCCGCCGGAGCTGAAGGAGAACTCCAATTCCTTTCCCGTGTACTTCCGCACCCAGCCGGGAATCTTGACGGAGCCGATGTCGTTGCACTGGCGATGGTGGGTACAGCCCTCGGAGATCAGAACGTGATCGCCGTCTTTCAGGGAAGACAGGGCCCTGGCGCCCTCAGCCAGCTGCCGCAGCTCGCCCTTGTAGCGGGCGAAGAGGATGGAGAAGGAACTAAGGGGAATCGAGGACGGGACGAGGGGGGAGACCCGCCCGAAGGCCTGGGAGTCCGTGACCACCAGGCGCGGGGGAGTTTTCAGCCTGCCCAACACGCCGGGGAGCTCCTCCACCTGACAGCAGATGGGGACACAGTGCAGGTCCAGCAGCTCCCGGAGGGTCAGCTGCTGGGGGAGGATCAGACGACCCTTGGGCGCGCTCTCGTCGATGGGGATCACAAGAATGACCATATCGCCGGGGGCGACCAAGTCTGCCAGGATGTACTTTGGAGCCTTCGCCGTCCGCGCCAGCTCCGCCAGCCGCTCTTTTAATTCGTTGACGCCCTCGCCAGTCAGTGCGGAGACAAGGATCACGTCCCGATCATGTCGTCCTGAGCGGAGCGCAGCGGAGTCGAAGGACCCGCATCCCCCGTCCTTTGTCGCTGCCTCCGGCAGCGACGCCGCTCGCAGAGCGGCAGGGGAAACGGATTCTTCGCTTTGCTCAGAATGACAGATGGGAGAGGCTTCTGCCTCGTGCGGGCGGCCAATGGCCGCCCCTACTCCTGCTGCATCCTCGTGGCGCACACTGTGCGCCGCTACCGGGAGGTCGCTTTTGTTCGCCGTCAAGATCACCGGGAGCTTCCGCTCCTTGAGGCGATCCAGCAAGGCGCGGTCCTCTTCCGTCATACCGACGGAAGCGTCATAAACCAGCACGGCGATGTCCGTCTTGTTCAGAACCTCGTTGGTCTTCTCTACGCGGAGAGAACCAAGATCGCCCTCGTCGTCATAGCCGGGGGTGTCGATGATCACCACCGGCCCCAGGGGCAGCAGCTCCATGGCCTTTTTCACCGGGTCCGTGGTGGTCCCGGGAACGGGGGAGACTACGGCCAGCTTTTGTGCTGTGACGGCGTTGACCAGGCTGGACTTGCCCGCGTTGCGCTTGCCGAAGAAGGCGATATGCAGCCGTTCGGCGGAAACGGTTTCGTTCAGATTACCCATAGCTCAGAACCGGAAATCCCGGGCGTTGGAGGCTTTGATGGCCTCGATGTGCTCCCGGGCGATCTCCCGGACCCGGTCTCTGGGAATCTTTTTCAGCTCCTCCTCCACCATCCTGAAGCCGATCTCCTTGGTTTCCGGGCTGGCGTAGTCCACCAGGTATTCAGTCAGGGTCATCAGGGCGTTGGGATGGCAGCAGTTGAGGATCTGGCCGGACTTGCACAGGCTCATGAAGCGGTCGCCGGTGCGGCCCTCCCGGTAGCAGGCGGTGCAGAAGGAGGGGATGTGACCGTTTTCCATGAGCCAGCGGACCACCTCGTCCAGGGAGCGCTGGTCGGAGACGTCGAACTGCTCCGTGTCGTGGGGCCGCTCGTCTGGGGTATAGCCCGCGTAGCCGCCCACGGAGGTGCGGGAGCCGCCGCTGACCTGGCTCACGCCCAGGCGCAGAAGCTTGGAACGGGTGGCCTCGGTTTCCCGGGTGGAGATGATGATGCCGGTATAGGGGACCGCCAGCCGGATGCAGGCCGTGATCTTGGCGAACATCTCGTCGGTGATGGAGTTGTTGAACTCCTCGGGGTCGATGTCGTCGGCGGGCTTGACCCGGGGAACGGAAATGGTGTGGGGACCGACCCCGTGAACGGCCTCCAGGTGCTCCGCGTGCATCAGAAGGCCCGCGAACTCATAGCGGTAGAGCTCCAGGCCGAAGAGCACGCCCAGGCCCACGTCGTCGATGCCCGCCTCCATGGCCCGGTCGTGGGCGGAGGTGTGGTAGTCGTAGTCGTGCTTGGGTCCGGTGGGATGGAGCTTGAGATAGCTCTCCTTGTGGTAGGTCTCCTGGAAGAGGATGTAGGTGCCGATCCCGGCGTCCTTGAGCTTCTTATAGTTCTCCACGGTGGTGGCCGCGATGTTCACGTTGACCCGGCGGATGGCGCCGTTTTTGTGCTTGATGGAGTAGATGGTGTTGATGCACTCCAGAATGTACTCGATGGGGTTGTTCTTCGGGTCCTCGCCGGCTTCGATGGCCAGGCGCTTGTGGCCCATATCCTGGAGGGCAATGACCTCCTCCCGGACCTCGTCCTGGGTGAGCTTCTTCCGGGCGATGTGCTTGTTCTTCAGATGATAGGGGCAGTAAACGCAGCCGTTGACGCAGTAGTTGGAGAGATAGAGGGGGGCGAAGAGGACGATGCGGTTGCCGTAGAAGGCCAGCTTGATCTCCTCGGCGATCTGATAGATCCGCTCCAGCACTTGGGGGTCCTCGCAGGCCAGAAGAACAGAGGCCTCCCGGTGGCTCAGCCCCCGGCAGTGACAGCCGTTGCCCTCCCGGACGGGCCGGGCCTTCTCCAGGATTTCGTTAATCAGCGCCATGTCGTTCTTATGGGCGTCGGCATAGGCCAGGGTCTCTTTGATTTCAGCGTCGTTGATGAACTCGTCCGGGTTCATGGATTTGGGGTTGTAAGAATACATCTCGATTTCCTTTCTCAAACAGGTTTCGGGTCGCCCCGGTCCACGACGAGCTCATACCCGATGGCGCTCATCCGTGCCGCGAGGCAGCCCCTGCACTGGGCGGATTCCTCGCCGGTGCAGATCTTGTTGTCATAGAGCATATATTTTTTCCGGACCTCCACAGGGGAGAGGTTCGGCATGACCACGTTGGCTCCCGCCAGAATGCCCTTTTCCCGGCCCAGGGGGTCCAGGGTGCCCAGGGCTGTGGTGGCGGGCAGGAGCAGATTCGGCTGGATCAGCCGGAGGATGGACAGCAGGTAACAGCTAAGTTCGACGCTGCCCGCAGGTTGATTGCGGAAGGGCGTGTCCTTATGGGGGATAAACGGGCCGATGCCGCACATGGCGGGCCGGAAGCACTCGATAAATTTGAGCTCTTTTGCCAGCTCCTTTTCGGTCTGACCCGGAGAGCCCACCATAAAGCCGCAGCCCACCTGATACCCGATTTCCTTCAATTCACGGAGGCATTCCATCCGATGCTCCCAGGAGAGCTCCGGGGGATGCAGGGCCTCGTAGTGGGCCTTGTCGGCGGTCTCATGGCGCAGCAGATAGCGGTCCGCCCCGGCGTCAAACAGCTTTTGATAGCTCTCACGGCTCCGCTCCCCCAGGGACAGGGTCACGGCGCAGGCGGGGAACTCCGCCTTGATCTGCCCCAGCAGGGGACAGAGGACCTCATCCGTAAAAAAGGGATCCTCGCCGCCCTGGAGCACAAAGGTCCGGAAGCCCAGCTCCCAGCCCTCCCGACAGCAGACCAGGATGTCCTCCGGGCTCAGGCGGTAGCGCTCCGCCTGACCGTTGCTCCGGCGGATGCCGCAGTAGAGACAGTCGTTTTTGCAGAAGCTGCTGATCTCCACCAAGCCCCGGGTGAACACGGCGCTGCCGTAGACGGCCTTCCGCGCCCGGACAGCCCGCTCCCGCAGCGCCGCGGAAAGGGCCTCGCTCCGATTCCGGAGCAAGGCCTCATATTCCGCGAGGGTCAGGCTGTGGGTGCGTTCGAGCTTTTCGACAAGATCGACGCGCTCAGACATTGCCGATCACGTTGGAGTAGGCGGTCTTGGCGCTGACGCCGGGCAGGGCGCCGATCTTGCCGGACAGGGCCGCGATCACGTCCTGGGGTCCGTCCACGGCGATGCTGATGATGTTGATGCCGCGGGGACGATAGGGGATCCCCATCCGCCCGATGATGATCTGGCCGAAGTCGTGCAAAAGCGCGTTGAGCTTCTCCACGGTCTCATTGTTCTCGACGATGATGCTGATGACTGCGACTCTGGTTTCCATAGGATAACCTCCCGTAATTTAGTCGGGAAAACAAAAACGACCGCGTGCGAACGCGGCCGTAAAGCTTCCCCGTAACGCACCTTTCCCCCGGATAAACTCCTCATGTCAGGATACGAGTCTATTATACACGAATCATCAAAAAAGTCAACTGGAATTCAAGCTTCTTTTCAACCGTAGGGGCCGATAAGGGCATCGGCCAATGATGATAAAATAAGATGGAAAAAGGGCCGATGCAGGCATCGGCCCCTACGGAAATCTGACAACGTCAACGATCCAGCAAATCCCGCACCACCGCCGAGGCGATGATCAAGCCCGCGGCGGGGGGGACGAAGGGCGAGCTGCCGGGGACGGAGCGGCGCTTGTTGCCGTAGGCCTCGGGTCCGTCGGCGGGGCTGGCCTCCGGCTCCGGCTGGAACAGGGGTTCTCTGGGCGTTTCCCGGGAATAAACCACCTTCAGATGCTCCACGCCCCGGCGACGCAGCTCCTTGCGCATGATCCGGGCAAGGGGACAGACGGCAGTTTCGCTGATGTCGGCAAGCTCCAGCCTTGTCGGGTCCAGCTTATTGCCGGTCCCCAGGGCGCTGATGATCGGCGTCCCCGCGGCCCGGCACTGCATGACCAGGTCCAGCTTGCCGGTGACGGTATCGATACAGTCTACCACATAATCATAGGAAGCGAAATCAAAACGATCCCTTGTCTCCGGGAGATAAAAGCACTGATACAGATGCAGCCTGATTTCAGGATCAATATCCCGGACCCTTGCCGCCGCGGCCTCCACCTTGGTCTGGCCCAGGGTGCTGTGCAGGGCGATGATCTGTCGGTTGAGATTGGAGAGGGCCACCCGGTCGTTGTCAATCAGATCCAGTTCTCCGACGCCGGAACGGGCCAGGGCTTCCGCCGCATAGCCGCCCACGCCGCCCAGGCCGAACACTGCCACCCGCGCGTTTCTCAGCTTCTGCAGCCCTTCCGCGCCGACGAGCATTTCAAAACGTACCAGCTGATCCATTGTCGCACTCCTCTCCCGATTTTGGATTTATTATACGTGATAATTGATTTCTTGTCAATCTGATGTGCTCGAACCCATTGATTATTTCATAAAAGCTGTTATAATGATAGTATCAATCCAAGGGAGGCTGCTATGCGCAAATTGTTTTCCCATTTGAAAGCCTATCGGAAAGAGTGCATTCTCGGGCCCTTGCTCAAGTTGGCGGAGGCCACGCTGGAGCTCTTCGTCCCGCTGATCGTGGCTGCGGTGATCGACCGTGGAATCGGAGCGCAGGACAACGGCTATATCGTCCGCATGAGCCTTCTGCTGGTGGGACTGGGTCTGCTGGGCCTGCTCTTCTCGGTAACTGCGCAGTATTTTTCCGCCAGAGCCGCGGTGGGCTTTGTGACGAAGCTGCGTCACGCCCTTTATGCCCACGTTCAGCGCTTCCCCTACGCAACCCTGGACCGCATCGGCATTCCTACCCTGATTACCCGTATGAGCTCGGATATGAACCAGGTGCAGACCGGCCTGAACCTGACCCTGCGGCTGCTGCTGCGCTCGCCGTTTGTGGTTTTCGGCGCCATGATCATGGCCTTTACCGTGGATCCGGCGGCGGCGCTCTGGTTCGTGGCTGCCATCCCGGTGCTGGCGGTCGTGGTCTTCGGCGTCATGCTGCTGACCATGCCCATGTACAAGCGGGTCCAGGAGCGGCTGGATAAAGTGCTGGGGACCACCCGGGAAAACCTGAACGGCGTTCGGGTGCTCCGGGCCTTCCGGAAGGAGGAAGCGGAGTGTCAGAGCTTTGAGCGTCAGAACGAGGTCCTCACCGCCACCCAGCAAAAGGTGGGCCGGGTCTCCGCGCTGATGAATCCTCTGACCTATATCATCGTCAATCTGGCGGTCATCCTGCTGATCCGCACCGGCGCGATCCGGGTCAACGCCGGGATCCTGACCCAGGGCGCGGTGGTGGCCCTCTACAACTACATGTCTCAGATCCTGGTGGAGCTGATCAAGCTGGCCAATCTGATCATCAATATCACAAAATCCCTGGCCTGCGGAAAGCGCATCCAAAATATTCTGGATATCTCCGATGAAGAAACCGTGATCGATGAGCTGCCAGGCGGGGATCCCGCTGTGCGGGTGGAGTTCGATCACGCGTCGATCCGATACCAGGCAGCGGCGGGAGAAGCGTTGGAGGACGTGACGCTCAGGGCGCTGCCGGGCCAGGTCGTCGGCGTCATCGGCGGCACCGGCAGCGGCAAATCCAGCTTTGTGAATCTGATCCCCCGCTTTTATGAGGCCAGCTCCGGCCGCGTGCTGGTGGACGGGCAGGATGTTCGTTCTTTGGAGCCGGATGCGCTGCGCAGGAAGATCGGCGTGGTGCCGCAAAAGGCGACGCTCTTCCAGGGGAGCCTGCGCGACAACCTGCGCTGGGGCTGCGAAAATGCCTCAGACGAGGAAATCATGGACGCGGTGAACACGGCACAGGCCGCGGAGGTCGTTGCCGCCAAGGGCGGCCTGGACGGCGAGGTCGATCAGTTCGGACGCAATTTGTCCGGCGGACAGCGGCAGCGGCTCACGATTGCGCGGGCCTTGGTCCGGAGGCCGGAAATCCTGATCCTGGACGACAGTTCCTCCGCTCTGGATTTCGCCACGGACGCAGCCCTGCGCAAGGCGCTGCGCGATCTGGATTATCACCCCACCATTTTTCTGGTCTCCCAGCGGACCACCGCTGTCCGCTACGCCGATCAGATCCTCGTGCTGGATGAGGGCAAGGTCGCGGGACTCGGGACCCACGACGAGTTGATGGAGCGCTGCCCGGTCTACCGGGAGATCCACGACTCCCAGTTCCGAAAGGAGGCGGCCGGATGAAACGGAATTCCAAACAGAGCGCCGCTCCCGGCACCATGAAGCGGGTGCTGAAAACGCTGGGACCCTATCGGATCTTCATTCTGCTTTCCGTGCTGCTCTCCGCAGCCACCGTCGCTATGACCCTTTATATTCCGGTGCTGGTGGGCAAGGCCATTGACCATATACTGGGGCCTGGCCGCGTCAGCTTTGACGCGGTTTGGAAGCTGCTGCTGACGATCGCCGTCGTCGCCGGTCTGACCGCCCTGGTACAATGGCTGGTCAGCGTCATCAACAACCGCATTACCTACAAGGTGGTGCGAGACATCCGCAATCAGGCCTTCCGCCACATCCAGATGCTGCCGCTGTCCTATTTGGACAAGCACAGCGTCGGCTCCATCGTCAGCCAGATTATCACGGATGTGGATCAGTTTGCCGACGGCCTGCTGCTGGGCTTTACCCAGCTCTTCACCGGCGTGATCACGATCCTCGGCACGCTGGGCTTTATGCTATCCATCAAGCCCCTGATCGCGCTGATTGTCATTGTGCTGACGCCGCTGAGCTTCGTGGTCGCAAAGTACATCGCCTCTCATACGCACAGCTATTTTTTGGAGCAGAGCAAGACCCGGGCGGAACAAACCGCCTTTGTAGACGAGATGCTGGGCAGCCAGAAGGTCGTCAAGGCCTTTGGACGGGAGAAGAAGAGCCTGTCAGATTTTGACGCCATCAACGAACGGCTGGAGGGCACTTCCCTGAAGGCGATCTTCTTCTCCTCGCTGACCAATCCCTGCACCAGATTTGTGAATTCCGTGGTCTATGCCGCTGTGGTCCTCACCGGCGCGCTGCTCTGCGTTTCCACCGCGGGTACGGTCGGCGCGTTTACCGTGGGCAGCCTGTCCGCGCTGCTGGCTTACGCAAACCAGTATACCAAGCCCTTCAATGAGATCAGCGGCGTGGTGACGGAATTCCAGAACGCCCTTGCCTGCGCCAGTCGGATCTTTGCGCTGATGGACGAGACGGCGGAGACGCCCGACGCGCCGGACGCGGTGGTGTTGGAGCAGGCCAGGGGAGAGCTGAGCCTGGAGAAGGTCAGCTTCTCCTACGACAAGAGCAAAGCCTTGATCGAGGATCTGAGCTTTACCGCGAAGCCGGGACAGCGGATCGCCATTGTCGGGCCCACGGGCTGCGGAAAGACCACACTGATCAACCTTCTGATGCGTTTTTATGACGTGGACGGCGGTGCGATCCGGGTGGACGGAACGGATCTGCGGGAGATGACCAGAAAAAGCCTGCGGGAGAACTATGGCATGGTGCTCCAGGAGACCTGGCTCCGCTCCGGCACGATCCGGGAGAATCTGACGCTGGGCAAGCCGGACGCTACGGACGAGGAGATAGAGGCCGCCTGCCGCGCCGCTCATGCCCACAGCTTTATCCGTCTGCTTCCCCAAGGCTACGATACGCGCATCACCGAAGACGGCGGCATGCTCTCCCAGGGACAGAAGCAGCTGCTCTGTATTGCCAGGATCATGCTCTGCCTGCCGCCCATGCTGATTCTGGATGAGGCTACCTCCTCCATCGACACCCGTACGGAGATCAAAATTCAAAAGGCCTTCGTCAAAATGATGCAGGGCAGGACCAGCTTTATCGTGGCCCATCGGCTCTCCACCATCCGGGAGGCGGATGTGATCCTGGTCATGCGCGACGGCAAGGTCATTGAAATCGGAAACCATGAAAGTCTGCTGACGAGAGGCGGCTTTTACGCAAATCTATACAACAGCCAGTTTGCAAATTAAAAACATAAAAAGCATACAGAAAGGAAGGCTCGCTATGAAACGTACCAAGATCATCTGCACCATAGGCCCGGCCTGCTCCGACGAGCAGACCCTGACCCGCATGGTCCGGGCCGGCATGAATGTGGCCCGGCTGAACTTCTCCCACGGCACCCATTCCGAGCACCTGCAGCGGATCGAGCTGATCCGGAAGGTCCGGGAGACGCTCCAGGTCCCCCTGCCCATCATGCTGGACACCAAGGGCCCGGAATATCGGATCCGCACCTTTGCCAACCACCACGTTCATTTGGAGGACGGCGCGACCTTCACCTTTACGGTAAATGAAGTTGAGGGCGACGAAAGCCGCGTGTCAGTCTCCTACAAGGGCCTTGTAAGGGACCTGAATGCCGGAGACATCATTCTGGTCAACGACGGCCTGGTGAAATTCCAGGTTACGGAGAAGACTGAGACTGATCTGATCTGCCGGACTTTGGTGGGCGGAGATCTCTCTGATCGAAAGAGCATGAGCTTCCCCAATAAGGTGCTCAATCAGATCTTCCTCTCTGAAAACGACAAGTCAGATCTGCTCTTCGGCATTGAGCAGGAGGTGGACTTTGTTGCCTGCTCTTTCGTATCGACAGCCCAGGATGTACGGGACGTCCGCTCCTTCCTGGACGCCAACGGAGGCAAGGACATCGGCATCATCGCCAAGCTGGAAAACCGCAGCGGCGTGGACAATGCCCGGGATATTCTGCGCTACTGCGAGGGCTTGATGGTGGCCCGCGGAGACCTTGGCGTGGAGATCCCCTATGTGGAGCTGCCCGCCATTCAGAAGCAGCTGATTACCATGTGTCGGCTCCAGGGAGGCCTTGCCATCACAGCCACGGAAATGCTGGAGTCCATGATCTCCAAGCCCCGTCCCACCCGCGCCGAAATCTCCGACGTCGCCAACGCGGTCTTTGACGGCACCAGCGTGCTGATGCTCTCCGGCGAGACAGCCGCGGGCAAGTATCCCGTGGAGGCAGTGGCGGCTATGGCCAGCATCGCCGAGGAGGCGGAAAAGAACATCGACTATGTGGAGCGCTTCGGCCAGCAGCCCTTTGTGCTGAAAAACAATACGGACGCGCTTTCCCATTCCGCCTGTCAGCTCGCCATCGACACGAAGGCCACCTGCATTGTCGCCACCACGTTGACGGGTCTGATGGGGCGTCTGGTGGCCCGCTTCCGTCCGCCTGTCCCCATCATCGGCATGACCTCCAGCGAAAAGGCCTTCCGGAAGCTGGCCATGAGCTGGGGCGTGATTCCGGTGGTTTCCGACGAATTCAACTCCACCGACGTGCTCTTCTATCACGCCAGTATCGTGGCCCGGCAAACAGGCCTGGCAGGGAAAGGGGACACCGTCGTAATCACAGGCGGTATCACCAACGGCGCCAGCGGCAACTCCAATCTGATCAAGGTCGAGACGCTGACGAAATGATCCGGAATACCAAAAACGGGGAGAGGCTTTCGCCTCTCCCCACTGCTTTTATTATTTGCAGGATTATTCGTGGCCGATCTCGACAGACCAGCCCTCAGGTCCCTTGGCGCGGCCCCACTGGATGTCCGTGAGGGTATTGTACGCGTACAGGGAGATGGCGCCGATCTTGCCGTCGTTGATCTTCATGATCTTATCGCCCCACTCGAGCTGACCCACGGGGGAAATAACGGCGGCGGTACCGGTTCCGAAGACTTCCTGGAGCTTGCCGGCGTCATAGGCGTCCGCGATCTCCTGGATGGCGATTTTCCGTTCGGTGACCTTGTAGCCCTTCTCCCGCAGGATCTGGATCATGGACATCCGCGTGATACCGGGCAGGATGGAGCCGTCCAGCTCCGGTGTCAGGACCTCGCCGTCCACCACGAAGAAGATGTTCATAGCGCCCACCTCGCCCACATACTTCTTCTCCACGCCGTCCAGCCAAAGCACCTGGGAATAGCCCTTCTCGTGGGCGATGGACTGCGCCTTCATGGAGGAGGCGTAGTTGCCGCCGGTCTTGGCAAAGCCGGTGCCGCCGCGGACTGCGCGGACATACTCTTCCTCAACGTAGATGGGAACAGGCTGCAGGCCGTTCTCATAGTAGGCGCCGGAGGGGCTCAGCAGAACGCAGTAGATATAGTTGTCGGCTTCCTTGACGCCCAGCTTGGCCTCGTTGCCGATGACAAAGGGACGGATGTACAGGGAGGCATCCTTGTCCTCGGGGATCCAATCCTTATCGAGCAGCACCAGCTCCTTCAGAGACTCGATGCAGAAGTCCACGTCCAGCGCGGGGATGCACAGACGCTCGTTGGAGCGATTCAGGCGCTTGAAGTTCTCCTCGGGCCGGAACAGCAGGATACGGCCGTCCTCGGCACGGTAAGCCTTCATGCCCTCAAAGGTCTCCTGCGCGTAATGGAAGCAGGTGGCTGCGGGGCTCAGCGTAATGGGGCCGTAGGGAACAATACGGGCGTCATGCCAGCCAATCCCACGGGTGAAGTCCATGAGCAGCATATGGTCGGTAAAGACGGAGCCGAAGCCCAGTTTTGTGCCTTTTGCAGGCTTTGCCTTGGGGTGTTCGGTTTTTTGAATTTGAAGATTCATAATGTTAACCTCTTTTCTGTACGCGTTTTCAGATCGGTTTTCGCAGGGGCAGAACTCTTTAGAGTCACAAAGTATGCATACATCGGTCCGTGTTTCAGAACGGGGAGAGGGCCGATGTGGCAACGGCCTCTACGGGGCGGTGTCAGTCCAGCGGGATATGGAAGGCTCGCATGGTGTTGATAATGTGCAGATACATCGCTGTCTTGGCACCTTCCGGATTTCGCTCCCGCAGATAGTCCATGAGGACCCGATGATCGTGGAGGGTCATTTCGGAGACCTCAGGCGATTCGTTTGCCAGGATGATTCCCTGGTGGATGGCCCGGTTGAAGATGGGCAGCAGCGCGGTGATAAACTGGTTATGGGTGGCGGATGCGATGGAATTGTGGAATTTTTGTTCGCTCTCATCCCAGAGAGGGTCCTGGCGCTGGATCATCTGTTCATCCAGTTCCCCATAGCGGAAAATGGTCTCCAGCTCCTCGTCGCTGGCTCGAAGACAGGCGTAGTAGGCTGCCTGGGGCTCGAACATCAGACGCATCTCATAAAGCTCTTTGGTGGTAACGTTGGTGTTCTGGATCTTCAGTAGATCATAGTCCGCGTGGATGCTCTTGCTCTGGGTGACAAAGGTGCCGATACCGCGGCGTGCCTCCACAAGACCCCGGGTGGAGAGGATCCGCAGCGCCTCCCGCAGCGTAGTCCGGCTGATTTGCAGCTCTTCGGCCAGCTCCAGCTCATTGGGGAGCTTGTCACCGGGCTGGAAGCGGCGCTTGGAGATCATTTCCGTAAGCTGGTCGGCGATCTTGACGGACAGGGCGTTGGCGGCGTAGGGCATGGGATCACCTCCGGTTCCAATTGAGAATTGAGAAGTACAGCGATGTAGGGACAATCATCGTTTGTCTGCGGACGAGAAATCCTCGTCTCTGCGATTCAAAAATCAGAATTCCATTTCCTTCAGGCTCTCTGAAACTTCAACGGGGAAGGGGAGCAGGTCCAGGATGTCCTTTTTCACGTCGACGCCCTTGGCGACCTCAGTGAGAACCAGGCCCTTCTCGCCCAGCCGGAAGACGCAGCGCTCGGTGACGTAGGTGATCTCCTGCTTGTTCTCGTGGGCGTTTTGCGCGGAGAAGCTCAGAGCGGTAACATGCTCTGCAAACTTGAGGAACTTTCCTTCCTTGAGAATATGCAAACCGGATTCATCCTTGGCGATTTCCAGACCGCCGGCGGAGAAGGTGGTGCAGAAGACGACACGGTGGGTGAATTGGGTGATGTTGATGAAGCCGCCGATGCCGGAGAGCTTCTTGGGATTGTAGTGACCGTTGACATTGCCCTCCCTGTCGATTTCCAGGGCGCCGATGAAGCAGATGTCCAGACCGCCGCCGTCATAGAGATCGAATTGCTCTGCGGTGGTGCAGATCGCCTGGGTGCCCATGGCGGCGCCGAAGGCCAGACCGCCCATGGGCAGGCCTTTCATGGAACCGGCCTCCACAGTCAGCGCAACCTTTGGCAGCATGCCGGTGCGGGCGGCCTCCACGGCCACGAACTCCGGGGCGCCGACGCCGATGTTCACCACGTCGCCCTCCCGCAGCTCCTTTGCGGCACGCTGCGCAATCAGACGCTTGGCAAAATCCTTCGGGTTGGAGGAGGCGTGTCCCTTGGCGTATTCCACCAGGGTCTCGTCGGTCATGGGAACGCTTCCGGCGATTCTCGGATCAAAGCCGTCGACGCCCTGAATTTGAGTCTGCTCCGGAGTCACGCATACGTAATCCACCAGCACTGCGGGGATCGCGACCTCGATCGGACGGCGGGGCGTTTCCAGCTCCTTCTCCACCTGTACGATCACGATGCCGCCGCGGCGTTTTGTGGCTTGCGCAATGGAAAGGGGATCGCCCATGACAGGCTCGTTCTCCATGGAAATGTTCCCGCGGCTGTCCACGCTGCTGGCTTTGATCAGAGCCACGTCGGGCTTGGGCGTCGCATACTTCAGGTGGCGCTTGCCGTTGATCCAGATCTCTTCGACCAGCTCCTCCTTAGAGCGCTCGTTGAGCTGATAGCCCTTGTACTTGGGATCCACGAAGAGATTGAGGCCCGCGTCGGAGATCACGTAATCATGACCGGCAGCCGCGGCGCGGACCGCGTGGGACATGACGCCGAAGGGCAGGTTATAGGCTTCGATCCGGTTATCCAGCACCATCTGCGCGGTAACAGGCATGGAGGCGTAATGACTGAGATAGAGCGTCTTGACAGCGCCCATCGTGATAATCTGCTCGCAGACCGTATTGGGAGCCCAGCCGCCGAGACCGGCGGTACAGTAGATGGTCAGATCCTTGGGATGACCCTCGGCGCGAAAGCGATCGTTCAGGGCTGCGGACAACTGTTCACAGTTGTACATCCCCAGGAAGTTGTTGTAGATCAGGGTGTCGCCGTCCTTGATCAGGCGAACGGCCTCGGCGGCGGTAATGAATTGGGGCATGGCAGATGCCTCCTCTGTGTCAGGAATGAATGTAGGGACAAGCATTGCTTGTCCGCGGACGGGCGTCAGGTAATAAGTAATAGGTAATAAGTAATAAGTATTTGTGTCGATACGGTTACTTATTACTTATTACTTTTCACTTATTCCTTCCCGTTCGGGCGGGGAACAGAGGGCCGATGTGGGCATCGGCCCCTACGGGTTACTCGATGCAGCTTGCGCCGCGCTTCAGAGCCTCGCGGTTCAGGGGGATCAGCTTGGCCTTGCGCTCGCCCAGCTTCTCCAGCAGGGCTTCGAGAACCGTCTCGATGTCCACGCAGTGGGACTTGCCGATGTAGGCGCCCAGCATGATCATATTGGAGACCTTGGGGTTGCCCAGCTCGGTGGCGATCTCGGTGCAGGGGACATAGTAGGCGTTGACGTCGGGTCTCTTGACCTTGATGTCGATCATGGAGGAGTTGACGAAGATGGAGCCGCCGGGAACGACGGAATCCTCAAACTTCTCCAGAGAGGGACGGTTCATAACGATCAGGGAAGTGGGACGGGTAACCAGCGGAGAATCGATCTCATCGTCGGAAAGCATGACGGAGCAGTTGGCGGTACCGCCGCGCATCTCAGGTCCGTAGGAGGGGATCCAGGAGGTGTTCTTTCCCTCCTTCATGCCGGCAGCCGCCAGCAGCTGGCCCATGAGCAGAACGCCCTGGCCGCCGAAGCCCGCGAAAATATTTCTTTCAACCATGACTTATACCTCCTTAAAAGTGCCCAGAGGATAGTAGGGGATCATGTTATCCTGCAGCCAGTCCATGGACTCTGCGGGGGACTTGCCCCAGTTCGTCGGGCAGGGGGAAAGAACCTCCACCAGGGAGAAGCCCTTGCCGTCGATCTGGCACTGGAAGGCCTTCTTGATGGCGGCCTTGGTCTTGCGGATGTTGGCGGCGTTGTTCAGCGCGCAGCGGGCGATGTAGGCGGAGCCGTTGATGGTGGAGAGCATCTCCGCGATGCGGATGGGCTCGCCGCAGTGCTCCTTCTGACGGCCGTAGGGGGAGGTGGTGGTGACCTGTCCCACCAGAGTGGTGGGGGCCATCTGGCCGCCGGTCATGCCGTAGATGGCGTTGTTGATGAAGATCGTGGTGATCTTCTCGCCGCGATGGGCGGCATGGACGATCTCGGCGGTGCCAATGGAAGCCAGGTCGCCGTCGCCCTGATAGGTGAAGATGTACTTATCGGGATGGACCCGCTTGAAGCCGGTGGCGACGGCAGGAGCGCGGCCGTGGGCCGCCTCGTACATATCCACGTTCATATAGTTGTACATGAACACCGCGCAGCCGACAGGGGCGACGCCGGCGCTCTTTTCCTGAATGCCCAGCTCCTCAATGACCTCGGCCACCAGACGGTGCACAATGCCGTGACCGCAGCCGGGGCAGTAGTGGAAGGGAACGTCCGTCAGGACGGGAGTTTTTTGAAATACAACTGCCATTCTTATGCCCTCCTCATGATCTTCATGACACGGTCAGCGATCTCTTCCGCAGTGGGGATGATGCTGCCGCCCTTGCCCATGAACTCCACGGGCTTCTCGCCGTTGACGGCAAGGCGGATGTCCTCCACCATCTGACCGTTGGAAATCTCCACGGTCAGGGCTCCCTTCACGCTCTGCTGCGCGATGACGTCATGCACATCCTGGGAGGGGAAGGGCCACAGGGTGATGGGACGGACCAGTCCGCACTTGATGCCGTTTTCTTCCAGAATGCGGACGGCAGCCTTGCAGACGCGGGCCACAGTGCCGTAGGCGCAGAGCACAAACTCAGCGCCCTCGGTCTTGTACTTTTCCACCATGATCTCATTCTTGCGGATCTCATCATAGCGGGCGTTGAGCCGGGTCATCAGATCGTCCAGGATCTCGGTTTCAATGTACAGGGAGTTGATGACGGCGCGGGGACGGTCGCCCTTGGGATCCCAGCCCTGACAGGCCCAGGGTTTTTCGGGCATGGTGGGATTGGGATTCATTTTCAGTTCCACGGGCTCCATCATCTGACCGATCAGGCCGTCGGCGAGGATGATGACGGGGGTACGGTACTTGTCGGCGGTATCGAATGCCTTGGGCATCAGATCGCAGGTCTCCTGGATGGAGGAGGGAGCATAGACCACGCAGCGATAGTCGCCGTGTCCGCCGCCCTTGCAGGCCTGGAAGTAGTCGCCCTGGGAGGCCTGGATGTTGCCGAGACCGGGGCCGCCGCGCATCATATTGACGATGACGCAGGGAACCTCCGCGGCGGCGCAGGTGGAGATACCCTCCTGCTTCAGGGAGATTCCGGGGGAAGAGGAGGAGGTCATGGCTCTGGCGCCGGCGCCGCCGGCACCGTAAACCATATTGATGGCCGCCAGCTCAGATTCGGCCTGCAGGAAGCAGCCGCCGACCTGAGGCATCCGGCGGGACATGTACTCAGGGATATCGTTCTGCGGGGTGATGGGGTAGCCGAAGAAGAAACGGCAGCCCGCTTGGATTGCGGCTTCGGCAATGGCCTCGCAACCCTTCATCAGTTTCTTAGCCATACACTCTTCCTCCTTATTTCTCGATGATGATGGCAACGTCCGGGCAGGTCATTGCGCAGGACAGGCAGCCGATACAGTTTTCCGGATGGGCCACCTCTACCGGGTAATAACCCTTGACGTTCAGGCGGCTTGTCTGGGGGGCCAGCACGCCCTTGGGGCACAGACGCACGCAAAGGCCGCAGCTCTTGCACACGTCTTCTTGGATGATAACTTTCGTCATGGCATTTCCTCGCTTTCGTTTTCGTTTATTTCCTGTTGAATTGGTTGACGGAACCAAAAAACGACTTGAAAATAGGGACCAGGGAACAGGGAACAGGGAACAGGGTCGGAGTTTTGCAAATTGCAATTTGCAATTTGCAAAACACAATCATTCTCAATTCTCAACTCTCAATTCTTAATTCCCTACAGCCCTTCCGCCAGGAACTTGTCCCAGCTGCGGTGCATCATCACCTCGATGGGCTGATATTTCCCAATATAGGCGGGGTCCAGGCCCTTTTCCGCGGCGTAAGATCTGAAATCGTTCAGTAGCTCCGCGGTGCCGCAGGTGCCCCAGACGGGGACGCCGGTCTGCTCGGAGAGGGCCTTGACCAGCGCGTAGCCCTCGACCAGGTGGCTCACATCGGTCTCGCCGGCCAGGTTGGCGTTGTTGACGATGCCGGTGATGTTCAGCCGGGACACGTACTGGATCTTATAAAATGTATCCAGCGCGGAGGGAAGATCCGCGGCAGTGGGACGCAGAGGGTTGACAATGAAGAGTACGTGAATCTTCTCCCTGGGAATCTGATCGAAACGGGGCTTATACTGACCCATCGCGATGGATCCCACGTCGTCGCCGCCGATGTCGAAGATAACCGTACCTTCACCAGGCGCGAAGACGGAGTAGACCCGGGCGGAGAGGGACATGATCTCGAGCTTTTCCAGTGCAAAGGGAGGCATGATCAATTCCACACCGGCAGGGGAGAGCACGTCGCCCCGCTCGCTGATCCGGAAGTATGGGTTGATCACGTCCAGGTCCACCACGGTGCAGGGGCCGCTTTGCGCCTTTTCCACCGCCAGATTCAGCGCAAGCTCGCTTTTTCCGCTTCCAAAGCTCCCTACCAGGACCCAGTATTCTTTCATCCGGTCGGTCTCCTTCCGAGTTGTCGGACAACTGCATGGGGCTGTCCAACTATTGCCCTTATTTTAACAAATACAAGTGAAAATGTCAATCGGATTTTGTGCATTTCTGATGGATTTGTGCGCAAGAAGTCTGTCGGAGCGCCTCGTTTTTCGCAGCGCTTACTCGAATTTTACCAGCACCGTACCATCCACGATCCGGATCGAATCGTCGTTGGGATAGCTGCGCATCTGCTCGAGGATGGAAGCGTATTTTTGAGACTCCGCGGCGTTCATGGGACGGATGGTATAACCCAGGAAGGAGCGGACAAAACGATCCCGGGAGTATTCGTTGAAGCCGTTGTTTGCGGGATCCCGGCTGTCAAACTGGCGCATCCCGCCGTAGTGGAAGATCGTCTCAGACCAGAGATCAAAATATGAATCATCATGAATCACCGAGCCGGAATAAATCACGGGGCAGCTTGCGTCATAACCGTCTGTCCCCTTGATTCGTGTCATCAGGGTCGTATAATAGTTTTCCGTTTGGATATTGTGCCATTCCAGGGCCCGATAACAGCCGTTGGACAGATACACATATTCCAGAGAGGAGATCAGCAGAACAGCTGCCAAGGCCATACCCAGAAAATGCCGGAGCTTCGGCTTGGGAAAGCAGAGTCTTTCCCAAAGCAGAAGGGGAAGAAGAAAAAGACTGATCAGGCCCATCCCCATGAGGGTATAGGTCGTGCCGTATGGAACCATAAGAATGATCAGGTTTGAAGAGATGGGCAGCGCGATCAGCAGCAGGATTGCGAGCTCCAGGCGCTTCCAGCGATTCTTTTCCCGCCATCCCAGCGCAAGCATCAGCACGGAGCCAATCAACAGCAGCAGCATGCAGACGCGCGTGACAGGCTCCGCACTGAGAGACAAATAATCATGGGTCGGAAGAAGGAAAAAGTGGCGATACATTTCCTTCAGCATACCGGGCAAACGGCGCAGCTCGATATGGCCCATCTGGTCGATGCCCTGATAAGGCGTCAGCTTCTGCCCTGTGATTGCAAGGGTCGCCTTCAAGCCAACTCGATACCAGAGGTAGCTCAAAAGAATCGCGGCCACATAGCAGAGGCCCTTCTTCAGCACCGCCTGTGGGGTGGATTCCGCTTTCAGACAGTCCGCAATCACCGCCATCACAGCCAGCATCACAGCGTAAGGATAGAAGGCCTGGTATACGCCGACGGCAAAGGCCAGCAGCAGGGAATAGAGCAGATAAGAAACCGGACTTTGACGACGCTCCGCCAAGAGACAGGCCGCTGTGATCAGTAAAAACGCGAAGGCGTAATATTGGATGGTATAGGAGAAAAAGGTCATGGACGCCACAGCAGGGAAGGAGAGGGTCACAGCTCCCAGCAGCAAGCAGGCGCGGCGGCTCTTGATCTCCAGGATCCTGCCCAACAGAACGGCGGCCAGGGAAATCATCAGCAGCGAAATCAGAATATTGAAAAAGGGCAGACTGTATCCGATATGCAGCAGCTTCGTCAGATTGGTCAGCAGCCCCAGGGCCCAGCGTCCGGAGTTTTCACCGCCGCTGTACAGGGGTACGTTATAGGCGGAGTCATAGTTGACGATATTGTTCAGCATCCCATAGCTGTAAGCTGCTGCGGCAGTGACACAGGCGGCCAACAGGGTCCAGCGGGTCCGTTGGTCCCGGAAAAAGGCTTTGATTCTCTGTTCCATGGGTGGATCTCTCCGTTTCATGTAACTTTTTCTGTGATTTATTTTACCACACAGCGCATGGATTTGCAACGGAGAAGCGGATTATTTCGGAAAAAGGACTCATGTGGCGATTGACAAAAAGTTTCGCCCATGATACAGTTAATTCATACAGATTCACGCGCTTTGCAAAGGAGGCCCGACATGGATAAAATCGCTGTATTGGTTCCATGCTACAACGAAGCGAAAACCGTCCAAAAGGTTGTGACGGATTTTCGACGCGTGCTGCCAGGCTGCACGGTATACGTCTACGACAACAACTCCACTGACGGCACCGCGGAGCTGGCAAAGGACGCAGGCGCTGTGGTGCGGCAGGAATACCGGCAAGGCAAGGGGCACGTGATTCGCCGCATGTTCCGGGAGATTGACGCCGAATGCTATGTCATGGTCGACGGCGACGATACCTATCCCGCCGAATGCGCACCCGCGCTGGTGGCGCCCATCCTGGGAAAAAAGGCGGATATGGTGGTGGGAGATCGGCTGTCCTCCACATACTTTACCGAAAACAAACGTCCCTTCCATAACTTTGGAAATACGCTGGTCAGGGGCACGATCAACACCATTTTCCACAGCGACATCAAGGATGTGATGACCGGCTATCGGGCCTTCAATTATCAGTTTGTCAAGAGCTTTCCCGTGCTCTCCAAGGGCTTTGAGATTGAGACGGAAATGACCATCCATGCCATTGATAAAAACATGTATGTGGAGAATGTCGTCATCGATTACCGGGACCGTCCCCAGGGCAGCGAATCCAAGCTGAACACCTACTCCGACGGCTTCAAGGTGCTGCGCACCGTCGGCAGGCTGTTCCGCAGCTATAAGCCCTTCGGCTATTTCAGCCTGATCGCCGCGATCCTTTTTCTGCTGTCCCTTGGCTTTTTCATCCCTGTGCTGGCGGAATATTTCAAAACCGGCCTTGTGAAGCGTTTTCCCACCCTGATCACCTGCGGCTTTGTCGCAATCGCGGCGCTGCAGTCCCTGTTCTCCGGTCTGATTCTGCACACCATGCGGCAAAAGGATCGCCAGGACTTTGAGGCAAGACTCATCGGGATCCATGAGGACTATCTGCGCAAGCTGAAAGAGGACGGTCAACAAAACGCGAAATAAAATCCATTAACAGCAATAACGAGAGAACGCAGAAGTACGTTCTCTCGTTATTGCTGTCATTTTTGGATAGCGCGGCATACGGGAATTTGGAGAGCTAAACAAGTTTTTTCGCCAGCTGCTCGGCCAGGTTCAGATAATACATGTATCTTTCATCGCTGCGGGAATCGTAACGGTTGCCAAGCATGATCCATTCACAATACTCATAAAACAGGAAATAATCCAGCGTCTGCCGGAACTCCTCCTGCGAGATCCCATGCTGTTTCGCCAGTATGTTATAATAATATGCTATTGCAAATTCACGGTCTTCAGCAGACATGTAGAAATAGTAATTTCTGTCTTCTCTGCCGTGGGCGATCAGACGCGCAAAAGCACCCAGGTAGGGGAGGACGCCGCCGTACTCCCAATCAATGAACACGGCCCGTTCGTTGTTCACAAGTACGTTGATCGGCAGCAGATCGTCATGGCAAAGCGAGCGCGGTGTTTCCCGGTATACCTGCTCAAACTTGCGGTATGCCTTCTTGAGCAGCTCGGATCCGAGGTATTTGCCGCGGTTTCTTACCGCTTCCAGCGACTTTTCCATGGTAACACAGGCGTCGTAAAGCTCTGTGCGCTCCCAGAATTCATTCTGCATGTCTGCCAGTGCATCCAGCACACGGATCAGTCTTTTTCTGTCGCAGACTCGCAGATCAGTACCCGCAAAATACTCAGTCAGGAAATAGTCCCGGCCGTTATCATGGCAGGAGCCAAAAAAAGAGGGAACATACGACTGTCCGCTGCTGAAGAAGCTGCGATAAACGTCGATCTCATAGGCCTTTGCCTTTTTCAGAACGTATTTCCTATGTCCGTTATCAACCAGCCAGACCGCATATTCGCTCCCGTCCTCGTCGGAGACGAAGGCTCTGACAGACCAATCGCTCCCTCCCGACAGACCAAATTTGGCAAGTACCGTTCTGACCTCGGATACCGTCAGCCGCTGTTTTTCCTCCATGCGCCCGATCCCCCTGCAAACTGCGATTCACGGAAATGATTATAGCATTTTCGACCTCATGAAACAACGAAGAAACCTCTCTTGCCCAGGCAGACAAAAGAGGTTTCTTTGCTGGTGGAGACTGCTGGACTCGAACCAGTGACCTCCTGCGTGTGAAGCAGGCGCTCTAACCAGCTGAGCTAAGCCTCCATACGCAAGGTATTATAACATATAATTTTCAAAAATCAAGAAAAACTTTTATCAAATTTTGAAAAGCTTGGTCAGCGGAAATTCAGCCTTGACAAACGCAGCAAAGTATGGTATTTTATTTGAGCAAATTCGGAGAGATGTCCGAGCGGTTTAAGGAGCCGGTCTTGAAAACCGGTGACCCGGCAACGGGCCGTGGGTTCGAATCCCACTCTCTCCGCCAAAAGATTTTTCCGATTCATATCGTGAACATATTCGGAGTGGTACCCAAGAGGCCGAAGGGGCTCCCCTGCTAAGGGAGTAGGCGTCTAAAAAGCGCGCGAGGGTTCAAATCCCTCCCACTCCGCCAAAGCGAAAATCCTGTCGACGAAGGCGGCAGGATTTTCGCTTTGTATTCTTCATTTTTTTGTTTCAAGACTTCATTCTTCAGTTCCTCCCGACAGCTGGTAATGAAATAACAGAACCGAGTTAAACTGTGATTGACGGTGGTGTGCGTATGGCTTGCGAAGATGAAAGGATCGTTCAAGAGTGGCTGGATCATCTTGGCGGTTTACGCGTCGAAACAAAAAAGATGTTCGGCTGCTATTGCCTGTATTGCGACGGGCAGGCGGTCGGCTGGATCCACGACAGCGTTTTAAGTTTAAGGGAGGTCGGACTGTCCTATTTGCCGGATGATATAAGGAGGCCTGCCGAAAATGACAAAATACGGGAGCTGGTGATCCCTTTAGATTACGCAAACGCAGTTTGGCTCCCCAGGGCGATACAGGATACGGCGGATTTCAGAAAAAAACAGAGGTAATTCCCTGCTCGTAAGAAAATCATCCTTGAAACGGATTCTTACGCCCGGTCTTGGAGCGTTTGAATCCATCTGTCCAAAACTCAAATCCATCTTTTTCGCAACCAATTGACACAAAGAAGCGGCCGCTCAAAGAGCAGCTGTCTTTTTTCTCGGAGGGCTTTTTATGATCATTGACGGCTATATCAGCTTCCTGGAATATCAAACCTATTACCGGATCGCGGGGCCGGCCAGCGTAAAGAAAACGCCATTGCTCATGCTTCATGGCGGGCCGGGCTCTACGCACAACTATTTTGAGCTTTTGGATCGTCTGGCCGAGGAGGATGATCGTCGGCTGATCTGCTACGATCAGCTGGGTTGCGGCAATTCCTATCTGGAGGGTCACCCGGAGCTCTGGAACATGGAAACCTGGTTGGAAGAGTTAAAAACGGTCCGCAAAGCGCTTGGTTTGGACGAGGTCATACTGCTGGGCCAATCCTGGGGCGGAATGCTGTTATTGGAATACGTTTGCAGGTATCCGGATTCCGGGGTCAGGGGGATCGTGCTTTCCAGCACGCTTCCGTCCAGCCGTCTTTGGGGAGAGGAGCAGGCGCGAATGATCCGTCAGCTGCCGCTCAGAACCCAGGCGGCAATCCGCAATGCCGTCAAACGCGGCGATTATACTTCCAAAAGCTATCAGGAAGCGGAACGCCTCTATATGGAGCTGCACTGCGGCGGCGCTCCGAGACCAGACGCTCCGGACTGCCTCAAACGGCAAAAACGCAGCGGCAGGGAATCCTATCTTACCGCTTGGGGGCCCAATGAATTTACACCGGTCGGGACGCTGAAGGACTTTGACGTAACCGACCGCCTGAACAGCATTCAGATCCCGACTCTGATCATCAGCGGCGGCAACGATCTTTGCACGCCGTACATCGCAAAAACCATGTATGATCGCATTCCGAACGCCCGGTGGGAGCTCTTTCGGGATTGCCGACATATGTGTTTTGCGGAAGACACAGAGCGTTATCTTGCGGTCCTGAAGGACTGGATGAACCAATAATGCAGAATTACGGCACAGCCACCATGGCCTGTGCCGTTTTTTTATCGGCGCGGCTATTTCCGGTTTTCCCGGATAACGATTCCATGCCGAAAACCCGCCCCAGTCTTTTGCATGGACGGAAAGGACTCTGCATAGGATGAAGCGAAAGGGGAGATCATATGCAAAATCATCATGCTGTCAGGGTCCTGAAACAGAGAAAGCATTTTTCAGGCGCAGGTTTCTTTACAGGATTGTTGTCCGGTGCGCTATTGCTTCTGGTATCGGTAAGCGTCACCGCGCTGCTTTTGCAAAAAGAAATTGTTTCCATAGAGTTGGCAAATACGATCGTAAAGGCGGCATATGGCGCCGCGGTCCTTCTTGGCAGCTTTCTGACCGCAAAACAGGGGAGAAGGGCAAAGCTGCTTCAGGCGCTTGGTATGGGACTGATCCTTATGGGCTTGGCCTTTTGTCCTTACACAGTCGGAAGGGAAGAAGGGGCTCCGTCCGGTATGATCTTTTGGATCACAGGCTGCACAAGCTTACTTGGCGGATTTCTGGGTTCAAGAGAGCGAAGATCCGTTTGCCTGTAAATGAGCTTTGTGCTTAATGCCGATAGCTTAACAGCTTGTTTTTCAAAATGAAATTCAAGATATAGGGGCTTGACAGAATTGTTGACCACAACGGATTGATTCGGTTCAGAAGTTTACATAATATAATTAACATAATATATGTCAATAATTCACAAAAAACGGGTGTTTCGAGAAAAAGGCTTGAAAAAACAGCTTTTTTCGAGTATATTAACAGAGCACCAAGACAGAATCGCTTGGTGAAAATAACGCCTTTCTTCAAATTGTGCTCTGTTGCCCGCCCGGATATGGTTTTTGATTTGGGAGGTTCACATGGCACAATTACAAAGGCTGCGGGCCCGTATTTCATTCTTAAGCGGCGAAATACGGTTATTTTGTCTCTGTCTGATGCTCGGGTCTCTGCTTGGCGCTCTTTGTCAGAGCATCCACGGGAGCGTCTTGTGTTTTCCTGCAAACTTGAAATCGGCCTCTATCCTGCAAAGCTGGCTGCACGCCTCGGTTTTTCCCATTCTCATGACGGTGCCGCTGCTTCTGCAAAACAAGGCTTTGTTTCGGATTCTGTTTTTTATCAAAGGCGCTGCGATCGCCTATGCGATCTGCGCGATTACGTCCACCGGCGCTTCGCTCTGCATTCCCATGCTCTGTGCTCTGTTTTTCGAGTCGGTGCTTCCCTTGCCCGGGTATCTGGCGATTTCCTCACTCTGGATCGATCAGATCGACGAGGCGCATCCTGCGATCTGGCTTCTGATCCCCGCATGCTTCCTGCCTTTGATCGGGACCCTTTTGAAGGTTCTGCTTCTTTAATACGAAGATTACGAAAGAACGATTGAATATGACGGATTATATCAGCCTGTACGAGGCTTATTTGCTGGAAGTAAAAAAGTCTTCTGCAAACACTGTCGCCTCTTACATACGAGATCTCAAACAATTTGATAAGTACGTCTGCGATTATCTGGATATACCGCTGGATCAGGTTACGCAGGATCAGGCCGCCCTGTATTTTGCCTGGATGACCAACAACGGAAAATCCTCCGCGACCGTTACGCGCAGCCTTGCGTCCATCAAGGGCTTTTACGGATATCTGGCCACTTCCGGATACATGGAAGCAAATCCTGTGAAATCCATCCACTTGGCAAAGGTCGAGAAGAAGCTTCCGCAGATTTTGACCGGCCGGGAAGTAGAGCTGCTGCTGGAACAGCCCCAGTGCACCGATCCGAAGGGCTTCCGGGATAAAGCCATGCTGGAGCTGCTCTACGCCACCGGTATTCGCGTGAGCGAGCTGATCTCCTTAGATGTGGACGATGTGAACATCCCCGCCGGCTTCATTCGCTGCAGCGGCGGAAAATCCAGGATGATCCCGCTCTATCCGGCAGCGATCCGTGCCATTCAGACCTATCTGACACAGATCCGGCCCAGTATGATCGCCGATCCCAATGAAACGGCGCTGTTCGTCAATCTCAGCGGGGAACGTATGTCCCGTCAGGGCTTCTGGAAGATCATCAAGCACTATCAGCAGACCGCAAATATCCAAAAGGATATCACGCCGCATACGCTGCGGCACAGCTTTGCTGCCCATTTGCTGGAAAACGGAGCGGACCTCAAATCCATTCAGGAGATGCTGGGTCACAGCGATATTTCCTCCACACAGATTTACGCTCAGATCGTCAAGCAAAATCTGAAATCTGTCTATAACAAATTCCATCCGAAGGCTTAAGAAAGCGGGTAACAACATATGAAAACCAAATCCGGCTTTATGCTGCGCTCCATTGCGGGCTGTAAAATCGTTGTTTCCGTGGGCAAGCGCACCCTGGATTTCAACGGCATCATCAATCTCAATGATTCCGGCGCGTTCCTGTGGGAGCGTCTGGAAAAGGGCGCGACTGAGGATGAGCTGGTGTCTGCGATTCTGGAAAATTATACTGACGTAGACGAACCCACTGCCCGTGAGAGCGTGCGGTATTTCGTCAAAACGCTCTTGGAAGCAGGCTGTCTCGATGACTGACAATCGTTCGGTCACCGCTGTAAAGCAGATTTCTCTTGCCGAAATAGAGCCCGTTTTACAGGAGCTGCTTGCATCCGGCGGTTCAATCAAATTGACGGTTACTGGGACAAGCAATTACCCCACCATGGTCGGCGGCCGGGATCAGATTACGCTGGAACAGGCCCGTGGCGTACTCAAAAAGTACGATCTTCCGCTTTACCGTAGAGCGAATGGGCTATATGTTCTGCATCGCATCGTCTCTGTACAGAAGGATGGAAGCTATACCTGCTGCGGCGACAATCAATGGAAAACGGAACCCGGCATCCGTTCAGAACAAGTTATAGGCTGTGTCGTCAGGATTTGCAGAAACGGCAGGGAGTTTTCCGTGCAAAGCAAGCGATACCGTCTATGGGTCCGGGTCTGGGTCCTTCTGCTGCCCTGCAGGAGCTTCCTGATCCGGGCTTTCCACGCAGCGGAACGAATCGCCGGAAAAAGCGCCGGAAAGACATAACGCAAAGGCTCTTCTTGTTTATAGGAAGTGAACATATGAAATACAAGCGTCATTTTTTGGACCCAAAGCCGGTACGCGTCGCATTCCTTGTGGTGTTGGACGCGCTGCTCATCAACATCGCATCCATTCTGGCGCTGTTAATGCTGGAAAACTTTAACTGGACCCATATGATGTACCGCTCGTACATGGGTCACATCGTCCTTTACTCCGTCATCAGCACGGTTGTCACCATCCTGATTTTTGTGCCCTTCAAGCTCTATAACAGCCTTTGGCAGTTTGCCAGTGTGGACGAGCTGATGCATATCGTTCTGGCGGGCGCTCTGGTAAGTCTGATCAAATTCGTTTTCAACGAAATCCGTGCGACAGCGTTTTTCCCGGTCAGCTATCCGTTGATCAGCGGTTTGCTGCTGATCGGTCTTGTCGGTCTCTCCCGGATCAGTTATCGCCTATTGCGTCAGTACATCCGCCCCGGCAACAGTCCCAAGAAGGCAAGGACCCTGCTGATCGGCGGCGGCAACGCCGGCGCCACCGCTCTGCGGGAATTTCAGTCCAGCGTGAAATCCACCAACAACGTGGTCTGCATTGTGGACGACGACTTTGGAAAACGAGGCAGCTATCTGCGAGGCGTAAAAATCGTCGGAAACCGCAACGACATCAAACAGATCGCCGAACAGTACAAGATCGACGAGATCGTACTCGCGATCCCCACGGCGTCGGCCAAGGACAAGCGTGATATTCTGAGGATCTGCCAGCAGACCAAGTGTCGGCTGAAAACATTGCCCGGGATCTTCCAGCTGGCGAACGGGGAAGTCTCCATCCAGCGGATCCGGGATGTGGACGTGCTGGACCTCCTTGGACGCGACAGCGTCAAGGTGGATCTGAGCGAAATTTCCGCGTATATCAAAGGGAATACGGTACTTGTCACCGGAGGCGGAGGTTCCATCGGCAGCGAGCTCTGCCGTCAGATCGCGAAAAACGATCCGAAACAGCTTATCATTTTTGATATTTACGAAAACAACGCCTACGACATTCAGCAGGAGCTGCTCCGCGCTTATCCGGATCTGAATCTCACGACCCTGATCGGCTCCGTTCGGGATCAGGAACGGGTGGAAATGGTCTTTTCCCAGTACCATCCCGATCTGGTATTCCACGCCGCGGCCCATAAACATGTTCCCTTGATGGAGAACAGTCCCAATGAGGCCATCAAAAACAACGTATTCGGAACGCTGCATGTGGCAATGGCCGCGGATCGATACCACGCAAAGAAATTCGTACTGATCTCCACCGACAAGGCGGTCAACCCAACAAATATCATGGGAGCCTCCAAGCGAATCTGTGAAATGATCGTTCAGCTCATGTCCAGACGCTCGGAGACCGTATTTGTGGCGGTTCGCTTTGGCAATGTGTTGGGCAGCAACGGCAGCGTTATCCCGCTTTTCAAAAAGCAGATCGCGGAGGGCGGACCCGTAACGGTAACGCACAGGGACATCATCCGTTACTTTATGACCATTCCCGAGGCCGTTTCTCTTGTGCTGCAGGCAGGCGCCTTGGCAAAGCTGGGAGAAATCTTTGTCCTCGATATGGGGGAGCCTGTGCGCATAGACGATCTGGCGAGAAATATGATCCGTCTTTCCGGCTTTGAACCAGACGTGGATATCGAGGTCAAATATACCGGTCTGCGTCCAGGTGAAAAGCTGTATGAAGAAATGCTCATGAAAGAAGAAGGCCTTCGCACGACGGAAAACGAACTGATCCACATCGGAAAGCCCTTGGAAATGGATGAAGAAAGATTCCTGCAGCAGCTGGAAGCCCTGCGGGTCGCCTGTGAGGAAAACAGCGCAGAGATCAAGGACTATGTGGCGCAGATCGTCAATACCTATCACAAGGCGCCGATCGGCGTATAAACGAATATCCGCCCGCTGCGCCGGAGATTATGATAATTCCGGCGCAGCGCTTATATTTTTCCTGTTTCTGCATATACTTTCTCTGGGTGATGAAAATGAAATCGCGCAGAGTTTGGATTTATCTATTTTGGATCCTTTTGACAGAAGCCGTCGGCGTTGCCGCCGCGATTCTCACAAAAGACGGCATGGAACTCTACAAAACGATGGCAAACAAACCGCCGCTGTCTCCGCCTCCCATTGTATTTCCCATCGCTTGGACAATCCTGTATGCTTTGATGGGCATCGGGATGGCCAGAGTCGTCCTGTCCGCCAGGAGCGAGGAGCGCACGGATGCCATCCAGGTCTACCTGCTGCAGCTGGCGGTCAATTTTGCCTGGAGCATCTTTTTCTTCTATTTACGGACCTACGGAGGGGCACTTGCGGTGCTGGCCCTGCTCCTGGGTTTGATCGTCTGGATGATCCTCCGATTCCGTAAGGTCGATCTGCCCGCCGCAAGACTGCAGATCCCCTATGTGCTGTGGGTTGCCTTTGCGCTCTATCTGAACGCCGGCGTCTGGTACTTGAATAAATAAACAACTGCCCGGGATACCGTTGCGTATCCCGGGCTGTACCTTTTATCCGCGGTCGAAGGCAGGATTCATATAATACACATTTTTCTGATTGAGCCGCTCCCGCAGTCGCTGGATCGCCTCGCCAAATCGCTGGAAATGCACAATCTCACGCTCCCGAAGGAATTTGATCACATCATTTACGTCGGGATCGTCTGAAAGACGGAGAATGTTGTCATAGGTGACCCGGGCCTTTTGTTCCGCGGCAAGGTCCTCGGTCAGATCCGCGATGGGATCGCCCTTGACCTGCATGGATGCGGCCGTCCAGGGGAAGCCGGAAGCCGCGGTGGGGAATACGCCCGTCGTATGATCGACAAAGTATTGAGCAAAGCCGTCCGCCTTGATCTGATCCTCGCTGAGATTCCTGGTCAGCTGATGAACAATCGCCCCCACCATTTCCAAGTGACCGAGCTCCTCTGTACCGATATCGGTCAGAAGGCCCCGAAGCTCGGGATAGGGCATGGAATAACGCTGGCTCAGATATCGCAGAGAAGCACCCAGCTCTCCATCCGGGCCACCGTATTGGCTGATGATGATCGAAGCAAGCTTCGGGTTTGTCGCCTCGATCTTCACAGGGTACTGCAGCTTCTTTTCATAGACAAACATGTTCAATCCTCCTTGTTTGCGCGGTATTCCCAGGGCCAGGGCGTCTGATTCCAGGTATAGACGCCATCCTGTATGGCATCTTTCTGGAACAGGGGATCGCAGCTCTGCTGATACTGCTGCATTCCGGCTTCATAGAGCTCCGTATATTGGCGAAAGAGCTCGACTGCGTCCGTATCGTCCGCGTGAGTATCGAGATACAGCCCCAGCTCCTGCACCGCAAAGGCCAGGGCCTGCAGCTGATGCATCATCGTATCAGATTTTTCCTCCGTATTGACCATTCCCAATAAGGGAAGGTCGAGACAGGGGAATAGGGTGCCGCGGATCAGTCCTGTTTTTGCGCTGTACTGCTCCGGATCATACTGCTGCCAGGGTACATAGGGATTTGCCAGCGGCGCCCTGGACGGCAGCATTCCGCAGCAGTTATACTTATCACGGTTTTCCATTCGGATTCCTCCCAGATCAGGTGATCGAAATCGTCTTTTTTTGACGATTTCAAACTTATTCTATGCAAAACGTCTTTTTTGTGCTATACTGGGCTTGGAATACCGGGACTCGGCAGCGCATAGATTGCCTCGAGGTGGTTTGATGCGTATTGTGAAAAAGATGATCCCGATCTATCTGCTGTCACTCAGCGTTGTCCTGGTTTGCTCGATTCTTGCTTCCCGCAGCGTAACCCTGCTTTCCGCAGTTCTTGCTGAACAGGAGCCGTCTCCGCTTCCCACCATTGTCGTGGACCCCGGACATGGGGGAGAGGATGGAGGCGCGCTTTCCGTCAATGGCGTCAGGGAAAGCGCCCTGAATTTGGAAATGGGACTTCGGCTGCGGGATCTGTTGAGATTTCTTGGTTTCCCTGCGCTGATGACGCGGGAAAGCGACGTCTCGATCCACGATCCCGAAGCGGCCACGATCTCCGAAAAAAAGATTTCAGATCTGAAAAACCGTGTCAGCATCGCAAATCAAAACGATCATTCACTGCTGATCAGCCTGCATCAAAACATGTTCTCCATAGCGAAATACAAGGGCGCCCAGGTTTTTTACGCTCCGACAGACGGAAGTCAATCCCTGGCGGAACGGATACAGTCTCTTATCAACACGCAGATCGACCGTTCCAATCACCGGAAGGCAAAGCACTGCGATACAGCCTATCTGTTGTCGAAGATCCGCTGTACCGGTATTCTTGTGGAATGCGGTTTCCTATCAAATCCGGAGGAAGAGCAAAAGCTTCAGACCGCAGCCTATCAGAAGCTGCTGACAGCCGCCATCTGCGCCGGTCTCAGCCAACAGATCGACGCAGGATCAGTCTATTAATGCTGAGCCTCCATAGAAATCTGGCAGAGCGTACAAGCAGTCAAGAGGTTTTACCTATGAAAACAAAAACGATCTATTATTGCACCAATTGCGGCAACGAGACTCCGCAGTGGATGGGAAAATGTCCCGCCTGCGGTGCCTGGAACACCCTTACAGAACACATTGAATCGTCTGCAAAGGCATTGAAACACGCGGATGCGCAGTTGAATACCGAACGCAGGCCCAAGCGTATGTCTCAGATCGTCAGCGGAAGCGAGCAGCGCTTTTCTACCGGTTTGGGTGAACTGGACCGGGTCCTGGGTGGAGGCGCTGTAAAAGGCTCTCTCGTGCTTGTAGGAGGCGCTCCCGGCATCGGCAAGTCCACGCTCCTGCTCCAGATCTGCAGAGAGTTATGCAAAACGCTGACCGTTCTGTACATTTCCGGTGAGGAAAGCGAAAGTCAGCTGAAGATGCGGGCGGAGCGACTGGGCGTTGCATCGGAATCCCTTCTGCTTTTCGCCGAAACTGAGATGGACGAGGTCATGCGGGCTGCGAAGGAGCTGAATCCGGACATTTTGATCGTGGATTCCATACAGACCATGTACGCGGCGGAAAACGCCACCTCACCCGGCGGAATCTCCCAGGTAAAGGATTGTACGATGGCACTGCTCCAGCTCTCCAAACAGACGGGGATCACGGTTTTTGTGGTGGGACACGTCAACAAGGAGGGATCTATCGCCGGCCCCAAGGTTTTGGAACATATGGTGGACTGCGTACTCTACTTTGAAGGAGAACGCAGCGGCGCCTATCGGCTGCTTCGGGCCGCTAAAAACCGCTTTGGCTCCACCAACGAGATCGGCGTTTTTGAAATGTACGACAAGGGCCTGCGGGAGATCCCAAATCCCTCGGAGCTGCTGCTGGCCGGGCGGCCGAAGTTTGCCTCCGGTACCTGTGTGGCCTGTGCTATGGAGGGCAGTCGTCCGGTACTGGCGGAAGTGCAGGCCCTTGTGACCAGAAGCTTTTTGAATGTTCCGCGGCGGACAACGGACGGCTTTGACTACAATCGCGCAGCGCTGCTGATCGCTGTGCTGGAAAAGCGCGGAGGTCTGCGGCTTTCGGACTGCGACCTGTTTCTGAATGTGATTGGCGGACTTCGTATCGACGAGCCAGGCTCCGATCTCCCTGTGGCCATCGCCATCGCCTCCAGCTTCCGGGACGTTCCTGTATCCGACAATCTGACAGCCATCGGCGAGCTGGGTCTGACAGGGGAGACCCGGATTGTTTCCAATCTGGAGCAGCGGCTGGCGGAAATCTCCCGCTTGGGCTTTACCCAATGCGTCGTTCCCCGGCACGGAACGGAGTCTGTCACAGCGCCAAAAGGCCTGCAGCTTCTTCGCGTCCGAAATATCAGGGAAGCCATAGAAATCGCGCTGGGATCCCGCAGTCATTCCAGCTCTTCTCATACAAATTGATATACAACCGTAAGGAGGACATAAATATGGAACGCAGATTTGTTTTTGAGTCACTTCCGAAAAACGTCGAAGAGCTCCGGGCGCTGCCGGAATTTGCTTTGACCGATCCCTTTATGACCGCTGCCCTGACTGTCGCCGCACTATGCCGCTATGAGGCCGATTCCGATGCTGCGATTCCCATGCTCAACGAGTTGAAGGGGCCGCGTCCTCTTTCCAACTATGAGCTCCAATTCCTGCGCGATCGTCTGGCGGGAAAGGGGTATAAACCCTATTCCTTCTTCGATGGCGCGACCCCTGCCAACAACTATACCCCGGACCGTCCCTTCGCCATAACGATCCGGGACGATCCTTATACCTATCAAAACGAGGGTTACGCAAGACTGCAGCTTCGATCCTACGGTGCGGACAACCTCCGGCCTGTCATACTGCGTCAGAAGGGAGACCAATGGCTGCTCTGGGATCAAATGCTGCTGTCCGATATTCGAACACCAGCCAAAGACGATCCGTGGGCTTGATGGGCTTTGCAAACGAAAACAGACAGGAGCGACCGGTTCCGTAAGCAGGAAAAGGCCGCCCCTGTCTGTTATATTTCATTTCATTCAATTATTTACCGAAGCAGCTATCGATCTGCTCCTTTGCCACATCCGGGAAGAAGCTTCTGATCCGTTGGATCAGCTTTGCCTGGGATTCCTCAGGCGTTTCCCTGTAGGCAGAAGTCACCCATTCATATCCCAGCTTGTTCTCCGGCGTTTCTACGATCGCGATGTGCCAGCCGTAGGGTGCTCCGTTTTTGTTTAATCGCTGCCGGAAGTCGGCGATACAGAGATAGCTATGCATTTCCAGCTCCGTCAGAATCCCCTCGAAGTTTTTCTCTCCGCCTTTTCCGAAGCCGGCGCGTTCTTTTAATTGGAAGCTGTAGAGGGAAGTGCTGTTTGGAATCCCGTCCGAAAGGAAAGGGGCCATCAGCTTTTGCGCCCGTCTCGGCGCGCGCCCCTCATCGATCAATGTGTCGAAATCATAGCCATTTCTCCGATAATTTGCAAAAACAGGGAACCATTCGGCGGAAATAAAGCCAGCCCTGCGATGATAGAATTTTCCATAAACGATATCGCGTCTTCCCGCCAGAATCCCGCGCCATTCCCAGGGATCCAGCAGGGGAGAGCCGGTCCACCAATCTGCGGCGCAGGTATGCTCTTCAAGCGAAAAGCCCGGGACCTCGTTGGAAAACAGCGGAAGAAAACCGATCCGCTGAATCCATGCTGCAGCCTCCTCCGCGCTTTTGATTCGAGCCGGATCGTTGTGAGCGCAGCCCTTAAGATACCATTCACCGTTTTGCGTTTCCATCTTTGCAGACCTCTCAGACCTCGATTTTGGAGATGGGATTCGCCTCGGAGGCGATTTTCAGCTCCGTATTCTCGATATGCGTATATATCTGCGTGGTATTCAAGTTTTCATGACCCAGGACCTCCTGGACAGTTTTTACATCCACGCCGTTTTGCAGCATCAATGTCGCCGCAGTATGACGGAGCTTATGGGCGGAAAGCTTGCTGGGGTCCAGCCCGGCCTCCAAGACATGCTTTTTGACCAGGCGATGGACCGCGGAAACTGAGATCCGGTTATGATCCCGGGATCCGAACAGGGCGCGATTATCCGACAGCACTATTTGATTGCGCTCAATTAAATAGGCGTCAATTGCAGCCTTACAGGAGGAGCCCATATAAACGACCCGCTCTTTATTGCCCTTGCCTGTAACTCGAATCCGATCTTCCATCACATCACTGAGATTCAGATTGACTAACTCAGATCTTCGGATTCCACAGTTCAAAAAAATCATCAAAATGGCGAAATCCCGGGTCTTATTGGGTCCGTCCACGGAACGCAGCAGCGCGGTTGATTGCTCCAGGGTCAAATAACGCGGAAGAGACTTCCGAATTTTCGGATATTCCATATTTTGGACCGGATTCTGGTCCAACTGTTTGGTGCGAACTGTTAGATATTTATAAAAAGATTTGATGGTCGAAAGCTTTCTGGCCCGGCTGGCAGAAGAGATGCCTTTTGACTGCGCAAAGGAATCCTCATAGATGACACGGTCGTTTGCCAGGTAAGAAAGAAAATCAAAAATATCGGAAACAGTAATCGATTTGATAAAGTTGAGGTCCACATCTTTAATAGAAATAGATTCCAAATCACTGTTATAGGGCATTTCATTTTTAATGAGCTTCATAAAGCGGAAGAACATGCGAAGATCCAGATAGTATTCCGCGATCGTGCGCTGGGATTGACCTTTGATGGTCTCGTGATAGGAAAGAAAATCACGCAAAATCATGGGGCAGTCTGAATAGCGTTCCATAAACCCTCCAAATTGTCTGACGTAGTTGCTCCTATTATAGCACAAAGCGGCAAAAAAGCAAGCGTTTAACGCAACAAAATTT
>JAFYAB010000106.1 GCA_017540945.1 Oscillospiraceae bacterium | reverse complement strand
GCGGCGCCTGCCGGGCAGGACCTGGTGTGCGCCGGCATCAGCGTGCTGAGCTACACCCTGATCAACGCTGCAATGAGCGTGCCGGAGTACGACGGGCACACACTTGTCAACGAAGGCGAGGCCCTGATCCGGGTGGAGTGCTGTCCGGACGAGGAGCACGAGGAGCTGTGCCGGGAGATGTTTCGCGTCATATGGCAGGGCTTCGAGACGATAGCAGAGAGTTACCCGGAATACATCGAATTGACAGAGGTATGACACCTCATCCGGCCCTACGGGCCACCTTCCCCTCAAGGGGAAGGCAACAAGGAAAGGAGCATTGAATGGCTGACGAAAAGAAAAAGCAGCTCTATGGCGGGAGCTACGACGAGCAGATCCGGGACACCGCCCAGCAGATCCAGAACAGGCCGGCGTTCTCCTACGATCTGGACGGGGACGCCCTGTACCAGCAGTACAAGGACAGATATACCCAGAACGCCAAGCTGGGCATGAAGGACACGATGGGCCAGGCGGCGGCCCTCACCGGCGGCTATGGCAACAGCTACGCCCAGGGCGTGGGCCAGCAGCGCTACGACGAGACCATGCGCGGCCTCACCGATATGATCCCTACCCTTGAGCAGAGCGCCTACCAGCGCTGGCGGGACCGTGGCGCCGACCTGCAGAACCGCTACAGCATGCTGTCGAGCATGGCCGCCACCGAGCAGGCCACCGGGCAGCAGAACTACGCCCAGCTGGCCCAACTTATCGGCAGCAGCGGCTACAAGCCTACCGAGGAGGAGCTGGCCAACGCCGGCATGAGCGCCGACCAGGCCAACGCCATGCTGCAGATGTGGATCGCAAGCAACCCGCAGCTGGCCTACAACAACGGCCAGATCAGCGCCGAGGACTTCTACAAGATGACCGGGGCGTATCCGATTGGATATACGCCGGGTGCAGAAGGAGGCAGCGGCGGAGGCGGCGTGAATTGGTGGGATCTGCCGGACAGAAATCCGACGGGGCCCGAAAATGAGGAGGCGAGGCAGCAGCTTCTGTCTGCGCTTGCCAGCTCCGCGAACACCAGGATGCCAAGCTACGACCGGGAGGTCATCCTTAACAATGCGAGCCAGTACACTGATCCTGACAAGATGATCGACTACCTGGTTTCCACCGGGTACATTACGAGGGCACAGGCAAAAGCGATTACGGGAGGCTGATCTATGAGCAATATGAAAGAGCTCCAGGACCTTTATCGGAAGAGCAAAGGCCAGTCCGGCGGCAGCACACAGCAGCAGACCGGCGAGGAGGTGCCGATCAGCTATGATATGTACAACCTTTACAACCTGTACCACAGCAAGAAGGACGGCGCAAAGTCCGGGAACGTAGCGCGCCCGGTTACGACGCTGGAACAGCAGGCGGCGGCCAGGTGGGGAGTGGCAAGGCCCATCCAGCCCCTGGCAAGCGAAACCCAGCGAGCTGCCGATTCTTATGTGGCAAAGATGGATAGAGACGCCAGGCAGGCGTCGGCGGCCTACGAGCAGAGCAGAGACGAGCTGACCCGCAGCTGGTGGGACGTGATCGGCAACGCGGCGCAAAGCGCCTGGAACGCAATCAACGGCATTCAGCCGTCACCGGAGCAGGGCATCAGGAGCGCGGAGGCCGGGCAGCGGCTGAGCGCTGCTGTACAGGCCAAGGATGAACGCGGTAGGCTCTACAAGGAAATGGAGACCGCAAAGAGCGCCGCACAGGAGGCCAGGGACTACCAGCAGTATGTACGCCTCACGGAGAAATACGGCAGCACTGACGCCCTGGCGCAGGACTACGCCGACCGGATCAAGGCAATTGAGGACGAGTACCGCGAAAAGCCTGACCAGTGGCGGCAGGCCAGGAGGCAGGTCAACGCCCTGGAGAAGGAAAAGCAGCAGCATTAGGACTTCCTGCAGAGCTACGAGACGAACCTGAAGAACAACCAGGAGAACGCGGCGGTGCTGGACGCCTGGGCCAAGGGACATGGCGGCACCTACGAGAGCTACCAGCTGGCGCAGCAGAACTACGACGAGTTGGACCGGCGCGTGACGCAGCTGCAGAACGAGCTGATGGCCTCCGGCGGCGCGGAGCAAGACTATTCCGGCTGGGCCACCGACGAGATGAGCGCGGCGGCCATCGCCAACCGGCCCACGGCAAAAGGAAACAGCAAGGAGCTGCAGACGCAGCTGGAGCAGGCCATCCGGGAGCGGGAGCAGGCGAAGATGATCCTGCAATACGCCCAGGCGCACCAGGCGGACGAGCTGAACAAGGCGCCGGACTTCGAGCTGAAGGCTGCCTCCGGTGAGGAGAAGTTCAAGGCCTTCAAGCAAGAACAGGCGCCGCTGCGGGAAAGCTGGGAGGCCAACGCGGGCTACGCCACGGACGAGATGAGCGCGGCTGCCATAGGCGACTACGTGCCATACGACCCGCGGCTGTATTCCGACTATCGGGAGCCGGACGAGCGCTGGACCGAGGACGAGAAGAAGCGCTTCTACTACCTCTTTGACGATGAGAAGACCCGGCAGCAGGCCTACGACTACGCCATCGGCATCGATCAGAAGTACAACCGCAGCGATGCGGAGGCGCGGGACTGGAGCACCCGGGAGTTTGCCACCCGAAACTTCGGCACCGGGGCGATGGCTTCGGCTGTATCCGTGCCGGCCAACCTGATCGGCGGCGGCGTTGACTACCTGCGCATGGCGCTGGAGAACAGCGCCCGTGGCGGCATCTATGAGACGCAGTACGACGGTCTCTCCCGCTGGGCGGACACCACCCGCGGCGCCATCTCCGAGAAGCTGAACGAGAGCGGCACCATCAGCAAGGACGTGCCGGTGCTGGGCGGCAAGGGCCTGGGCGATCTGTACCAGCTCATGATGAGCATGGCGGATTCCTCCGTGGCCGTAATGGCCGGCGGCGGTGCGGCAAACGCTGTCTTCTTCGGCAGCGCTGCTGCATCCACCACCCGTGACGCCCTGGAGCGCGGGATCCCCGGCAACCGGGCCGTGGCGCTGGGCTTTGCCGCGGGCGCTGCGGAAGTGGCCGGCGAGACCCTGAGCGTGGAGCACCTGCTGAAGCAGGGCGACATCGCCGACTATCTGCGGCACGGGCTGCTGCGGGAGATGGCCAAGCAGGGCGGCGTGGAGGCAAGCGAGGAAGTGCTGACTTCCATCCTGAATATGATGGCCGACGCCGTGATCAACGGCGACCAGGCCGAGCTGCAGCAGAAGGTCTACGTCAATGTGGCAAACGGCATGGCCTACGACGAGGCCGTGCGGCAGGCCAGCAAGGAATGGCTGGAGGAGCTGGGCACCGACGCGCTGGGCGGCTTCCTCAGCGGCGGCCTGATGAGCGGCGGACGGCTGGCGCTGCAGAGCGGCGTGGCGGCTGTCACGAAGTACACCGGGGACGCCAAGGGCGACCTGGAGCTGGCGCGGCTCACCACGGAAGGCTCTCGCAGCAGAAGCCTTGCGGATCAGTACCAGCAGCGGCTGGACAAGAAGGGCAGCATCACGAATCTGCAGGCCGCCAGACTGCAGGCGCAGACCAGCGCGGATATCAGCGCGGCGGACCGCCCGGCGCTGCTGAGAGCGGCTGAGGCGCGGCTGAGAGATCAGTCCACGTCCAAGCTGACCAGCGGCGAATACAAGCGCATGGCGCAGGACGTGGTGGACGGCGTGCTGGGCGGAAGAACCAGCAAGTTCTCCACAGCGCTGGAGCAGAACGTCTACGAGGAAATGCGGATGCAGATCGCGGGCGAGACCGTGCGCACCGGCAACTGGCTGGACGACGCGGGGCTGAAGCTCACGGAAGCACGCAACGCCGCCACCAAGCGAATGAAGATGGTGGAAACCAAGGACGGCGAGAAGGTCGAGGTCAAGAACGCCACCATGAAGGACGGCGAGCTGCAGCTCACCATTGAGCAGGACGGCGAGACCAAGACCGTGGACCAGAAGGACCTGAAGCTGGACCAGTACCAGATGCGGGCCCTGAAGACACTGACGGACACCCTTGGCGACGACGCTGCAGCAGCCTACAACCTCATGAGCGGGACGGGCCTGCAGTACGGCAGGGCGTCCAGCATCGCGTCCTATGCGACGGCCTTCGGCATCATCCGGGACACCTTCGGCAGATCCGCCGATACCGAAAAGGCGGAGGCGGCTGCGCTGGCGTCTTCCCTGCGCAAGGGGCTGACGGACGAGCAGGTGCGCTACGCTGTGGCCATCGGGCAGAAGCGGGCCAAAGAGAACGGCACCCTCATCACCCGGGAGAAGTCAGTCTGGGGCACCGGCAAGGTGACGATGGACGGCGGCACTCTGAACGACGGCACGGTCCTGCAGGGCGTGAAGAACAAAGCCCAGGTGCTCCGCTCCCGCCAGTATGCCGCGGTGAAGGCCGTAGCAAAAGCGCTTGGCATCGACGTGGTGCTGTTTGAATCCCGGGCGGACAAGGACGGCAACCTGACCGGCGCCCAGGGCGCGTACCAGGACGGCGTGATCTACCTGGACTGGAACGCCGGCATGAACGATATCAAAGCGACCAGCGAGCGGATGCTGCTCAGGACCATGAGCCACGAGCTGACGCACTTCCTGCAGCAGAACGCGCCGGAGGACTACGAGAAGCTCAAGAACTACGTGACCGCATATCTGGCCGAGAAGATGGGCGAGAACTACCGGAAGCTGGTCATGGAGAAGATGGCAAACCAGCCGGGGCTCAGCTACGACGGCGCCATCGACGAGGTTGTGGCCGACTCCTGCGAGACCATGCTGCGGGACAGCCAGTATGTGCAGGAGATGATCCGGAAGGACCGGAGCTTCGGCCAGAAGATCTGGGACTGGATCAAGAAGTTCTTCGGAAGAATCGAGGCCAGCGACATCGGCGCCAAGTACATGCAGGCCACCATCGACGAGCTGCGCGAGATCTGGGACAGCGCCATGAAGAACGCTGTGGAAAGCAGGCCGGACGTGGAGACCAGCACGGCGGAGATAAAGGCGGAGGTGCTGCAGAGCAACGCCGAGGCACTGACGGAGATCGACCCGACCGAGGAGGCCGCCACGGCCACCATGCCGGACGGGCAGCAGTATTCCATCCGCAGCATGAAGCACGATATCGCGGAAGGCAAAATGTTCGAGGACCTGGCGCGGTACACGGACATGAGCCGCGAAGAGACGCAGGAACTGCGGAAGAACCTGGAGCGGCTGACGGATATCATCGCGCTGAACCGGGACATCCTGGACCTGAACGAGAGCTTCGGGAAGGACAACCGGCCCTTCAAGCCCTACAAGCCCAACAGCGATCCCCTCTATACCCTCAGTCTGGACTTCTCCACTCTGTGCCGCAAGCGCCTGATGACCCAGTACGTCATCGAGCGGCTGCAGACGGAGCTGACCGACAGCCAGACCGGCAAGCGCGGCAGACCTCTGACCGCCGAGGAGCAGCTGGCTGTGCGCGACCTGATGAAGGAGTACGGCCAGCAGGAGAAGGCCCTGAAGGTCGCCTGCGCCATGTGTTATGTGGAGGCGGCGCGTCTCAAGGCGCCCGGCCAGATCCAGCGCTTTATGCGGGATCCGACGGAGCCCATGCGGCGGTACTTTGCGCTTAAGAACAAGGACTTCAACGCCAGCGTGCGGGAAGCCCAGGCGGACTTCAAAGAGCAGCACGGTTATGCCAGGGACGCGAAGAAGGCCGACATGAAGCCGGCGGACCGGAACGCACTGAACAAGCTGAGCGACCGTCTGCGCAGCGAGTACCGGTTTACGGCAGAGGAGCAGGCGGAGCTGGATCTGGCAAAGACGCTGCCCAACGAGACCTACCTGACGGCGGCGAACCTGGCCAGACTGGCCGAGGAGCACCCCGTTATCTACGACGCCTACACGGCGACGATCCGCTCCGCAACGCGGTCCAAGAGCCTGGAGGCGGACATCCCGTACTACTACGGGGACAGCAGCCGCGTGGTGAGCGACGACTTCATCGCAGCGGTGAACCGGGAGAACGGCATGCGCTTCTCCTCCTGGTCCGACTTCCAGATCCAGCACATGCTGGACATGATGACGGCTGTGATCGAGCTCTCCACCCGGCACTGCGCCATGCACGGCTACACCAAGTTCCTGGAGCAGGTGCGCATCTTCGGCAGGACCGGCATGATGTTCAACATGTCCGGCGTCGCCAACGGCACCGGCCTCAAGGCGGACGGCTCCCTGGACTTCAGCCCCACGGAAAGCGTGCTGGTGTTTGGCCAGGACGGCGAGTACGACGCCATTCAGGCGCGGGAAGACTTCCCGGAGACCGCTGGCCTCCAGTGCATCGGCATCAGCACCGAGCATATCCAGGCGCTGCTGGACAGCGACATCATCGACTATATCATCCCCTACCACACCAGCGGCCTGAACGCCACCCTGCGGCGGATGGCGCAGATCTCCAACTGGAAGGACTTCACCGCGTTCCAGAACGCGAAGCAGGACCCGTCCATCCGGTTTGATCCGAGCATCCACGACCGGGAGACCTGGCACAAGGAGCCGGTGTTCAGCGAGTTCTTCATTGCTGCCAAACAGGAAAGCAACGGGTACCGCGCCGGCGAGAAGGGCATCATCACCATGCGGAGAGCGGCGGATCTCTACAAGCAGATGTGCCGGGATCGCGGCATGATGCCGAAGTTCTCCTGGGGCAACAGCAAAGTGGACGCGGACTTCTCCAACGACCCCAATTACTGGAAGCTGCTGATCGACCGGAAGATGATCAACCAGAAGACCGGCGCCCTGATCGAGCAGAAGCCGGTGCGCCCCGACTTTGACTTCAAACTGATCGAGCAGATGGTGCAGGAAGCGGTGGACGCCTACGACCCGACGCTGCAGGACCGCGCGCTGAACTACGTGCGGGAACATCTGGACGAGCTGCCGCAGCGCATTGCGGACCTGAAGAAGGCCGGCGCCGTGAAGAAGGTCACCAGCAAAACGAACAAAGCCGCCAAGACCCTGCAGGCAGGACCCGTGGCGGCGGTGAGCGAGGGGAATGCAATACCACAGCTGAGCACCAGGAGCACCCAGACGGCGGAGGAAGTGGAGGCCGAGGCGGAGGAGATGTCCGACGCCAGGACGCAGTTCTCCGTGCGGCAGGGCCCGCCCCCGAAGAAGACCATGATCGGCTACAAGGTCTTCATGGCGGACAAGAAGCACCCGGGCCAGATGTATCCGACGAAGGTCAAAAACCCCGGCGGCCAGGGCACCCCCATCGGCGTATGGCTGGACGCCGACACCGGCGAGATCGCACGCAACCCGGACGGCAGCATCAAGACCAACACCCGGGGCCGCATCTCCGTAAAGGCAAACGGCGGCACGCTGGCGTGGCGGCCAGGCTGGCATTTGGGATCTCTCCCGGAAGCGAACCAGATGAACCGGGTAGACCCGAAAAACCCGGAGAGCGACAACAGCAACCGCGGCACCACCGGCCTGATGTGGGACAACTACATTTTCTGTGAGTGCGAGTTCGCGGCGGACGAGGACTACCAGCTGGAGGCCTTCGAGTTCGGAACCGACGAAAAGGGCCTGTACAACCACAGCCAGGCAGGCCTGCCCTACATCCCGAAGGACGGCTACTACAAGTACCGCACCAATCCCGACCCCAGCACCGCGCCCTGGTTCATCTCTGGCTCTATCCGGATCACTAAGATCCTGGACGACGACATGCGGCGGGAGATCATCGAGCAGTGGAACGCGGAGCACCCGGACCAGCAAATGCGCTTCACCGAGCGCTACAGCGGGAAGCCCATCAACCTGGCAGACTACGGGCTCAAGGCCGGCCCTGTCGCAGCGACGGAGGACCTGAGCAGCGTGGCGCCCGGCGTGGACTACTCCGACGAGATCCGGAACCTTCCCGGCTACACCAGGCATGCCCTCAACTTCGACGACCCCAACGTGCAGGAGGCCTTCCGCATCCAGCAGATCGAGGACCGCAAGGACTACTACATCGACAAGTACAACCGGGAGCACCGGGACGAGCTGGAAAATGCCAGCAAAAAAGCCGCCACGACGGGCGGCAGGGTGCAGTTTGCTGTGCGGCAAGGGATGACGGAACAAGAGCGATATGATGAGCTTAAAAACCGGAACATATCAGTTCAAATTGACAGGAAGTCCAGCAAATATCAAAGTGACATTGATAGTCTTGCTGTAGCACCAAGAGCAAGAGCTTTAGCAAAGCAAATCATAGTTCCTCTTGCTGAAGAACTTGGAGTTCTCAATAAGGCAATGACAACTCCGGAAGTGGATGTTCAGTTTATCTTTTCTGGAGGAGGGCTGAAGGAAAGCAGACAAAAGCAACTTGAATATGGCGGGAACTATGTAGATTTTGCGAAAGCGCTAATTAACATTGATGACATTCTTGGCTCTGCGATTCTAATTGAACAACATTCGGATTATTATGTTGAAACGGCAAGAGCAAATGAGCATCTTATAAACAATTCTGTTCTTCTTGGTGCTTTTTATGATGGCGAAAATATAGTTCCAGTTCTTTTTGAAGTAAAGAAATATGATAACACTCCAGACGGAAGACTATACTTGACAGTAACGCTAACAAAAATAAAAGCTGACGTCAGAACGGGGGAGAATCAGACGGAGTCTGACGAGCCCTCGCTGTTATCAGCTTTCGATTATAGTATAGCGGATATTTTCAAGGAAATCAAGCCCGAAGATGATTCTTTTCTCAAATATATTCCTGGGCAATTCTTAAATGATGGGCAAAGAACAGCAAAGGCAAAGGCAGTTGCGGCGCATGAAAAAAGACTTGCTGATTTACGCGCCGAATATAAAGCGCAGCAGGGACAAAAAACTTCCAAAAAAGCAGCTAAAAATGCTTATCAATTATCTACCCGCGGGGATCTTGGGTATCACGCCGGCGATCTTGGCAAGGCCGAGCACCTGAACATCCAGGGCCGCGACCGCGGGACCGGGCATTTCGGCACCGGCACCTATTTCGTGGGCGAGGAAGAGAAAGTCACGAAAGACAGCTACTACGGCAAGCGCCCGCAGCACGCGGTCGATTTCTCCGACTACAACCTTTTCAGGCCCCGCAACGATCAAGCCGGCTACCAGCTGCACGACGCGCTGAGGATCATCGACGGCGGCATCAAGCGGGAGTGGATCCGCCCGGCCCTGGATGACCAGTTCAACATCATCAATCCGACAGGCTACTACGATCTCGCAAAGAGCAAGTACGGAGAGGACTGGGCGCACGGCGACAACCTGCTGAACGCAAGGCTGGAATATGCCGCGGACAACGGGATCAAGCTCAAGACGCTGGACGAGTACAAGGCAGACGTAGGTGAGGACATCGACGACTCCGACCTGATGTTCTACTATGAGGATTACGTCAAGGAAACCATCAAGGAAGAAATCGACAGCATCAACGCCGAGTATCGGGAGTTTGAGAAAGCGGTGTTCGACCTGAATCTTCTGACCGGGCTGAAGGACAGCAAGATCTACTCCGCTTTGATGGCAGTTGCCGATTACCAGGATGCTACGCCACGCAACGCCAGAGCGGATTCCTATGCGACGGTCTTCATGAAGGCGATGGGCTACGATGGCGTAGACGTCCGCGGCACGCGCCTTGACAACACGGAGTACGGCAGCGTCATCTATGACGTAATGCCTGCGACCGTGGCGTACTCCATGCGCGGCGGGACGAAGACCGACACGCAGCTGCTGCGGGACCTGTACGACCGGATCGAGGCGAAGGTAGAGGCGCGTGCCAAGCGGAACGAGGCCGGGCTGGAGAAGGGCTACCAGAAGATGGTCCGAGACAAGCAGGGCGTGATCTACGAGCTGCAGGAAGAACAGCGCAAGGCCCTGGAGAAGTTCCATGAGCTGAGCGAGCGCTACTACGAGAAGGAGCGCGAGGTCAACGCGGCGCTGCAGGAGCTGGACCGGCTGGTGCAGCACAGCGGCAGCCGGGAGCAGATCCAGGCGCAGCGGGCCAAGGTGAGCGCCAAGGAAGAGCAGATGGCAAAGGCCCTGGAGCGGCTGACCCAGGCCAAGGGCGGCAGCGAGATCCAGGAGATCCTGCGGCAGGAGCGCGAGATCCAGGCGCAGCGGACGCAGGACCGGATCCGGGACAGCATCGACCGGCGGGACCTGCGGAAGCGCATCGACAAGCTGTGGAAAGAGCTGAACGCCAGAGTCACCAATCCCAGCGAGAAGAAGCGGATCCCCGTGGAACTGATGCAGCAGACCCTGGACGTGCTGGAGGCCCTGAACATGGACACCAGCCGGGAGGGCAGCAAGGCCGGCGAGAAGCTGCGGGCCAAGCTGGACAGCTTGCAGGCGCGCTACCGGGAGCTGCAGAACGACCCGGACTTCCGGCGGGCTGCAGTCTACGACGCCCAGGTGGCGGAGTACCTGACCAACATGATCGCCCAGGTGGGCGACACCCCCATCAACAAGATGAGCGTGGCGCAGATGGAGACCGTGCTGGAGACCCTGAAGGCGATGGTCTACACCGCGAACCGCGCCCTGAAGCTGAAGCTGGGCGAGCAGGAGCTGGAGGCCTACGAGGTCTCCAAGGCCATGACCAGAGAGACCCGGAGCGTGGAGAAGCCGAAGACCGGCTTCCTCTCCACCTGGATCAACGCGCAGCTGAGCCCGGAGCGGATGTTCAACCGGCTGGGCGGCTACAGCAAGGACAGTTACTGGGGCAAGGTCTACGGCATGCTGAACGAGGGCCAGCTGAAGCAGACCCGCCTGCAGATGGAGGGCAGCCTGATCTTCGAGGACCTGATGGAGAAGGAGAACGAGAAGAATTTCCAAAAGCTCCTGGACCCGAAGAACACGGTGGACATCGGCCTGAAGGACGAGAACGGCGAGCCCGTGCTCATCACCCACGGCATGATGATCTCCCTCTACATGCACCTGCAAAACGACCAGAACATCCGGCACATCGCCTACGGCGGCCTGACCATTCCGGCGCTGCAGGACTACTACAACGGCAAGAAGGTCCGGGGCAACGAGCGGGCCACCCGGGTGGGCGGCGCGCTGCAGGAGATCGCGGAGATCAACGACCGGCTGCATGAGACCGAGGACGCCGACGAGATCGCCGAGCTGGAGCAGCAGCGGGACGAGGCGGCCCTCCGGGCGATGGACTTTGTGGAAGGCCTGCGGGAGGAGATCGACAAACAGCTCACCGATTATGACCGGCAGTGGATTGCGGCGAGCAAGGAGCTGTTCGACGGCTTCTCCAAGCGGGAGCTGAACCAGACGACCCTGGAGGTCTACGGCATCAAGCGGGCCAACGTGGAGAACTACTACCCCATCTGGGTGGACGGCGACTTCCTGAACACGCCCTTCGAGACCGTGGCCAAGGACATGAGCCTGGAGAACGCGGGCTTCATGAAGGAACGTATCGACTCCTCCAAGCCCATCCGCCTGGCGGACGTGACCGACGTCACCTCCAGCCAGATCCGGAAGGTGGCGCAGTACTGCGGACTGATGCCGGCGATCCGGGGCTTCAACAAGGTGTGGGGCAAGACCCAGACCGGCTACCGGGACAGCCTGCAGAAGGCCGTGCACGAGACCTTCGGCCAGGCCGGCGTGAAGTACGTGGAGAACCTGATGGCGGACCTGAACGGCGCCAGAGGCGGCCAAGACAGCGCCCTGGGCGAGTTCCTGAACCGGATGCGCGGCCACATGGCCCAGGCGTCCCTGACCATGAGCCTGCGCGTGGCTATGGGCCAGACGGCATCCTACCCCACGGCGGCGGCTGTGGTGGGTTGGGGTCCGCTGATGAAGGCGCTGGCCCACGGCGGCAGGAACAACACCATCATCTCCCGAGCGGACCAGGAGCTGATCCGCAAGTGGAGCCCGCTGCTGTACTACCGCATGAAGGGCTACAGCACCACGGAGCTGGGCGACATCGCCGGGATGAACGACAAATTCTCCCGTCTGTGGAAGAAGGCCTGGTGGCTTACCGGCTGGATCCAGGCGACGGACGGCGCCACTGTCGGCAGGCTGTGGTACGCCGCGGAGTACTACGTGCAGGATCACAACAAGGACCTGGTGAAGGGCACGGACGCCTACTACGAGGCGGTGGCCAAGGTCTTCAACGACATCGTGGAGAAGACCCAGCCCGACTACACCACCATGCAGCGCCCGGACATCCTGCGAAGCCCCAACGCCCTGGTGAAGCAGCTGACCATGTTCCTGACGCAGCGGCTGCAAAACTTCAACATCCTTTACGACGCAGCGGCCACCTACTCCAAGTACAAGGCCGACGCGAAGGCCGGGCGCAACGGCGTGACGACGGAGGACGTGCGGCAGGCCGGCATCGCCACCAGGCGGGCCGTGATCTCCCAGCTGGCGGCAGCGGCAACGATCACCGCATTCAAATTCCTGGCGGACGCGATCCTGCACAGCATGAACAACTACCGGGACGATGACGACGAGGAGCTGAAGGCTGAATCTATCAGCCGGGAGATCCTGGACATGTTCATGGACTCCCTGGCCGGCAACGTGCTGGGCGGCGGCGAGATCTACGACCTGATCGAGAGCAAGGTCTTCGGCAAGACCTACTACGGCATCGAAGTGGGCGGCCTTGCCACTGTGATGGATATGGTGGACGCCTTCAGCAGCACCTTTGACCATGTTCTGAAAGCCGCGAAGGACGACGAGTACGAATACGGCAGGGAGCAGATCCTGAAGGACGTGGACAAGTTGGCGCGAAATATCAGCACCGTGGCCGGCATCCCCTATGCCAACGGGAAGAAGATCGCGTTTGGACTTTTCTACCATGCACAGGACATTCGGAACGGCGCTTTCCTGAGCTATGAGGCGGGTGTGGAACGCAGCAACGCCCAGCAGGCCAGCAGGCTCTACCGGGCCTACACCAACGGCGACGGCGCCAAGGTGAAGCAGATCCTGGAGGAGGTCCCGGAGGACAAGCAGAAGGACGTGTACAGCGCGGTGCGCAAGCTCATCCGCGAGCAGCAGAAGAGCGGCGAGCTGAACGTGTACGAGGCCATGCGCCAGATGAAGAACTACGGCGGCGCCACGGACCAGGTCATGGCGGAGTACATCAAGGACCTGTACGAGGCCGGCGCGCTGCCGAAGGCGGACGCGGAGAAGTACCTGCAGGAGTACGCCGGACGCACGAAGGAAGCCGCCACCAAGACGGTGACCAACGTGGACGGCAAGCAGGCCAGCGGCGTCAACTACAACGACATCGACGATATGTTCAAGATCGGCACGATGAACGCGGAGGAGGCCCGCAAGGCCCTGGTGGGCTACGGCATCGACAAGGACACCGCCAACATGAAGGTGGAGTACTGGAGCTATCAGCAGAAGAACCCCGGCACCGCCATGACGACGGAGAACCGCTTCGAGGTCTACTGGAAGAACTACAAGCCCATCGGCATGACGCCCAGCATGTACGACGACTTCTATGTGGCCTGGAACGCCGTCCAGGGCACCGACAAGAACCACGACGGCAAAACCGACGCCAACTCCAAGAAGCCGGAGCGGATCGCCATCATCGACTCCCTGCCTCTGAGCCGGGAGCAGAAGGACGCCCTCTTCAGCATGGAGTGGAAAACCGGGCTGCAGGACGCACCCTGGAACAAGTGAAAATGCCCCAAAATCAGAGAGGAGACGACCGAAAGGCCGTCTCCTTTTTTGTCGCTTCGCGGGACCTCATCCGGCCCTGCGGGCCACCTTCCCCGTGCGCGGGGAAGGCATAAAAAAAGTGAGGTAGGGTTGCTGACATTGGGAAAAAATCTTCGCTACAATCGGCTCAGAAGACATACCGAGGGGCACCCTCTCCCCAGACCCTTCCGGCCCTGCGGGCCACCTCCCCTTAGTCAGGGGAGGCTAAGAGGAAGGGAAATCAGAGCGTAGAAAGGAGCACTATGTCTTATCTGAAAAACTGGCTTCAGTTCTTTGCCGACGGAGGCGCACCGGCTGGCGAAGGCGGCGGAGCCGACACGGGTGTAGCATCGGGAAACCCCGGCCCGAAACTGGAGGATCTTGGCGTACCGGCTGACAAGGCGGAGAAGTTCCGGCAGCGGAAGCAAAAAACCGCACCGAACCCCTATCGCCCTGCGGGCACTTCCCCCGAGGGGGGAAGCAAGAAGGCAGAGGAGGCTCAGCCTGCAGCGCAGCAGGCGGAGCAGACCAAAGCCATGAGCTGGGACGAGTTCATGAAGATCCCCGAAAACAATGAGCGGATGCAGCGGACCATGAGCGAACGTGTGAACCGGGTGGCCCGGGAGAACACGGAGTACCTGTCGAAGCTGAGCCCTGCCCTTGAGCTGATCGCATCCAGGTACGGCATCGAGGCGGATGCCAACGGCGGCTACGACGCCGAGGCCATCGCCAAGGCCATCACCGAAGACGACAGCTACTACGAGACGAAGGCCCTGGAGATGGGCGTGGACACCGAAACTGCGAAGCGCATCGAAAAGCTGGAAACGGAAAACAGGCGAAACGAAGAGGCGCTTCAGCGCCAGCAGCGAGACCAGCAGCTGCGTGAGCACTTCATGCAGATGCAGCAGCAGGCCGAGGACGTGAAGTCCATCATGCCCAATTTCAATCTCCAGGAAGCCATCAACGACCCCAAGTTCATGCACTACACTTCCCCGGAGGTGGGGATGAGCGTGAAGGAAGCGATCTGGGCGCTGCATGGCGATGAGATCCAGGCGCAGGCCGTCAATGCTGTGGCGCAACGGGCCAAGCTCGACGCTGCCAACGCGATCCGTTCCGGCATCCGTCCCAGGGAGAACGGCAGCAGCACCGCCGCCGTATCGACCTCACCCAACATGAGAAACATGACCAGGGAGGAACGGCGTGCCTACATCATGCAGAAGTACGCGCCTCCCGACTAACGAGAGGAGAAAACTATGTCCCTTTTTAAACTGATGATCCAGTTCTTCGCGGACGCGGGCACCAGCGTCAATGCGACCGCGAACATCACCAACGCCTACACCGGCGTGCAGACCGCCCGCACTACCACCAACGCGATGGCTCCCGAGCTGAAGGAGTTCTATGACACCGAGCTGCTTGAGAACGCCCGCATGGAGCTGCGCTATGCGCAGTTTGGCAAGAAGCAGCGCCTGCCCAAGAACCACAAGGGCCAGGTGGAGTGGCGCAAGTGGAACACCTTCGCCCGCGCCAGCAAACTGACCGAGGCGGTCATCCCCACCGGCCAGGACTTCGGCGTGACCAACCTGATCGGCACCGTGGATCAGTACGGCACCTACACCTCCATCAGTGACGTGCTGGAGCTCCAGGCCTTTGACGACGTCATCCTTGGCGCCACCGAAGAGATGGGCGCTTCCGCCGCCGAGACCCAGGAGGCCCTGACCCGCAACGCCCTGCTGACCGGCACCAACGTCCTCTACTGCGACAACATCAACAAGGACACCGGCGCTTACATCAGCACCCCCACCACCCCGGCCACGATGGGCGCCGGCGGCGGCACCGGCGGCGCGGACGGCTGGTCCCTGCTGACCCCGGAGATGGTGAACATGGCTGTCACCATCCT
>JAFYAB010000006.1 GCA_017540945.1 Oscillospiraceae bacterium | reverse complement strand
GAGAACAACGACGGGGTCATCACCGCCAACGGCCACAGCTTCGCGGACCCGGCGAAAAAGACCGAGAACTGCAACTTCGCCATTCTCTCCTCCATCCACTTCACCGAGCCCTTCAACAATCCCACGGAGTACGCCAAGTCCTTCTCCAAGATGGCGAACCTGATCGGCAAGGGCAACGTACTGGTGCAGCGCTTTGGCGATCTGATCCGGGGCCGCCGCACCAACGACCACCGGCTGGGCCAGAACACCGTCATCCCCACCCTGAAGGCCACGGCGGGCGACATCTCCCTGGCCCTGCCCCACCGGATCCTGACCAACATCATCGAGACCATCTACGCCCTGGACAAGGTGGCCCCCGGCACCGCCAACGACGACACCCTGCTCTACGGTCTGGAGTCCAAGTACTACTCCCTGAAGCCCGACCACGATCGGGACTTCCGCATCCATGACGGCATCTACCTGATCGGCGACGGCTCCGGCATCTGCCGCGGTCTGTCCCAATCCGGCGCCATGGGGCTGTACGTCGCGGACCGGATCACCAACCCGTAGGGGCGGTCATTGACCGCCCGCCCGAGGCACCGGCCTTCCAAGAGCTAAGAAGTGACAAACACAATCGTACAGCGCCGTAGGGGTGGTCATTGACCGCCCGCCCGAGGCACCGGCCTTCCAAGAGCTAAGAAGTGGCAAGCACAATCGTACAGCGCCGTAGGGGCGGTCATTGACCGCCCGCCCGAGGCACCGGCCTTCCGGTTTCCACCGCAGCGCGGGCAATCTGCCCGCTATACCCCCCGCCTTGAACCGCGCCGACCCCTGATCCCAAAAACAAAGGAGGTCCTCTCAATGATGGCATTGGTTTTCCAATTTGGCCGCATTCTCGCGGTCTGCTTTCTGGCGGAGGGGCTGGCGGCCCTGCTGCCGCTGCCGATCCCGGCCAGCGTTTACGGCCTGCTGCTGATGCTGGCGGCCCTGGGGCTGAAAATCATCAAACCGGAGCAGGTGAAGCAGGCCTCCGGCTTTCTGGTGGGCATCCTGCCCATTCTCTTCCTGGTGCCCGCCGTGGGGATCATGAAGCTCTGGGCGGAGCTGAAGGCCTTTCTGCTGCCCTGCGTCCTGGCGGCGGTGCCCATCACGGTCCTGGTCATGGCGGTCTCCGGCAAGGCGACCCAGTGGATCCAGCGCCTGAGCGCGAAGGGAGGCAAGGGCGATGACTGAGTTCCTGCAAAGCAGCGCCGTCTGGGGCGTGCTGCTGACCATCCTGGGCTACGGCCTGGGCTTCCTCATCAACAAGAAGACCAAGCAGGCCTGGTGCAATCCCCTCCTGCTGGGGATCCTCTTCGTGATCCTGGTGCTCTCCCTGGCCAAGATCCCCTACGACGACTTCAAAGCCAGCGCGGCGCCGCTGCAGTATCTGCTGCTGCCCGCCACCGTCTGTCTGGCAGTGCCGCTGTACGAGAATCTCTCCCGGCTCAAGGGCCGCTTTCCCGCTGTGATGGGCGGCATCCTGGCGGGGGTCGTCACCAGCGTCGGCAGCATCCTGCTGATGGCCTGGCTCCTCAGCATGAGCCGGGAGGAGGCCGCCACGCTGGTCGCGAAGTCCGTGACCACCGCCATCGGCATCGACGTGACCCAGACCCTGGGCGGCATGGTGCCTCTGGCCAGCGCGGTCATCATCCTCACGGGCATCACGGGGAACCTGACCGCGACGGCAGTCTGCAAGCTTTTCCGCATCACCGACCCCGTAGCCCGGGGCGTCGGCATCGGCACCGCCTCCCACGCCATCGGCACCGCCCGTGCTTTCGAGCTCGGCGAGCTGGAGGGAGCGGTCAGCAGCCTCTCCGTGGCTGTCGCCGGCATCCTGACCGCGATCCTGGCCCCCGTGGCGATGAATCTGGTCTTTTGACCGCAATAAAATCCCCCATCGCGGCTGCGATGGGGGATTTTATGCTGTTCTCCGATAAGACGGCTTTTGTCAAGGATAATTTTATCCACTGATTGGAAGCTTCTGCAAATTGCACCAAACCAGACAAATCCGAACCCGAGACCGGTTGGCCAGGGATTCGGATTTGCCTGGTTTTTGATTGATCGAACTCGTTTTTCGGAATCAGCCGCTGCAGAAGAAAACTCCCTAAGAAGAAAACTCCCTAAGATGAGACAGGGATATGCTCCCTCTATGAGAAGCAGTTTGTCAAGGGGAATGATATCCTTTGTCAGAGTTGTTGATTTGGGAATTCACGCATTGAAAAAATGCCCCTGATGCAGGGCTGGTTCGGACCGGGACCTGCTTCAGGGGCCTTTGTATTTGGATCGAAAGACGTTTCTGCGTCAGGCTGCTTGATATCTGGGAAGCGGTTTACAGCTGGCTCTTGTAGAGCTCGACGATCTCCTCGACGCTGGTGTCTCTGGGGTTGCCGGGACGGCAGGCGTCGGCGTAAGCGGACTCAGACAGGAACAGGATATCCTCCTCCTTCAGGATACCGTGGAGGTTGGCGGGGATGCCCACGTCGGCGGAGAGCTTCTTGACCGCGGCGATGGTGGCGTCAGCGGCCTCCTCGTCGGTCATCCGGTCGATGCCGGCGACCTCCATGACCTTGCCGATGGCGCGGTAGCGCTTGCCGGCCACGGGCTTGTTGTACTCCAGACCCACCGGCAGCAGGATCGCGCAGGCGACGCCGTGGGGCGTGTCATACAGAGCAGACAGGCCGTGCGCCATGGAGTGGACGATGCCGAGGCCCACGTTGGAGAAGCCCATGCCGGCAATGTACTGGCCCAGGGCCATGCCCTCGCGGCCGTCGGGATCGTTCTGGACCGCGGCGCGGAGGCTCTTGGCGATCAGGCGGATCGCTTCGAGATGGAACATATCGGAAATGGCGCAGGCGCCCTTGGTGATGTAGCCCTCGATGGCGTGGGTCAGGGCGTCCATGCCGGTGGCGGCGGTGAGGCCCTTTGGCATGGAGGACATCATATCGGGGTCGACTACGGCGACCTCGGGGATGTCGTTGGTGTCGACGCAGACGAACTTGCGCTTCTTCTCCACGTCGGTGATGACGTAGTTGATGGTGACCTCCGCGGCGGTGCCGGCGGTAGTGGGGACGGCGATCGTGAAGACCGCGTGCTTCTTGGTGGGGGCCACGCCCTCCAGGGAGCGGACGTCGGCGAACTCGGGGTTCTCGATGATGATGCCGATGGCCTTGGCGGTGTCCATGGAGGAACCGCCGCCGATGGCGATGATGCAGTCGGCCTCAGCTTCTTTGAATGCCTTGACGCCGTTCTGTACGTTCTCAATGGTGGGATTGGGCTTGATGTCGGAGTAGACGCTGTAGGCGAAGCCGGCGGCGTCCAGCAGGTCCGTGACCTTCTTGGTGACGCCGAACTTGATGAGGGCGGCGTCGGAGGTCACAAAGGCCTTCTTGTAGCCGCGCTTCTGCAGCTCGGGTACGATGTTTTCGATGGCCCCGTGGCCGTGGTAGGAGATAGTGTTCAGTACAATGCGATCTGCCATGTCAGGTTCCTCCTTCAATGATTTGGCAAATTCAGTATAACACAAAGATGCATGTTTTTCTGTAAATTATCTGTAAACGAAGAAGCTTGGCTTGCCCACAAATAATCGTCCATTACAGAGACTCGCGGAGAATGGCTGCGATATCGGACTCTGACAGCGGTACCCAGGCGTTTTCCAAGCCCTCGTTTACGGCGACGTGATGCGCCATCTCGTCGATGCGTTCCTCACCGATGCCCAGGTCCCGCAGGCGCATAGGGATTCCGATTTCCTCAAAGAAGATAAACGTGCGGTCTATTGCCTGCTCCGCGATCTCAAAGCTGTCCAGCGTTGGGTCAATGCCGAACACGTTGACGCCATATTTCACGAAGCGGTCTACGGTGCGCTCGGAAAGCACATAGCGCATCCAGCGCGGGGTAATGATGGCTAGGCCCTCGCCATGGGTGATGTCATAATAGGCGCTGAGCGCGTGCTCAATGCCGTGCAGCGGCCAGCCGGAGGGACTGTTGCCCAGTGAATAGATCCCGTTGCAGCCGAGCGTGCAGGCGAACATCATTTCGGCCCTGGCCCTGAAGTCCTCTGGATTTTCGAGGCAGGCTTTCGTGTTGATCATCAGGCTCTTCAGCCCCGCTTCACAGAAGCCGTCGTTCAGCAAGGTGTGGTCCTCGCAGAAATACTGCTCCATGATGTGATTCATGGCGTCAGCGCAGCCTGCCGCAGTCTGTTTTTTCGAGACTGTAAAGGTATATGTCGGGTCCAGGAACGAGCATACCGGATATACCAGCGGATCGCCGTAGCCGATCTTATCATTGGTCTCGGTCCTGGAGATAACGCCGTAGAAGTCATATTCGCTGCCGGTGGCGGCCAGAGTCAGAATATCCACGACGGGAAGCGCAGCCTTGGCCTTGACCTGATAGGAAATGAGGTCCCAGGGGTCACCGTCATATTTCGCACCTGCCGCAATTGCCTTGGAACAGTCCAGAACGCTGCCGCCGCCTACGGCAAGTATGACCTCGATCCCATGCTCCTTACACAGCCTTACGCCGTCCAAAACGCTGGGATCATATTTGGGATTGGGCTGGATGCCGGGCAGCTCCACGATTTCAAAATCCTTCAGCAGCTCCATCACCTTGTCGTACAATCCCATTTTCCGGATGCTGCCGCCGTAGGCGAGCAGTACTTTCCTGCCAATTGCGCCGAGGACCTCCGGCAGCTTTTGAATCACGCCCTCTCCGAAAATCAGGCGCGTGGGAGTCTGATAATCAAATCCTTGCATTCGCTGAGCCTCCTTTTGCATCGTCATGAATCGAAATTCGTAAAAAACAAGCAAAACGCAGACAACCCTGGCGGAAGGAGCTGCCTGCGCTTTACAGAACCGGATACATCGCATATCGACGGGCGAAAGGAACCCTATGCTCTGTGATCCTATGATAGCACAGTCCGTCAGTTTTGTATATTGCCGATTCGATATAGGGGGAATATCATCCTGCGCAACAGAGCGATCAACAGAAGATATAACCGGTCGGCAGAGAGTTCGCGCTGCCGACCGGTTTTGGCGATCCGAGCGGATACGCCGAGGCGATTATTTCTTTTTCTTCAGCGCAGCCTTCACAGAGCCCTTGGGATCGGTAATCAGCAGCCTGATCAGCCAGATGATCAGAGCCAGAGCCACCACGGAAAGGCCCAGGAAAGCGTCGTTCAGCATATCCGCCGCAGCGGGGGCAAAATAATCCGCCTTCAGCTCGGCATACTCAAAGATCGCGTCGCCCAGCCACATGAGGGAAGCGCCCCAGAACATGAAGCAGAGCATTCCAAGCTGCATGGTATCGTCCTTGCGGTTATACCACTTGACCGTCGCGATAATCGCGGCAAAAACGGTAATCAGCAGAGTCATACGGTTCCTCCTTATGCCTTCTGGGAGACAGGCTTATCCTTGCGCTTCATGATCGCGTCGGCAGCCAGGCAGATGCCGATCCACGCAACCGTGACCAGCACTGCCATCGTCACGCCGATGGTAGCCATCTCATGGAACATTTCGGCCTTGTCCTCCGGATCGGACATCGCGGTCAGGAACGGGAACCAGGGCACGACTTCTCCGTGCCAGACGTGCTCGAAGGCCAGCAGAATCGCGCCGCCCCAGAGCAGCCAGGTCAGCCATTTCAGCTTTCTGCTGAAGGGGATCTTCTCCACGGTTTCCTTCTTGGGAGCGGACTTGACCTCCCGCTTCTCCTCTGCCTTTTCTACGGCAGTCACAACCACAGCTTCAGCTGCAGAAACCAAAAAACATGCCATCTTCATTACCTCCGTAATTCTTTTCTCTTCTCTTTCGGAAGGGCGCCTGTCTTCGTGACAAGCAAAAAAGAAGGCAGACTCGGCCCCGTACACAGAGCCAGTATGCCTTCTTAGCCTACATGATCACAATATAGTTACGTGCTTCAGCACGGAGACGCAGCTTCCTGCCGCATCGTATTTCTGATATATTATAGCATATCAATCCCAATTTGACAAGATTTTTTTCAACTGCCCGAGGGCGTCCTGAATCAGCCTCGCCGTGTTGAAATCCGCGACTCCGGCGATGTAGTTGTCACAAGAATTGAAGGGGATCATGATTCGAACGGCGTCTGCCTGCGCGACAGCCTGCGCCATCGCAGGCGTGATTTCCCCCAGCATGGAATCGGCGATCACCATGCCCACTGGCCCAATGATCACATCCGCCTTCCGGCTGGCAACCAGGACAGAGTTTTCGCCGGTGGCGGCCTCGTCCGCGCCGGCCTTCAGCATGGCGGCCGCAGCGGCCGTATTGGTGCCGACGGCCAGGATCTTCACATCCTCCGGCTCCTTACGGATTCCGGCGATCAGCTGCCTGCCAAGCCCTCCCCCCTGGGCGTCCACAATCAAAACCACGGGTTTTTCGTTCCGTTTCATTGCCTTGTTCCTCCTTCCGTACAAACCGGCTTCCAGACCAGCATCGCGACATTCATTTGCGTTTCATCTGCCAGGAAGCCGTTTTCCTGGTGCTTCTCAAAAAAACGACTTCAAATAGGAGACAGAGGCCTCCTGCTCCATACCGAAAATCTCAAAATACGTGGGAAACTGCCACAGCAGCTCCTCGAGACTTGTGTTCCGTTTCGTAAAGCGCTCCATGGTCCAGACTGTGACGTCTCGTCCCATGGCCCGAAGCACGTCCAGGTAGGTGCTGTACTCTGTGATCATGCCCTCGGGCCGCAGATTCAGCTCCCGCATCATCTGACTGCGGTATTTGTCCGCGGAGCCCTTCATCACCGTTACCAGAACGCAGGTTTCTCTGGCGCAGGCCTCCATGGCCAGGAGCTCTTCCGGATTGCAGATCGCCGGACACATGGCGGAGATCACCAGGTCCCAGGCATCCCCCGGACGTCCGTCATTCCAGGAGGCGCAAAGCGCGGTGAGGTTTTCCGTATGCGTTCCTGCACAGCGCTCTCGTAGAACTTCAATGGCGGTTTCGTTGGAATCCACGGCTGTAACAGAGCGGCAGAGCCGCGCCAGCTCCAGGGCGGTCCCGCCGGTGCCGCAGCCGATGTCCAGAACCGCGGCTTCCGGATGTACGAGCCCTTGCTCCGCCAGGGTACGGACGACAGGACCGGGCTCCGCGGGGATCGTATAGGGCTGCCCCAGCTGCGCCTGATAGATCAGGCTGTAGTAGGGCGACCACCTGGCCTCCCGCGCCTTTCGTTCTGCGACACTCCCATACCGATATTGTCGCTCCCACCCTTCCCGGAGGGCTTGAAGCCGGTCCGTGTCAGGCGCGGCAGGATAAAAACCAAGCTTGTTCATGGGATCAATTCCCCTTTCCGCTGCTTTCGTTTTTGGCCGGACCCCGGAGACAGAAGCGGAGACTCAGGATCGTGGCAATGCTCCAGCCGATGGGCCAGGCGCACCAGATGCCGGTGGAGCCCAGACCGGTTTTGGACAGGAGAATCGCCAGCACCACCCGCAGGATCAGGTCCGTGAAGGTGGCGATCATAAAGAGATTCATCCGTTTGGCGCCTCGCAGGACCCCGTCCGCCGCCAGCTTGGCGGAGACCACGAAGTAGAAGGGGGCCAGGATCTTCAGGTAGATCACGCCGGTACGGACCGCCGTCTCGGTGGGCTCGTCGATGAAGAAGCGGACCAGGGGCTCGCCGAGGAAGAAATACAGCACGGCAAAGACCAGGCTCAGAGCCCAGACCAGCTTCAGTCCGGCCCTGAAGCCCTCCCGGACCCGGCTCTGCTTCCCCGCGCCCAGGTTCTGAGCGGTGAAGTTGGAGATGCCGTTGCAGAGGGTCGTGAAGGAGGTGATCACCAGGTTGTTCAGCTTGACGCCCGCGGCGTAGCCCGCGATGACGCCGGAGCCGAAGCCGTTGATGACCCGCTGGATCACGATGTTGCCCACGGAAATGAAGCTCTGCTGGAGGACGCTGGGCACGGCAACCTTCAAAAACTGGCCAAGAATGAGCCGGTCGAACAACTTCGGACGCTCTGTTGTCTCCATCTTTTTGAGTCGGAGCAGAACCGCCGTCAGTGCCAGCACGCAGCTGACGCCTTGGCAGAGGAAGGTGGCCCAGGCTACGCCGGCCACGCCCATTTTGAAAACCGCCACAAAGAGCACGTCCACCGCCACGTTGGCCGTGGAGGAGACTGCCAGGAACCAGAAGGGCGTTTTTGAATCCCCCAGGGCGGAGAAAATGCCGGTAGAGATGTTGTAGAAGAAGACGAAGGGCAGCCCCAGGGCGTAGATCCGCAGATAGAGCAGGGAGTCCGCCATCAACTCCTCCGGGGTGCGGATCAGCCGCAGCAGGGCTTCCCCGCCCAACAGACCCGCCAGCATCAGCGCCAGGCAGACGGCCCCGCTGGTGAGCATGGTGGTGGAGACGGTGGTTTTGAGGCTCCGGTAGTTTCCCGCACCAAAGAAGGTGGAAACTACAACAGAGCAGCCGATGTTGCAGCCGAAGGCAAAAGCAATGAAAATCAGGGTGATCTCATAGCTGTTGCCCACGGCGGCCAGGGCGTTCTCGCCGATCAGCTTTCCGGCCACCAGGGAGTCCGCGATATTGTAGAGCTGTTGAAAAATCACGCTGCCGAAGAGGGGCAGGCAAAACCGCCAGAGCACGCCCTCAGGCTTGCCTACGGTCAAATCACGGTTCAAGAGGATTCGCTTCCTTTATCTGTTACTGCTTGTGATATCCTACCATAATGCACGGAAAAAGTAAACAAAAAAGTCACCAAAGGCAGACAGCCCGTCCCACCAGGCTGCCTGCCCCCGGCTTTATAGAAAGGAGGTTTTTCAAACGCCATTTCCGGCGATTGAATCAAATTACCGCTTACAGTAGTCGATGTGCAGCAGCTCGTGGGTGCGGCCCTTGAGCAGACCGTTGTAGAGCTCCGTCATCAGAGGGTTGTCCTGAGAGCGGCGAATCGTGCTGACTTTATCGGAGCGGTACAGCCCTTCCCCGCGCTTGACACGGTCCTTGAGCCCCACATAGGGCTGACCGGCGCCGCTGACACAGCCGCCGCGGCAGGCCATGACCTCTACCAGGTCGTAGCACAGCTCGCCGGCCTGCAGCCGCTTGATGATGGCTCTGGCATTGGCAAGGCCGCTGACCACGGCGATCCGGACCTCCCGGTCTCCGTAGGGGATGACGGCCTCCTTGCAGCCCTCCATCCCGCGCACGCCGGTAAACTCCAGTCGCGCCAGCGCGGAACGGGCGTCTGAGCCGGACAGCTTCCGCAGAACGGCTTCCGTTACGCCGCCGGTGACGCCGAAAATTACACCCGCGCCGGACATGCTGCCAAAGGGCAGATCCACCGCTTCCGGCTCCAGATCTGTAAAGCGGATGCCGGAACGCTTGATCATGTGGATCAGCTCCTGGGTCGTGACGACGTCGTCCGTCTCAGGACCGTCGGCGCTGCGCAGCTCAGGCCGTTTGGCCTCGTACTTTTTGGCGGTACAGGGCATCAGAGCCACGTGATAGTGGCGCTTTTTGCCTTCCGGCAGCCGATCTTTGAAATAATCCTTGATGACAGCCGCGAACATGCCCATGGGAGAACGGCAGGTGGAGAGATTGGAACGGAACTCCGGATACTTTTTCTCCACATACTGGACCCAGGCGGGACAGCAGGAGGTAAACAGGGGGAGCTTCTCACCGCCCTGCAGGCGTTCCACAAATTCGTTGGCCTCCTCGATAACCGTCAGATCTGCACCGGTAGCGGTGTCGTAGACCTGATCGAAGCCCAGACGATGCAAGGCTGCGATCACGAGGCCCATGGCGTTCTCGCCCTCACCCAGACCCAGCTCACGGCTGATGCCCACGCGGACCGCGGGAGCGATCTCGCAGCTTACAAAGGCCTCGGGATCGTCCAGCTTCTCCCAGACGCGGTTGGTATCGTCCCTGACGGTAATCGCACCGGTGGGACAGACCGCGGCGCATTGGCCGCAGCCCACGCAAAGGGTCTCGGCGATGGGCGTCTGGAAAGCGGTGCTGATCCTGGCCTCGGAGCCGCGGAAGGCAAAGTCGATGGCGCCGACGCGCTGGATCTCGTTGCACTCCCGGACGCAGTCGCCGCAGAGGATGCACTTGCTGGCGTCCCGCAGAATACTGGCGGAGGAGTCGTCCAGAACGGACTTCGTCTTATCGTTGGGGAAGCGGATGGTCTTGATGCCGAACTGAGCGGCGAGGTCCTGCAGAGTACAGCTGCCGCTCTTGGGGCAGGTGGTGCAGTCCCGGCAGTGACTGGCCAGCAGCAGCTCCAGAATGTTCTTGCGGTACTTGCGCAACCGGCCTGTGTTGGTTTTTACGATCATGCCTGCTTTGGGCTGGGTGGAGCAGGCGGCCATGAGACGGCCCCGCTCGTCCTCCACCATACACATACGGCATGCGCCGTATATGGAAAGATCGGAGTGGTAGCAGAAGACGGGCAGCTCTACGCCGGCCTTGCGGATGACTTCCAGCAGGTTCCGTTCGCCTTCGATTTGGACGGGAGCGCCGTCCACTTCCATGATTTGTCTCGTCTGCATACTCAGGCCTCCTCTTTCACAGCGCCGAAGCTGCAATTCGTCTTGCAAGCGCCGCACTTGATACATTTCTCCTGGTCGATCACATAGGGGGATTTGAGCTGTCCGCTGATGGCGTTGACCGGGCAGTTTCTGGCACACTTGGAGCAGCCCTTACACAGCGCCGGATCGATGGCAAAGCGCCGGAGTTTTGCACACTGACCGGCGGGACAGCGCTTTTCGCGGATATGGGCCTCATACTCCTCCCGGAAGCTCCGGATCGTGGAGACCACAGGGGAAGCGGCTGTCTTGCCCAGACCGCAGAGGGCCGTGTTGGAGATGGTGTCCGCCAGCTCCTCCAGCAGCTCGATGTCGCCCTCCTGTCCCTTTCCCTCCGTGATCCGGTTCAGGATCTCCAACATCCGCTTGGTGCCCTCGCGGCAGGGAACGCATTTGCCGCAGGACTCGTTTTGGGTAAAGTTCATAAAGAAGCGGGCAACCTCCACCATGCAGGTGGTGTCGTCCATGACGACCAGACCGCCGGAGCCGATCATGGCGCCGACCTTCTTCAGAGAGTCGAAATCCAGAGGAATGTCGAGATCCTTCTCCGTCAGGCAGCCGCCGGAGGGGCCGCCGATCTGGACAGCCTTGAATTTGCTGCCGTCCCGCATGCCGCCGCCGATGTCAAAAATGACCTCCCGCAGGGTGGTGCCCATGGGGACCTCGATCAGGCCCGTATTTTTGATCCTGCCGGTCAGGGCAAACGCCTTGGTGCCGGGGCTGTTCTCGGGGCCGATGGAGCGGTACCAGTCCGCCCCGTTCAGAATGATGGCGGGGACGTTGGCGTAGGTCTCTACGTTGTTCAGGTTCGTGGGCTTTTCAAACAGGCCGTGCTCCACAGTCCTGGGGGGCTTGACCCGCGGCATGCCCCGCTTGCCCTCGATGGAGGCGGTCAGGGCGGAGCCCTCGCCGCAGACGAAGGCGCCGGCGCCGCGGTTGATATGGATACGGAAGCTGAAATCCGTTCCCAGGATGTTGTCGCCCAGCAGACCGAGTTCCTCGGCCTGCTCGATCGCTGTACGCAGCCGCTCCACCGCCAGGGGATATTCGGCGCGGACGTAAATGTAGCCCTCCTGAGAGCCGATCGCAATGCCGGAAATCATCATGCCCTCCAGCAGCCTGTGGGGATCGCCCTCCATGATGGAGCGGTCCATGAAGGCGCCGGGGTCGCCCTCATCGCCGTTGCAGACGATGTACTTGGGCGTCTCCCGCTGCACAGCGCAGGAGGCCCACTTCTTTCCGGTGGGGAACCCGCCGCCGCCTCTGCCGCGGAGGTTGGATTTGGTGACTGCCTCGCCGATCAGAGGCGGGTCCAGCTCAAAGAGGCACTTTTCCAGAGCGGAATAGCCGCCCATGGCAACGTACTCCCGGATGGACGAGGCGTTGATGTGGCCGCAGGAGCCCAAAACCAGCCGCGTCTGCTTCTGATAGAAGGGGATCTCCTCCTGTCTGCGATAGATCTCCCCGTTCTGCCGATAGGCCAGACGATCGATGGGTTCTCCGCCCAGGATTGTCTTTTCCACGATCTCCTCGCAGTCGGAGAGTTGGACCTTGGTGTACAGCCAGCCCTGGGGCTCGATGCGGACCAGGGGCCCCATCTCGCAGAAGCCGTGGCAGCCGCTCTTCTTGATTCCAACCACGTCGCGGTGGGGCTCCTCCGCCAGCTCCAGCTCCACGGGGATGCCCCGCTGGGTCAGCAGCTCCTGCAGTCTGGCGTAGATTTTCAGAGAGCCGCCGGCCACGCAGCCGGTGCCGCCGCAGATCAGGATCTTGGTGCGCTCGCAGCGAAGGGCCTGCTCGCAGGCTTCACGGAAGCTCCGAAGGGCCTCATGGGAGTTCAGTTTATTCATTTCCGGCCTCCTTCTCGATTTCCGCCCGGAGCGTCTTCAGCAGCTCGGAGGCCGATGCCGGCGTCATGGCGGGATGGACCTCGCCGTTGACGGTCAGCACAGGCGCCAGGCCGCAGGCGCCCAGGCAGGAGACGGTTTCCACAGTGAAATTCAGATCGTCCGTGGTCTTTTTCGTTTCGCTGAGTCCCAGTTCCTTGCGCAGCTGGTTCAGGATGGGGGTGGAGCCGCGCACGTGACAGGCGGTGCCGTCGCAGCAGCGGATCACGTACTTGCCCTTGGGCTCCAGAGAGAAGTTTTCATAGAAGGTCGCGACGCCGTAGAGCCGGGCTTCGCCAACGCCGATGGCCTTCGCCACATAGGGAAAAACCTCCCTGGGCAGGTAATGGTAGTGCTCCTGGATGTCCTGCAGAATGGCAATGGTGGAATGCTCGTTCCGCGGATAGCTTGTCAGGATCTCATCGACCTTTGTAAAATCAAATCTTTTTTCCATAGTCGTTCCTCTGTCAGAAATAGCTGACCTTGATGCGCTTTCCCATCTGCTCCAGGCAGGCGGAAAGCTCCTTGACAAGGTTCATCTTGATACTGAAATTGATGGGGAGCTTGGGGTCCTGATGGGCGGGATTGATGGCCCGGCCAACATAGAAATTGATGTCGGTGGCTTCCTCGAAGAGCAACCGCGCGATCTGAGAGGCTGCGTCCGCCTGGAAGTTCCATTTTTCGTAGCTCGTGTTATCGGCCAGATAGTCCTTTGCATATTCCAACACCTTGTTCACAGTGATGACGCCCTCGGTGACCAGATCGACGCCTTCGATTTTGGAAATCGGCGGAACGTCCCTGCTCACGTAATTCAGCGTGGTATCCAGCCGTTTGCCCAAATATTTCGCGGCGATGGAGGCGGTGGTGCCGCCGCAGATGATGTGCTTGCCCTCCTTGGAAAAGAACAGGGACATCATGCGGGGACCGTCGTCCCGGTTGGCGGGCGGGCCGAAGAGCATGTTCATGGGCGTGCGCTTGCGGATCTTGACCACGCAGGCCGTGGCGTCGTCGCCCGGCTGACCGCCGTAGAGCTGGAAGCACTCGTTGACCAGCAGAGTCGCCAGGGTCTTAGCGGTATAACCCACCGTCGCCAGCGGCTCCATAAAGTCGATGATCTCCTCCCGCCGCCATCCGAAATTGTATGCGACGCCGATCCCGGCGTGGGGGCAGCCGTCGCTCATGAGGATAAAGGTGTCGTTCTCCTGCAGACGAAGGCTGGAGCGGTAGATCTTTTTCCCCTCCACCCGGGCTTCCGTGCGGGGATAGTCGCAGTTCACGCCGTCCCGGATCAGGATCGCCAGCGGGTTGTCATACTGGATCAGATCCGCCGTCACGTTGTTGCGGATATGCAGGATGGTGAAGGTGGAGTAGGCCACGCCGCGCTGCGCGTCCACAGGAAGGGTGGCGGCGATGGTGGATACGCAGTCCTCCAGGGACAGCCCCGCCGCCAGCATGGTGGAGATGATCTTCGAGGTCAGCGTCGAAAGAATGCTCGCCTTGACGCCGCTGCCAAGACCGTCCGCCAGTACGACAACGGTGGAGCTTTCGTCCCCGGGCACCACGTCTACATGGTCGCCGCAGAGCTCTTCCCCATAGTGATTGACGCTCAGATAACCGATGTCAGCGCAAAAGTTACTCATGGATGGACTCCTTCAGCTTGGTCAGCGCAATTTTCGTCTCAGCCGCCGTCTCACCCAACAGGGAGGCGATCTGCTGGACGATGCGCATCTGCTTTTCCACCACCCGGTCGGCGACCTCCGCGGTCTGACGGTTCAGGCTTTCCTTCTGCTCCCGATCCCGCTCGGCCTCAGTGACATCGCGCATAATGCAGATCAGCTGATGGTACTCGCGGTCGTAGACGATGGTCTGCTCTACGGTTTTGTCATACTCCGCCAGATAGATCCGCTTTTCCCGGACGCTCCGGCCGGTGCGAAGGACCTCCATAAAGGGAGCGGGCTCCAGGATTCGGATCACCTGGTCTCCCAGGATATCGGAGGCATAGCGGATGTTCAGCAGCTTTTGCGCGGCGGCGTTGACCTGCTGTACCTCCAGGCTGTCGTTCAGAAGAAGCACAGCATTCGGCGTATTGTTCATGATATTCCCGGAGAAGCTCTCCGCCTTGCCCTTCAGGAAAGGCAGGCACATGGAGATATCCGCTTTGCCCTGATAGATGGCGACGGCCTTGTCCCGGCAGGTGTTATAGCCGCAGCTGCCGCAGTTGAGCTCGTCCTCCGGCTTTGTCTTGCCCATTTTGCGCAGGATTTCGGCAAGCTGGGTCTCGGAGGGCCGGTCCGCCAGGGCGGTGCGGGGCTGGAACTGCTTGCGAAGCTCTTGTGCCGAGGGCTGAGAGACAGAAAAATCCGTCTTGCCCGCATAGCTGTTGACCGCCATATTGCCGCTGATGACGGCCTTGTGATACTTCTCCATGACCGGCCCGCTGATGCAGCTTCCGGGACAGGCGGACATTTCGATGAAGCATTTGTGGATCTGTCCCTTCTCCAGCTCCCGCAGGGCGGCGATCACGTTGTCCATCCCGCCGATGGCGATGTAGTTGCAGCCCGGAGCATTCAGGTTCATGGATCTCAGAATGCCGCCGGTGGTGGGGAAAAGTCTCGCCTTGCCTGTGTCGCTGTCCTCCGGCTCCGGCGTCAGCTTGATCTTCTCCCGCTTCAGCCACTGGGTCAGCTCCTCGAAGGTCAACACCGCGTCCACAATGCCCTTATAGCGCTGCGCCTCGTCCTTTTTGGCGACGCAGGGGCCGATGAAGACCGTCTTTGCTTCGGGATGCTCCCGTTTGATGGCCGCGCAGTGCGCCTGCATGGGAGACTGCACGTCCGCCAGACAGTGCAGAACGGAGGGAAAATACTTCTCGATCATCAGATTGACAGAATGGCAGCAGGAGGAGATCACCACGTCCCGTTTTTCCTCGTTGAGAATCCGTTCATATTCGGTCTTTACTACGGTGGCGCTGAGCGCGGTCTCCTCCACGCCGGCGAAGCCCAGCTTTTTCAGCGCGGTGCGCATGGCGTTGATGCCGATCCCCTCATAGTTCGCCACAAAGGAAGGCGCGATGCTGGCATAGACCGGATCGCCGGCAGACAGCAGAACCTTGACCTTCTCGGTTTCGTCCACGATCTGCTTTGCGTTCTGCGGACAGACCACGAAGCACTGGCCGCACAGAACGCAGTCCTCCTCCATGATGTGCGCCTGATTGCCCGAAAAACGGATGGACTTCACAGGGCAGTAGCGAATGCACTTATAACAGTTCTTACAGTTTGATTTTTTCAGGGTCAGGCAGCTTGCCATGGCGGCTACCTCCCATTCGGGAATCTGCTGAGCACCTCACGGCGGAAGAAATCCTCCGTTGTCTCCGGGGCGACGGAATGCAGCGCTCCGTCCACGGTCACGCAGACGCCTTCCTGGCAGTGCCCCATGCAGAAGGCGCCGCTGAGCTCGACGCGGTCCTTCAGACCGTAGTCCGCAATGAACTTCTGCATCTTCTCAACCACATCTCTGGAGCCCTTGAGGTGACAGGAGCTTCCGATGCAAATGGTTACATTCAACATGTTTTGTTTCCTCCTCGGTCAGTTATTCATATTCTACGACGGACGTCCAACGACGGAGCAGCTCCTGCTCCTCGGCGATTCCCTTGATGGACTGGGAGGCGGCCACGATGGGCAGCCATCTCTGGACGTCCTGCCTGGCGGTGTCGCCCAAATCGCACATCAGCTTGAGATACTTCTCGGCCCATTCAAAGTTGCCCTGCAGGCAGAAGACCAGATAGGTGCGGGCCACGTCCGCATCGGGATTGCCCTGGGTGGCATGGGACCAGTCGATGATATAGGCTTCGTCGTCGGGCGTGATGATCACGTTGCTGGGGCAGAAATCGCCGTGGCAGACCTTGGTCTTCCGCTCCATGCTGCTCAGACGGGTGCGCAGCTCATAGCGGGTGGTGGCGTCCAGCTTGGTCTCACGGATCTTCCTGTGCATCTTATCGGTCAGATTGGTGAGCATGGGGCATTCCGCCTGGTGAAGCTCGATCTGTAGGCGGACCAGCCGTTCCAGATACTCATCAACTCTGTCCGGGTTCTCCTTCATCAGCCGGGACATACTCTTGCCGGGGATGTATTCGCTGATAATGGTCCATTTGCCTTCGTAGGTGGTGACCTCGCGCAGCTTGGGGACCTTGAGGCCGGTGGTCTCGATCTTCGCGAGATTCAGAGCCTCCGTGAGGACAGAGACCTTGGAAAAGTCGCTGTCAAACACCTTGGCGGTAAAATCGCCGTCCCGATAGACTGTCTTATTGTTCCGGACGGCAATGACTCGATCCAATTTCATAGCTTTTCCTCCTTAAACCGCGTCGTCGTTGCCGTAGTAGGCGTTTAGATACATCTGTTTCAGCTCGCTCATCAGCGGATAGCGAGGGTTCGCGCCGGTGCACTGATCGTCAAAGGCCTGTTCGACCATGGCGTCCATCCGATTCAGGAAATCCTGCTCGTCGATGCCATAGTCGCGGATCGTCTTCTTGATGCCGACCCGCTCCTCCAACGCCTTGACGGCGGCAATCAGATTTTCCAGAGATTCTCTGTCGTCCTTGCCGCCGAAGCCCAGGGTCTCAGCCACCTCCGCGTAGCGCCGCAGGGTGTGGGGATGGTCATACTGGGGGAAGGTGCCCATTTTGGTGGGAACCTCGCTGGCGTTGAAGCGCAGGACCTGGCAGATCAGCAGCGCGTTGGCGACGCCGTGGGGGAGATGATGGAAAGCGCCCAGCTTATGGGCCATAGAGTGGCAGACACCCAGGAAGGCGTTGGCAAAGGCCATGCCCGCCATGGTAGCCGCGTTGGCCATCTTCTCTCTGGCCTCCACGTCGGTCTGTCCGTTGTCATAGGCTCGGGGCAGATAGGCGAAAATGTCCTTGAGGGCTTGAATCGCGAGGCTGTCGGTGTACTGGGTCGCCATCATGGAGGCGTAGGCCTCCAGCGCGTGGGTCACAGCGTCGATGCCGGAGGAGGCGGTAAGGCCTCTGGGCGCCGTCATGTGGAAGTCGGTGTCGATGATTGCCATCTTGGGCAGGAGCTCATAGTCAGCCAGCGGGTACTTGACGCCGGTCTTCTCGTCGGTGATGACTGCAAACGGAGTGACCTCGGAGCCGGTGCCCGCGGAGGTGGGGACGGCGATGAAGTAGGCCTTCTCCCCCATCTTGGGGAAGGTGTAGACACGCTTGCGAATGTCGATAAAACGCATGGCCATATCCATAAAGTCCACCTCGGGATGCTCGTAGAGGACCCACATGATCTTTCCTGCGTCCATAGCGGAGCCGCCGCCCAGCGCGATGATGCAATCGGGCTTGAAGATCTTCATCTGCTCGGCGCCGGCCTTTGCGGATGCCAGTGTGGGATCGGGCGCTACGTCAAAGAAGCAGGTGTGCACAATGCCCATTTCATCGAGCTTGTCTGTGATGGGCTTGGTGTGACCGTTCTCATAGAGAAAGCGATCCGTGACCACGAAGCAGCGCTTCTTGTGCATCACAGTTTTCAGTTCATCCAGAGCCACCGGCAGGCAGCCCTTCTTGAGATAGACCTTCTCCGGGGCGCGGAACCAAAGCATGTTTTCTCTCCTTTCGGCCACGGTTTTGATGTTCAGCAAGTGCTTGCAGCCCACGTTCTCGCTGACGGAGTTGCCGCCCCAGGAGCCGCAGCCCAAGGTCAGGGACGGGGTGAGCTTGAAGTTGTACAGGTCGCCCAGACCGCCGTGAGAGGAGGGCGTGTTGACCAGAATCCGGCAGGTCTTCATTCTCGCGGAGAACTCTTCGAGCTTGGCCTGTTCCGTCTTCACGTTCAAATAGATGGAGGAGGTATGGCCGTAACCGCCGTCGGCGATCAGCTGCTCCGCCTTGGTGAAGGCGTCCTGAATGTCGGAGGCCCGATACATCGCCAGCACGGGAGAGAGCTTCTCATGGGCAAACTCCTCGGAGAGCTCCACACTCTGCACCTCGCCGATCAGGATCTTGGCAGACTCGGGGACCGTGAGGCCGGCCAGCGCCGCAATTTTCGCAGCCTTCTGGCCTACGATCTTCGCGTTCAAAGCACCGTTGATCAGAATGGTCTTGCGGACCTTCTCAGTTTCCCCGGCGTCCAGGAAGTAGCAGCCTCTTGCAGCGAACTCCGCCTTGACCTGCTCATAGACGCCGTCCAACACGATGACAGACTGCTCGGAGGCGCAGATCATGCCGTTGTCAAAGGTCTTGGAATGGATGATCGAGCTGACAGCCATCACAATATCCGCCGTGTCGTCAATGATGGCGGGCGTGTTGCCGGCGCCGACGCCCAGAGCGGGCTTGCCGCTGGAGTAGGCGGCCTTCACCATACCGGGACCGCCGGTGGCCAGGATCACGTCCGCTTCCTTCATCAGCAGGTTGGTCATTTCCAGGCTGGGGACGTCGATCCATGCGATGATCCCCTCGGGCGCGCCGGCCTTGACTGCGGCCTCCAGAACGATTTTCGCAGCCGCGGCGGTGCAGGCCTTGGCCCTGGGGTGGGGGCTGATGATCATGCCGTTGCGGGTCTTCAGTGCCAGCAGAGTCTTGAAGATCGCGGTGGAGGTTGGGTTTGTCGTGGGGATGACAGCGCCGACCAGGCCGACGGGCTCGGCAATGGTTTTCAGGCCGTAGGCCTTGTCCTCCGCAATCACGCCGCAGGTCTTGACGCCGCGATAGTGATTGTAGATGTACTCGGCCGCGTAGTGGTTTTTGATGACCTTGTCCTCCACCACGCCCATGCCGGTCTCAGCCACGGCCTGCCTGGCCAGGGGTATGCGCGCCTGATTCGCCGCGGTCGCCGCAGCCAGGAAGATCGCGTCCACCTGCTCCTGGGTGTAGGAGGCAAAACGTTGCTGCGCCGCCCGCACGCGGGCAATGGCTTCCTTGAGCGCCTCTACGCTGTCAACAATCAGATAGTTTTGTTCGTTCATCATGCGTTCCTTTCTGTTCGTTTTGTGATATGCGATGATCTGGTTTTCTTAGCGCACATGTGCAGATGGGCAATCGACAGAGCCAGGTTCTCCTGCTGGACGGAAACCCCCTCCGGGACCTCCAATCTGCACGGTGCGAAATTCCAGATTTCAGTAATGCCTGCGGCAGTCATTTTGTCGCAGACTTTTTGCGCCGCAGTCTCCGGGACTGTGATAATTCCGATGACGACATGATTTGTTTCACAGTATTCCGCCAGCTCCGTCATGGGGAACACAGGCTGCTTCCCGCCGGGGGCCTGCTTACGCGGATCGTCGTCAAAGGCTGCCAGAATCGAAAAGCCGAAGCGCCGAAAGCCCGGATACCCGATCAGAGCCTTTCCCAGCTTCCCCGCGCCGACAAGGATCACCGGCTCCAGACTGTCCAGACCCAGGGCTGCTTCCATGTCCCGTGCAAGTGCGTCCCGGACGTACCCGAGGCGGGGACGTCCCTCGCCGCTGACGATGCCCAGGTCCTTGCGGACGGTCACGTCGCCGTAGCCCAGTGCCTTGGCAATGGCCGCGGCGGAAATATACTGTGACTGCGGGCCGGTTTTCAGATAGTTCAGATAGATCGGCAGCCGGCCCAGCGTCGCTTTCGGAATCGATATTTGTTTACAGATACAGCATCCCTTCCTTTCCGGTAACGATCATAGGGAAATCCTGCCGAAGATTCCGTTGGCCTTCTCATATAGAAGCAGCTTTTTCTCTGCTTTTCGCAGGGAAATCTCGTGCGACAGCCGCCCGACATATCGGCCGTCCGCAAAAATCTGCGCGTTGCCGTTTTGTCCCGAGATCCGAATGCTGCATGTGTCCTGCAGAACCAGGCAGTGAGCATCTGAGCCATGTGGACAGATAGGAGTGAGCAGAATTGCACGGCTTTCTGAATCCAGGATCGGCCCCCCGGCGGAAAGACTGTATCCGGTCGAGCCTGTCGGCGTGGCGAGGATAAGCCCGTCTCCACGCAGGTGGAGCTCGTCTGTTTTCCGGATTCGTACCGAGAGCTCCACCGTCTGGCCGAAATTCTCCTTGGCGATGACCACATCGTTCAGCGCCAGTAGCCTTTTTCCCTTCATCTGCAGAGTAAGCAAGCTCCTGTAGGATAACCGGCAGGACGAAAAGCTTTCAGAAAATCGGCTCAGCCCGCGATAATCCATGGCGCAGAGAAAACCCAAACGACCGCTGTTGACTCCCAGCAGAGCTTTCCCGCAGGACAAAGCGATTTGCGCGGCCCGCAGGACAGCCCCGTCTCCGCCGAGAGAAACGATCAAATGGCTCTCGGCGGGGCCAAAAAGGCTGCGGCTCTCCGTATGATACAGGCGGCGGCTGTCCTCCAAAGAAACAGCGCAGGAATGTCCGCACGCTTCCAACAGGGAGACGCAGTGTCGCGCCTGCTCAGCCTGCTGCTCGGTAAAGCCGTTTGGGCAAAGGAAGATCTTCATGCTCTATTTGTTCATCAGGTACTCGTCGATGCCCTTGGCGGCGACCTTGCCGGCGCCCATGGCGGAAATGACGGTGGCCGCGCCCGTGACGGCGTCGCCGCCGGCGTAGACGCCCTCGCGGGAGGTCAGGCCGTCCTCGTTGACGATGATGCCGCCGTGCTTGTTGACCTCAAGGCCCTTGGTGGTGGATTTGATCAGGGGGTTCGGGCTGGTGCCGATGGCGATGACCACGGTATCCACATCCAGCACGAACTCGGAGCCGGGGATCGGCACCGGTCTGCGGCGGCCTTTGGCGTCGGGCTCGCCCAGTTCCATCTTGATGCAGCGCAGGCCGGTGACGAAGCCGTTCTTGGGGTCGCGGGGGTTCTCGGGGTTGTTGTAGCCCAGGACCTCCACGGGGTTCTGCAGCAGACGGAAGTCGATGCCCTCCTCGATGGCGTGCTCGACTTCTTCTTTCCGGGCGGGGAGCTCCTCCATGGAGCGGCGGTAGACGATGTACACATGCTCGGCGCCCAGGCGCAGGGCGGTACGGGCCGCGTCCATGGCCACGTTGCCGCCGCCCACCACGGCCACCTTGCCGCCCTTCATGATCGGGGTGACGGGGTCGGCCTTGTAGGCTTTCATCAGATTGGAGCGGGTCAAAAACTCGTTGGCGGAGTAGACGCCCTTATAGCTCTCGCCGGGGATGTTCATAAAGTTGGGCAGGCCCGCGCCGGAGCCCACGAAGACCGCCTCGTAGCCGTCTTCGAACAGCTCGTCGATGGTCAGGGTCTTGCCGATGACCACGTTGGTCTCCACGTCCACGCCGAGGGCCTTGAGGCCCTCGACCTCCTTGGCCACGATGGCCTTGGGCAGACGGAACTCGGGAATGCCGTAGACCAGCACGCCGCCGGCGGTGTGCAGGGCCTCGAAGATGGAGACCTTGTAGCCCTTCCGGGCCAGGTCGCCGGCGCAGGTCAGGCCGGAGGGGCCGGCGCCCACGATGGCCACCTTATGGCCGTTGGGCTCGGGCATCCTGGGGGCCTCGGTGGAATGCTCGTTGTGCCAGTCGGCGGCGAAGCGCTCCAGACGGCCGATGCCCACGGGCTCGAACTTGATGCCCAGGGTGCACTTGCTCTCGCACTGGGTCTCCTGGGGGCAGACGCGGCCGCAAACGGCGGGCAGGGCGGAGGACTGGGAGATGACCTGGTAGGCGCCCTCGAAGTCGCCGGTCTTCATCTTCGCGATGAAGTCGGGGATCGCGATGTTGACGGGGCAGCCCGCCACGCAGGGACGGTTCTTGCAGTTGAGGCAGCGCCGGGCCTCCTCGACCGCGATCTCCGCGGTGTAGCCGAGGGCGACCTCGTTGAAGTTGTGTGCCCGGACCAGAGGCTCCTGGGAGGGCATTTCATGCTTCTTGTGGTTGATGGCCATTTCAGTTGCCTCCTTTCAGCAGGTTGCAGGTCTCTTCATAGGCGTGGCGTTCAAAGTCGAAGTACATCCTGCCGCGGGACATGGCCTCGTCGAAATCGACCTCATAGCCGTTGAAGTCGGGGCCGTCCACGCAGGCGAATTTGGTAATCCGCTTGCCCTCCCGGACCAGGGTCAGGCGGCAGCCGCCGCACATGCCGGTGCCGTCGATCATAATGGGGTTCATGGACACGGTGACGGGGACCCCGAAGGGCTTGGCGGTCAGGGTGACGAACTTCATCATAATCAGCGGGCCGATGGTGATGATCATGTCGAAGCGCTCGCCGGCCTCCAGCATCTCCTTCAGCGGCACAGTGACATTGCCGTGGCGGGCGTAGGAGCCGTCGTCGGTCATGACGATGAGCTTGTCGGAGCAGGCCCGGAACTCGTCCTCTAAGATCAGAAGGTCCTTATTCCGGAAGCCGATGATGGAGGTGACTTCGGCGCCGAGGCGGTGGAACTCCTGGGCGACCGGCATGGCGATGGCGCAGCCCACGCCGCCGCCGACGATGCAGACCTTTTTGATTCCCTCGGTGTGGGTGGCGACGCCCAGAGGTCCGACGAAGTCCTGAATGAACTCGCCCTCTTTTTTGGCGTTCAGCAGCGCAGTGGTGCCGCCGACGATCTGGAAGATGATCTTGACGGTGCCTTCCTCGACGTTGGTGCCGGCAACGGTTAGAGGAATGCGCTCGCCCTCTTCATTGACCCGGAGAATGATGAACTGACCGGGCTTGGCCTTCTTCGCCACCAGGGGCGCACAGATCTCCATCTGCGTCACTGTGGGGTTCAGCTCTTTCTTGTGGACGATTTTATACATAGATCCATTCCTTCTTTTTGGTAAAATATAGTTTGTATGCTGCGGTCAGTATTTCGCCGTGATCAAAGGCGAGATCGGAGCTTGCTCCGTTCAACTCCAGGCGCAGCCCGTCATGCTCCAGCCAGACCCGTTTCTCACGGTCAAGCTTCAGCCTGAACCATGCGGCATCCGCCGCGTCGTCTCCCGCGGCAGGACAGACCTTGCCTCTTGGAAGAATCGCGAGATAGGCCTGTGTTACCACCCAGCCCCGGGGATCTCTCCCGGGCTTGCTGTACAGTCCTAAAGGAATCAGGGCTTCCGGCGCTGTCTCTGCGCCCGTCTCCTCGCGAAGTTCCCGGACAGCTGTTTCCGCAACAGTTTCGTCGGCTTTTGCGAAACCGCCGGGTAACGCCCAGCAGCCGAGAAAGGGATGTCCCTTTCGCTGAACCAGTAAAACCTCTCCCGTATCGGAAAGCAGGACCAAATCCGCCGTCAGATACGGGCGAGGATAATTTTTCTTTTTGTAGGCCTCCAGAAACTCCTGCTCTGTCAGGCCCTTCTGATCTCTCTTTTTATCCATCATTCTTACCCCGAAAAAGGCGGCCTCCGTTCGCTTGCGGAGGCCGCCGATGATTTAGAAGCTTCTGTCTCAGAAATCAACTTCGGTGTCGTAGTAGCAGCACTTGAGCAGCTTCTCCATCTCTTCGACAGAGGGCTGGCGGGGGTTGGAACCTGTGCAGGCGTCGGCAATCGCGTTGACGGCAATGTCGTGCAGGCGTGCCAGGAACACTTCCTCGGGAACGAAGCCCTGCTCGGTGGGATAGCTGTCCGCGCCGTAATTCTTAATGCAGTGGGGGATATTCAGGTCGTCGTTCATCTTGCGCAGGTAGGCGATCAGGAGCGCGACCTTCTCATCGTCGTCCTTGCCGCCCAGATTCATCCGGTCTGCGATGTAGCCGTAACGCTTCTTCGCCGTGGGGTCCTTGGCGTTGAAGGCGATGACCTTCGGCAGGTACATGGCGTTGGCAGCGCCATGGATGATGTGTGCGCCGTAGTCGGCAAAGACGGCGCCGGTCTTATGTGCCATGGAATGCACGATACCCAGCAGCGCGTTGGAGAAGGCCATGCCGGCCAGGCACTGGGCGTTGTGCATGGAACCGCGCTTTTCCATATCGCCGTTGTAGGAGCCGACCAGATCGCGCTGGATCATCTCAATGGCATGCAGAGCCAGCGGATCGGTATAGTCGCAGTTGGCGGTAGATACGTAAGCTTCGATGGCGTGGGTCATGGCGTCCATGCCAGTGTGGGCGACCAGCTTCTTGGGCATCGTCTCCGCCAGCTCAGCGTCAACGATCGCCACGTCGGGCGTGATCTCAAAATCGGCGATGGGATACTTGATACCCTTGGAGTAATCGGTGATGATGGAGAACGCGGTGACCTCGGTCGCGGTGCCGGAGGTGGAAGGGATGGCGCAGAAGTGCGCCTTCGTGCGCAGCTTCGGAAGCCCGAAAACCTTGCACATATCTTCAAAGGTGGTTTCGGGATACTCATACTTGATCCACATGGCCTTCGCGGCGTCAATGGGAGATCCGCCGCCCATAGCGACGATCCAGTCCGGCTGGAACTCCTGCATCTTCGCAGCGCCCTTCATAACGGTTTCCACGGAAGGGTCGGGCTCAATGCCTTCAATGAAGTCAACTTCCATGCCTGCTTCGCGCAGATAAGCGGCAGCCTTGTCCAGGAAGCCGTTGCGCTTCATTGCGCCGCCGCCGACGCAGATGATTGCGCGCTTTCCGGTCAGGCTCTTCAGGGCCTCCAGGGAGCCCTTTCCATGGTACAGATCGCGGGGAAGGGTAAATCTTGCCATTTTTGTAAACCTCCTGATGATTATCGTTCAAAATAAAAACAGCGTCTCCCGCAAGCTGTTTGCGAGAGACGCTGTTTGACGCAGTGGCAATGCGTCCTCAATGGCTTGCACCAAGAGGATAACACAGCTGCGTCATTTTGAAAAATGTATATAAAACATATCGGTAATGTACTTATCGATATACCCCTTCCAGATGCCTTCGTCTGGAGGCGGTCAGCTCCGTGATGAACTGCCGATCCAGCTTGGAAAGCCGATAATTTTTGCGATAAACCAACACGTCATGGTAGGTCCTTTGATTGTTCGCGCAGGGCCTCTGCACCAGATCATAACGTCGGAGCAGAGCCTCCGGGATCGGAGATACCCACATGAAGGTCTCCGGGTTTTCGGCCAACAGATCAAACTGGCCGGCCCGTTCAAATACAAAGATCCGTCGGCTGATATCCGCCGGGAGCTCGCTTTTGCGGACCTCCGCCATCGGCAGTGAGGGAACGTAGGGGTCCGCGTGCGCAATCTCAATATAAGGCCGGAGGTCCTCCAGCAGGATCTCTTCTGTCTGTGCCAACGGATGCTCCTTCCCCATGATCAGAACATAGCGAAATTCCGTAATCAATTCATAGTTGAGTTCCTTTTCCTCCAACATAGCCTTGAAGTACCGTTTATAGTTGGAAGCATAACGGATGATCCCAAGCTTATAATCGGAATGAAGAATGTTCTCGATGGCGCGCAGGGAATTGGTCTCCTGATAGAAGATCTCCGCAGGCTCCGGTCCGATGTTTTTGGAGAAGCGCGCAAAGGCGTCGGCGATATAGCTGGCCCGGGGTACGGAGATGGAAAATGTCTGTTTCCGTGCCGTCTTGCCATGATAAACGGATTCGATCTGGTCGAGCTGCCGAAGGATCTGCCGGGCGTAGCCCAAAAACTCCTCTCCCTCCGGCGTCGGGACCATGCCCTTGACGGACCGGTCGAAAATAGAGATGCCCAGGCTGGCCTCAAGCTCCTTGATGGCACGGCTCAGATTCGGCTGTCCCATGAACAAGCGTTCCGCCGCTTTGTTGATCGAACCGGCGTCCGCAACTTCAACTGCGTACTTCAGGTGTATCAGATTCATATGTACTCCTTTGCTCGGTCAGGCCTTTGATCTGTTTTCCCAATCATAACACACGGGGATAGAAAAAGCAAGGCATGAAAAAAGCGAGACATATTACTCCGTATATGCTTCGTGTATGTGCCGTAATCAAAGCGATTCATGTGAATCCTGTTGCTTTTTCAGTAATCCGCTTGCCCGCGGCTGCGGTTGATGAAGCATCGTACGCTGTCTTTGCCGTCTGCGGATCTGATCCTCCAAACCGTTTTCATTCAAATCACGATCAACTGTCTTTGTTGTTTCGCTGTGTGCAAAAACCGGCAGCTTGCCGAGGAAGGTCTTGCAGATTTCGGCAAAAGCGGCTTGCTCCTTTTCGGGACGGATCGCGAGACGGGCGGCGGTGAGAGCGTGGGGATCGAGGGCTTCCGCTTCGGGCAGGAGCTCGTTGAAACGTTGGAGCTCGGACTGGTATTCCGTTTCAAATGTGGTTTCCCGCTCAGCATGATGACGCGCTGCTTCGTCCGCTGCGGTGATCTGCTCCGAGATTTCCTTTCGCGCCTGTTTTGTGATCGCGCCGCGTTTGTTCGGCTGCGCCGCCATCCTTCGAAGCGCTTCCTCTTTTCGGAAGCCGCCGAGGATGGCGGTCTCCTTTCCCTGCAGCTCGTGGATCTCTTCGGACAGCCCTTCGATCCGCGCGGTCAGCTCCCGCTTTTTGGAAACGGCGAGAAGCGGAAGCGCGTCGCGTTCTTCAGTCAGGGCCTTGCGATCCCGGCGTTTCTTCTGCAGGGCGGCAAGCAGCTCGGTGTAATTCGCAAACATCGGCTTCGCCTTGGAGAGATAATTCTGTGCGTGTTCCTTTTTTGCCTTTGCGTGATTTGCGCTGAATCGCAGGACCAAAAGCCTGGCGCGGATGGATTCCAACAGTTCGGCCATCGCTGGGATCGAGCGTTTCACCGCGTCGGTCAGCTTCGTGATCGCGGCCTTGAGCGATTTCAAAAGGGCGTTGTCCCGACGAATCTGCCGATTCAGCTCGCAGCGGTCGGAGACGATTCCTTTCTTTTCCATAGCCCGTGCAATGACGCCTTCGTGGATCGTGGGCTGCTCTTCCCGACCCTGATCCGCAAAGCTGCGGTGGTCGATCCGCTCTGTTCTGCCTGCCTGCTCCAAATATCTGTTGACATGATCCGCCCAGGCCTCCCGCCAGAGGCAGAGCTGTTCCTCGCTGTTCCAGCGTTCGGCGATCGGGTTTTGTCTGCCATACTTGGTGCTCTTTGGATACTTTGATACGCGTTCCAGACCCTGCGCCTCGGCAATTGACGGGGCGAAATACTCCTTCTTTTTGCCGATTTTGTAAAGATACTGCTTCTCCCAGCCTTCGGTTTGCGCCGTTTTGAACTCCGCGGCAGTGAAGCCTTTTTCGATTCCGTCCCGGACGCAGAGATACTCTTTCTCCGTTTTCGGCTGCCAGGTGCCGTCCGGATTCAGCGGACGGACCGTCAGCAGAATATGCGCATGGGGATTATTCCCGCAGGAAGAACCGGGCGCTTTTGGGCCTGGATCGTGGATCGCCAGATCCGCGCACATGCCCTGGGAGACAAACTGTGTTTGGATATAATCGGAGAGCAGCTTCATCCATTCTTCCGTTCCAAGTTCCACCGGCAGAGCCGCGATGAAGGAACGGGCAAGCCGGCTGTCCTTCGTTTTCTCCGCCGCCTCCACCGCGTTCCAGAGTGTTTCCCGGTTTTTCCATTCCGGCGGCGCGTTCGGCGGGAGAAATATCTGCTGTGCGATAAGACCGTGTTTTCGCGTATAGTCATGCTGGACCCCGTCGTATTCGTTCAAAACGCGCGAGCAGCTCATATAGGCTGCCGCCGCGCAGGCCGAACGACCCTTGCCCCGGCTGACGACGGACGCTTCCAAATGATAGATCGCCAAAGATCAAATCCTCCCTTCGTTATTTCATCGTTCTTCGTTCCGTCGTTGCGAAGCTCCGAAGGAGCTGTGGCAATCCGTTCCCATTTGCCGAACCTGCCGCACCCGAAGGGCGTGCCTTGCGCTGTGGCAGATTTGGCAAACAGGCGGGCTGCATTTCCGATGGGAAAACGGATTGCCACGACCAGCCTGCGGGCTGGTCTCGCAATGACGGAAATGCCGCCCGCCGCGGACGAGAGGAGCAGCGCCCGAAACGTCCGTCGTTCTCCGCAGAGAACGAAACACCCCGCGTCCCCCTCGGACACCGGAGCGAAGCGGAGGCGTGCCTCGCAGAGCGCACGGCCCGACCATCGGGAGGGATACCACCGCCTGCGAAATGCTGCGCATTTCGGAGGTGGTGAGTAAGTGCGCCCTTCGGGAAAAAGGAACCGACGGGACAGCCCGTTTCTGAGCCATCCCGCCGCGTTGGTTTCCTTGCGTTTTCGCGTTTTCCGTACGCTTTGCCTCTGTGAATGTTGTAGTTTTCAAGATAAATCCCCCCTCGCCTCCAGCGCTTTCGTGATCTTCCCCAGAAAACCCTCCAACTCTTCCAGCGTCATCCCGTTCGTAAACGGCATCGCTTTTTCGACAATGTCCCCCTTCTGAATCAGCCGCCGCGTTCGTTCCTTTCGCTCCCGCACACGATCCCGTGCCAGGGCTTCCTCGTATCGGTGCCGCATCTGCAAAAGCTCCTTCTGCAAATCTGTTTGTTCCTGCATTTTCAAATCTCCTTTCCTGCAAAAATGCGAAACGGGCCGCAAGGGATCGTGTCAAATCCCTCACAGCCCGTTTCGCTGTCGTTTTGTTATTCGGTTATCATAGCGTCCGACGCTTCCGCCAAACGCTTTGCTTCGGTCTCCGCCTTTTTCTTTGCTTCGCGTTCTTTGCGTCGATAATACTTCTCCCGATTCGCGGCGCGGCGTTTGCGGTCTGCCTCGAGCTGCGCCAGCTCCTCCGGCGTCGGCTCCGGGACAGGGACCTCGAACTTGCCGATGAAGTTCAGATAGATCTCGATTTCCTGGCAGCGCTCTCCGTATTCATCCTTCGTCGGAGCGTGAACCAGAATCCGATCGATGAATTCGTGGATCATGGGCGTTGTCAGCTCCGTGAAGTCCCGGTACTTCTTCGCCAGCGCCAGAAACTGTTCCACCCTTGCGGTGTCGGCCATGTAAGCGGCCAACATGGACTCTTCCGAGCTGATTAGCGTTTCCAGCTCCGCCTGTTCCTGTTCGTATTCCTGCGACAGTGCTTCAAATCGCTTCTCCGGCAGCTTTTCCAGAGCATAGGACTCATACAGCTTTTTCAAAATGCTGTCCAGCTCCTTGCTGCGCCGCTTCGCTTTTTGGATTTTTCGCTTCAGCTCCTTTGCGGATTCTGCTTTCCGGATCTCGGAGGCTTCCCGCACCTTCTGCACAAAGGCCGCCTCGTTTTCAACTGCGTAGCTGCTGACGGTTCGGATCGTTTCCAGAATCAACTCCCGCAGCGCCGACGTGCTGACATGATGCGAGAAGCATACCTTCTGCTCGTGCAGATAAGACAGCGTGTAGGAAGAACAGTTGTATCCGTCGCCGCCGATTACCTGTTTCCCGTTCGCAAGCGTCCTTTTTGGCCGATGGTTATACATCCGTTTTCCGCAGTCGGCACAGTACACAAGCCCGGTCAAAGGGTTGGCTTCGCCGAGGGTATCTGTTCTGTGACGGGTCTGGCAGACCTTTTGCGCCAGCGCAAACGTCTGCGGATCAATGATCGCCTCGTGGGTGTTTTCAAAAATCATCCAATCGGCAGGGTCGTTGAACGTTCGCTTTTCCTTGTAGCTCCGCTTGTTCGTCCGGAAGTTCACCGTGTGGCCCATATACTCCGGCCGCGTCAGGATGTTCATCACCGACTGACCGTACCAGTCATAGGGACGATCCGGATCGATCTTGCTTCTGCAGTTTCCGAGCCCCAGCTTTGCCAGATGGCTGCTGGGCGTATCCACATGATCCGCGGTCAATCTACGCGAAATATCATAGGGACCATGGCCTTCCACCGCCATTTGAAAGATTCGCCGGACCACTGCGGCGGCTTCTTCATCCACCAGCCAGCGGTTGATGTCCTTCGGGTCCTTGAGATAGCCGTAGGGCGGAATGTTCGAGGTGGGCTTTCCGGAGCTCCCCTTGACTTTGTAGGCAGCCTTGATCTTCCGCGACTGATCCCGCAGATACCACTCGTTCATGATATTCAGGAACGGCGCGAACTCGCTGCTGTTCTGATCCTCGCTGTCCACGTTGTTGGCGATGGCAATAAAATGAACCCCATGCTCCCGAAAGAATACCTCAGTGTAGAAACCCGTCTGCAGATAATCTCTGCCGACGCGGCTCATGTCCTTGACCAGCACGGTTCCGATCTTCCCGGCCTCAATATCCGCGATCAGCCGTTTCCAGTCCGGACGCTCAAAGTTGCCGCCGGACCAGCCGTCGTCGGTATAGTGGCGCAGATTGGTGTAGCCGTGCTGCGTTGCATAGTTCTCGAGGTAAATCTTCTGGTTTGCAATGGAGCTCGAATCTCCCGCAAGCTCATCATCCCGCGAGAGCCGCTCATAGAGAGCGGTGATTTTTTCATCCGTCTGTCTGCTGGTCATACCTGACTCCTTTCAGACTGACGGCTCATTTGTGGCACGTTCAGTATAGCACATTTCCGTTCGGATTCCAAGCCTTCATTTTGAATCAAATGAAAAATCTTGTCCTCAAAAGTCTCAGCCGTATTCTCGCTGAAATGGGCGTTGACCCGGTAATTGGTCGAGCCGATCCGTCGGCTCAGGGTAAAGGTATTGCCTGGGTGTTTTTCCATAAAGCTCCTTTCCGCGCGTGCTGCGCTCTGTGATGATGAATTTGGTTTAGTTTTCTTGTTTGCATGTTGATTCCTCCTGCAAAGTCGTTTGGTTATGATTATGAAATGATAATGATTTGGTGTGCGAACGACCTTGCTCAGTTTGTGATAACCATTACGACCACTCCTTCTGTATTTGATATTAACTGCCAGCGAGAAAAGTGAAAGCAGTTGCTAAAAAAGAAAAAGCGCCTCTCGGCGCTTTAAGAAAGGGCAATCCGCACGGCTCAAATGAAGATGAAGCCGTGCAGATTATTCCTTTCCGTATTCGTGATAACGCTTCATGATGCTGTTGACGCGCTTCAGTACCCCGCTGTGGCTGGCGTAGCCCAGCTCCGCGGCGATCTCCTTCCAGGTGTAGCCCTGCTGCCGCAAATCCAGAAGCCTGCGGTCCTGCTCTGTCAGCGTTTCCAGGAAAGAGTCCAGAAACACCTTGGAAATCACGTGCTCTTCCACATGGCTGGATGCGTCCGGGATGAAGAACACGGGGCCGAAGCTCTCGTCTCCGTAGGTTTGTTCCAGGGAGACAGTCTGCACGTTCTTGGAACGGGTGTGATACCACTTCCGAAGGAAGTCCGTCCGAACCTTGGACTTGATCGGCTCAAAGTCTTCTTCGCAGGGCATCTCCTTGACGACGTCCAGGACCGGCTGCCAGTTTTGCTCTTTGATTACCCGCTTGACGATCTTCTCGAACAGCGCGCTGACCTCTTCCACCGGTGGATAAGCAAACGGCAGATTGCGCGGATGATAAAACAGCCGCTGCAGATTCATGCCGATCTCTCTGTCGATCTCTCTCGCCCAGATCGGCAGGCTGTAGGAGAAGATCCATACCGGACAGGACCCGGAGTAGTGTTCCTTCCATCCTCGAAAACCAAAATGTGGGAAGGCCAGCGATGAGACCGCGTCCATGATCTCCTTCAGAAATTCGTCGTCCGCAATGATGTCCAGCTGCTCTCCGGATGTCAGGATCTGATGCGGAATCCGCGGCAGCTCTCTCAGCACCGGATGCTTTGAAATCTCCTCCCATGGCAGGATATATACAAGCGGAAGATACCACAGATTGGCGTCCGCCGGAATCCGGATCGCAGTCGTCCCTTTTTCTTCAATCGTCTTCATGTTCACACCTCCTCCGGACAGATTGTTATTCCTGATATGATCCGTTCTACTAATTAACGACACATCGACAGGTGAAATGTCACCAACTCCATAAAAATATTTCTCCAGAGTTGTTATTGGAACTTTTCACCCAGGCCCCCATCGTGATTATCTCACAGGATATGTACCAAAATCTGGACACCAAAAGCGCCCGGCACAGCGTTTTCAGCCGCGCCGGGATGACGATGATCTTATCTAACATTTGGCCCATCAGATAACGGGACTTAGCAATTATGCACGTCATAACCGCAAGTCATTCTCGCGCCTCTGAGGGGCATATTTCCCGGTTTCGGAGGGGGGTGGTATAGGTATACGGCCCACCTCGACTGAGGCCGAAAAAACGTAGGTTTTTCAAGGGTTTTTGAAGCTCTAAAGCGTGAGTTCCCGCGTTTGCACATTCTTTTTGCAATCGAAGCAAAATGCGCTGGAAAGCATATCATAAAGAAAGCCACAAGCTTTCAGATCAGTTTCTGAAAACCTGTGGCTTTTACTCTGGTTTCGTGTTATAATACTGCCGGTATCAGGCCAAAACGTATTCCCGCAGCACAATTTCTTCCGCACGGTGCCGGATCGAATTCATTCTGGCGACCCATTCCATAGGATTGGACGCCTTGAGTCGTTCGCCAACACTCTCCCGCCGAGCCATCTCCGCGGTCATCCGATCCATCTGCATGGAACAGGCATTGTTGATTTCCGTCAAGTGTTCCTGCAGCTTCCCGGTCCGGGTCAACTCCCCATACAGCACCGGCCGATGCTCTTTCAGATACGTCTTCCGCATCAGCCCATACTTGCCGATCCAGCTGATTCCGGCATCCCTGCCCACTGCGTCAGAATCCGGATTGCATCCATCCGCATGTGATTCCTGCTGCGCAGAGCACCTGTTTCCGGCCACCACCGGCAGCTCGATGTCCATGTTCGGAAGATAATAGTCTCCAACCTTGGAATACGTTCCGCCCAACTGTTCGTAAATGGATTTGCCTGATTGTTGTGCGTAAATGGACTTGCCTGACTGCTGTTCGTTATTGGATTTCATAACGGCTCCTTTCGCGTCAAATGTTTGTTCGCGGCCTGGAGATGCTTCCAACATTCCGGAAGCATCTCCGAACCTACTTCCAGTCGCAGGGATAGAGCGCTTTCGCGCAGCCTCCTTTCCCACGACTGTTTCTCACATTTGCCACAAATGAGCCGCCAGCCGTGATGTATTGTGAAGAAGTTAGTTTCTTCCTTTACACAATACATCATATTGGAGCACAGTATGATTGACGCAGGGATTATGCCTTGCATTCCGCCGCGCCCAGGGGCTTGCCCTCGTTGAAGTTGCGGGCGTTCTCCAGGGTCACCGCGGCAATGGCCTGTAAAGCCTCCCGGGTGAAGAAGGCCTGGTGGGAAGTCAGAACTATGTTCGGGAACATTTGCAGCCGGGCTGTGATGTCGTTGTCCATATAGTCGTCGGAGTGGTCGGTGTAGACGTTGGCGTCCTCCCCCTCGTAGACGTCCAGGGCCACCGCGTGGAACTTGCCCCGCTTCAGGGCCGCGATCAGCGCCTCGGTGTCCACCAGGCCGCCCCGGGCGGTGTTCACCAGCATGACGCTCTCCTTCATCTTCTCAATGGCCGCGGCGTCGATCAGGTGGTAGGTGCCCCCCTCGCCCATGATCAGCGGCGCGTGGAGGGAGATCAGGTCCGCCCGCTGGAAAAGCTCCTCCTTGGAGACGTAGGTCAGCAGACCCGATTCCTCCAGAGCCCTGTTGGGGTAGGCGTCCCAGCCCAGCACCGTCATGCCGTAGCCCTTGCAGATGTTGGCCATGCACTGGCCGATCTTGCCGGTGCCCATGATGCCGGCCACCTTGTTGTGCAGATCCACGCCCATGAGGCCGCTGAGGGCAAAGTTGTTCTCCCGGACCTTGTTGTAGGCCTTGTGGAGACGGCGGTTGGCGGTCATCAGAATGGACATGGCGTGCTCCGCCACCGCGTAAGGGGAATAGGCCGGGACCCGGGCGACGGTGATGCCGCATTCCGCGGCCGCCTTCAGGTCCACGTTGTTGAAGCCGGCGCAGCGCAGGAGGATGAGCTGGACGCCGCAGTCCCGAAGCTGCTCCACGGCGGCCCGGGGGCACTCGTCGTTGACGAAGATGCACACCGCGTCGTAGCCCCGGGCCAGGGAGGCGGTCTCGGGGGTCAGCCGGGTGGAGAAGAAATCGATATCGCAGTTGTAGGTGCCCTCGCCCTTGTCCTGGGCCAGAGCGCCGAAGAAGAGCCGGTCGTAGTCCTTGGTGCCGAAGAAGGCGATCTTCAGGATGTTGGCGTCCTGGTACTGCTTCAGCCGGCGGTGGAAGACGGTGAGGACCTTGTTCAGGGCCTCCTCCTCGTCGCCGCCGTTGGCGGTAATCTCCAGCACGTCGCCCTGTCTGGCCTTCAGGGCCATGATCTGGAGCGCGTTGTTGCCGTTGGCGGTCCTGTCGCCGCAGCGGATGGTGATCTGGGAGCTGAGCTCCACGCAGATCTGGGCCAGGTGGGCGGCGATCCGGGCGTGAATGCCGGCGGGATTGGTTACAGTATATGCGAGGGTTCTCATGCCGGGCCTCCTTTGCATCCTGCGAATGGTGTGGTACTATGATGCCACGAAACCGAAAAAATATCACGCAGTGATCCGCCGTTTCTCCCCACTTGCTTTTTTCGCCAAAGTATACTATAATACAGATGTCAGTCGGTCATCCCTGCACAACACCACATCAAGAGGGTAATTATGAAACAATCTTATCGGCCTCAATATCACGCGTCCGTTCCAAGCGGCTGGTCCAACGACCCCAACGGTACGATCTGGTACGGCGGCAAAGCCCATCTCTTTTTTCAGCACTATCCGTTCAAGACCCAGTGGGGAACCATGCACTGGGGACACCTTGTTTCCCAGGATCTGATCCGCTGGGAGCCCCTCCCGGTCGCCCTGCGTCCCGACCAGGCCTATGAGGTGATCTGCGGCTGCTGCTCCGGCTCCGCCATTGAAAAGGACGGCAGGCTTTGGCTGCTCTACACCGCCGCCCAGCCCACGCTGCAGCGGCAATGCCTGGCCGTCTCGGAGGATGGCGGCGTAAGCTTCCGAAAGGATCCGGACAATCCGATCCTGACGGCGGATATGCTCTCCGGCGAGGTCTCTCCCCTGGATTTCCGGGACCCCCGGCTCTTTGAAAAGGACGGACGCTATTATTTCATCGCGGGCATCCGCCTCCTGAACGGGGCGGAGGACAAGGCCAAGGCCGCGGCCATGACCGGGAATCCCTCCGTGCCCGAGGAGCTCCGCTCGCCATCCGCCGGGGCGCTCTCCGGCGCGGAGAGCGAAAACCCCGGCCTGGGCAATCTCTGTCTCTGCCGCAGCGGGGATCTCAAGCACTGGGAATACCTGGGTCATCTGCTGGAGCCCCAGCCGGAATTTTCTCCGGAATACTACGCCCTGCACGGCGTCTACGAATGCCCGGACTACTTCGAGCTGGATGGCCGCGAGGTCCTGCTCTCCAGCCCGCAGAATCTCCCGCAGATGGGGACGCGGTATCAAAACATCCATTCCGGCCTCTATATGCTCGGCAAGCTGGATTTTGAGACCGGACGCTTCCGCGTGGATACCATCGGAGAAGTGGACGCCGGCTTCGATTTCTACGCCGCCCAGACCCTGAAGCTGCCGGACGGCAGAATCGTAATGATCGCCTGGAAGGAGATGTGGGATCGGAGCTATCCCACCCAGGCCGAGGGCTGGGCGGGGACCTACACCCTGCCCAGAGAGCTCCGGATCGCAGACGGACGGCTGATCCAGCGGCCCGTCCGGGAGCTGGAAAACTACCGCTCCGCCCCGGTAAGCCGCGATTACCTGTCCGTAGACGGGGACGAGACCGTGGACGGGATCTCCGGCACGGTGCTGGAGCTGCGCTGCAGGCTGCGCCCCGGCACAGCCACGCGGGCCGGGCTCCGTCTCTTCCGCGGGACAGAGCACGAGACGCTGCTCTATGTGGACCGGGCGGCGGGGCAGCTGGTGCTGGACCGCAGCCGTTCCGGCATCCTCCTCAAGGGCCCGGAAAAGGACGTGCAGCTTCGGCGCTGCCCGCTGGACCGGACGGACGAGATCGATCTGGAGCTGTTCCTGGACGTCAGCTCCCTGGAGCTCTTCGTAAACGGCGGCCGTTCGGTGATGACCGCCAACGTCTACCCCGATCCGGAGGACCTTGGCATCGTCTTCTTCAGCGAAGGCGGCAAGGCCGAGTTTACGGAAATCCGCAAATACGAAATCGCCGCCGCGAACGGAAATCCGGGCTGATCCGGTTTTTCCCTGACAAAAAGCCTCTGGAAACAATGCTTCCAGAGGTTTTTTCTGCGTTTTAGAAGGGTCCTGCCGCTTTCCTCAGCAGTTGCCCGTGTACACGTAACGGAGCTTCTCCCGGGCGAGCTCCGCCAGGCGATAGACCGCCGCGCGCGCGGTCGCGTCCCGGTCCCGCATGTGGAAGCGCGGGAAAAAGCGGGAGATATGGAGCGGGACGTCTTCTCCGTCTGGATTTTTCAGGCGGCTCACCCACTCAGACAGCTCCCGCATCTCCTCCTCGCTGTCGTTCTCTCCCGGGACGATCAGGGTGGTCAGCTCCACATGACAGCTTTTGACCGCCTCCTGGATGAAGGCCAGGACCTGGCCCCGATCGCCGCCCAGGACGTCCCTGTAATACCGGTCGCGAAAGCCCTTCAGGTCGATGTTCATGGCGTCGATATACGGACGCAGCTCCTCCAGGACCGCCAGCGCGGCGGTCCCGTTGGTGACCATGACGTTTTTCAGTCCCTCGGCCTTCGCCAGCCGGGCCGTGTCCCGCACGAACTCCCAGCCCACGAGGGGCTCGTTGTAGGTGAAGGCCAGGCCGATGTTGCCCCTTGACCGGGTACTCAGCGCGAGATCCACCAGCTCTTCCGGGCTGATTGTTTCCGCCGTCTCGGCAAAGCGCCGGGCCTGCTCCGACCAGGAGATCTCGTGATTCTGGCAGAAGGGGCAGCGCAGATTGCAGCCGAAGCTGCCGACGGAGAGGATCCGGCTGCCGGGGAAAAAGCGCGCCAGGGGCTTTTTCTCGATGGGGTCCAGGGCAAGCGAACTGATCCTGCCGTAGTTGTACGCCTCCGCCTTGCCGTTTCTCGCGATCCGGCCGCCGCAGAAGCCCAGCCGCCCCTCGGCGAGCCGACAGCGCCGGAAGCAAACGCCGCATTCCGCGTACTCCGCCATCAGAATCCCCCCTCCGCTGTGATTCGTTCAGAAATGCCGCACAACCTCGAAGCGCTCCAGCTTATACGGCTCCGATTCTCCGATCCCGCCCTTTTGCCGCGCGATCCGGATCTGATCCTCCACACTGTCCACGCCGTCCAGATTCGGCAGCAGCAGACCCCGCTTGAAGCCGCGGCTGACCACGACGCCATAGCGCTTCACGTCCAGCTGCGCCGGGGACTCGACGGGCTCCAGGTCCCCCAGCACGTCCACGCTGAGCTCCAGGCTGTTCAGCTCCTCCGGGCGCACCGGCGGAAAGCGCGGGTCCCGGGAGCAGGCGCTGACGGCGTTCTGCAGGATCTCCTCCGCCACGTTTTTCCGGGTGGCCTGGATGGTCCCGATGCAGCCCCGCAGCCGGCCGTGGGCGTGGAGGGAGACGAAGGCGCCCGCCCGCCGGGTCAGCATCTCCGCCGGCAGGCCCTCCGGCAGAGGAAGCCGCTCCCTCCGCAGGACCCATGCCTCCACAGCGGCCCGGGCCAGTCTGACGTATGCGTCGCTCTTCTCCGCCCGCTCCCGGCATTCCCGCTCCGTCTTCTCCTGATAGCTTTTCAAAAACTGCCGTTCCGGGTCCGGGCCCTCGGGGTAAAACGTGCAGATCCCGTAGCCCACGCCCGTCCGGTCCTGGTGGGACAGCGCCGCCGCCCGTACCCGGAGCCCGTCAAAGGCCCCGGCCAGGATCACGAAGGAGCGGTGACCGCATTCGGCGGCCTTTTCGCAGAAGCTCTCGTCAAACTCGAAGAGCTCGCCGAAGGCCGCCCTGCCGCAGACGTCCATGATCCGGCGATCGTATTCCGGGCCCTCCTCGGCGAAGCCGTAGGGACCGTAGCTTTGAAGCTTGTGGGAGAGATCCCCGCTGGCAATCAGCACTGCCCGCCGCCCCAGCTCCTCCACGGCCCGGGCAATGAGCCGTCCGAGACGGTAGTGCTCGGTCAAGGGCAGGCCGGACAAGCCGATCCGCACCAGCTTTCCCCCGGCGTATTGCCTCCGGATGAACCACAGCGGCACCATGGTGCCGTGGTCCAGAGCCGGGTCCCGCTCCCCGAGGGTCCCCGCGGGGAGCGTTTCCGCCTGGGCCAGCGCGCAGATCCGATCCACGAGCTCCGTGTCGTAGCGCTCCGCGAACTTCACCTCGGGCGCCCGGAACTGCCGGAAGGAGCCCTTCGCTTCGCTGCCGGGGGAGATGTGGAAGTAGTCCGCGTACATCACGGAATGGGGGCTGGTGATGATCAGCGTATCCGGGCATAGCGCCGCGATCTCAGCGGCCGCGCGCTCATAGGCCCGGATCGTTTCCAAAACCTGCTTTTCGCTGCCCCGACCCACCGCCGGGACGATCATGGGCGGGTGCGGGACCATAAATCCGGCAAGGACAGACATGGGATCGCCTCCTCTCATGGAAATCCGTGCAGGACGGGGCCTCGGTCTGCGTCGCAGGCTCCGTCAATTCCTTTCGCTCCGGCTCAGCCGGCGAACATGTGCAGGCCGAGCTCGCCGGACAGGAGCTTCATCATCTCGCAGCCCGCGATACAGTTGCCGCGCCTGTCGAGCGCGGGTCCATAGATGCCGATGCCCGCCTGACCGTAAACCGCAGCCATCAGGCCGCCGCCCACGCCGGACTTGGTCGGCACGCCCACCTGCACGGCGAAGCGGCCGGAGCCGTCGTACATGCCGCAGGTCAGCATGATGGAGAGCACGGTGCGGACCGTGTCCTCCGCCAGCAGCCGCCGGCCCGTGAAGGGGCTGACGCCGCCCATGGCCAGCAGCAGGGCAAAGTTCGCCAGGGACTCCGCCGTGACGTTCAGCGCGCACATTTTGGTATAGAGCTCGATGCTGTTGTCCACGTTGGTGTCAATGATCCCTTTGCTTTTCAGCAGATAGGCGATGGCCCGGTTGCGGTCGCAGGAATTCATCTCCGAGTGATAGACCTGGCGGTTCATGGTGATGCCGCTGTCGTTGCAGAGAAGTCTGGCATAGTCCATCATGTCCTCAAAGGAGACGTAGTCGATGATGGTGCTCTCCACGGCGATGGCCCCGGAGTTGATCATGGGATTGAAGGGTCGGTTCGCCTGCAGGTCCAGCTCCACAATGGAGTTGAAGGCCTCGCCCGAGGGCTCCATGCCCACATGCCGGAAGACCTCCTGGGCCCCCCGGAGCTCCAGCGCCTTGCAGAAGGAAATGACCTTGGAGATGGACTGGATCGTAAATCGGATGTTGGTATCCCCCGATTTGAAGACCCGTCCGTCCGGCAGGGCGATGCACAGGCCGAGGGCGTCCTGCCTGGCCTTGCTCAGTTCGGGGATATAGCTGGCTACGCTGCCCAAGGGGATCTTCTCCCTGCCGATCTCCATGGCCCGGTCCATGACCTCCCGCAGACATTCTTCTTTCATAACGCGCTCCCTCTTTCCGTTCGGTCCGGCTTCGGAGGACCCGTCCGCCCGCAAACCGAGTGATTTCTGTCATAATTATATTTTTCGATCCCGGATTTGTCAAGGAAATGATCCCGCCCCGCCTCTGTCCCCCCGCCAAAAAACCGCGTCCGCGGGGATAACACGCTTCCGCAGGATTTCAGAACAGGATAAATGCAGAAAAAGCTATGAATCTCCGGCTTTGTATGATATAATGGTCAGGAAGCGACCCTCGCGAAGCGCGCCGGCGGCTGTCTGCGGCGGAAGATCGGAGCGGGAATGAAAAGGAGGAGCCCATATGTCTGACAACATCAAAAAACTGACGATCCTGCACTCTAACGATATGCACGGGGATTTCCTGCCCAAGCTCACAGACGGCAAGGAAACCGGCGGTCTGGCCCGTCTGTCGGGCTACGTCAAAAAGATCCGCAGCGAAAAGCAAAACGTGATCTACGCCAACGCGGGCGACATGTTCCGGGGCTCGGTGATCGACTCCGAATACCAGGGCCTGTCCACCATCGACCTGATGAACAATCTGCGCCCGGACGTGGCCACCATCGGCAATCACGAGGTGGACTACGGCTTCGCCCATCTGCTGTTCCTGGAAAAATGCGCCCGCTTCCCCATTGTGAACGCCAATCTCTTCGTCACCATGAACAACGCCCGGATCTTCACGCCCTATGTCAACATCGACGTGGGCGGCATGAAGGTGATGTTCATCGGCATTCTCACGGACGAGGTCCTCTCCTCCACCCGGAGCGAGAAGATCATCGGCAGCTTCATCGACCTGGAATCCGCGGCCAAGGAGGTTGGCATCATCTGCGACAACTACCGCACCGTGCGGACGGATCTCACGGTGCTGCTCACCCACATCGGCCTGGAGAACGACCTCAAGCTGGCCGGTCTTCTGGACCCGGACTGGGGCGTCAACCTGATCATCGGCGGCCACTCCCACACCTTCATGGAGAAGCCCGAGATCGTCAACGGGGTGCCCATCGTCCAGGCCGGAACGGGGACCAGCGTGATCGGTCAGATCGAGATCCAGTACGACCAGGAGGAGAAGCGGGTCGAGGAATTCAAATGGCGCTGCGTCCCCATCAACGAGGACACCGCTCCGACGGACGAGCTCATGGCCGAGCTGATCGACAGCTACCGCACCCAGACCGACAGCAAGTACAAGCGGGTCGTGACCCGCTGGGCCCGGAAGCTCACCCATCCCAGCCGCGAGCAGGAGACCGAAATGGGCAATCTCTACGCCGACGTCATGGCCTGGGAGGCCAGTTACGACGTGATGCTCTTTGGCTCCGGCAGCATCCGCAAGAAGGAGCTGGGGCCGGTGATCGAATACCAGGACATGATCGAAAACACGCCCTTCGACGGCCCCATCTACATGGTAGAGGTCACCGGAGCCCAGCTGCGGCGAATCTGCCAGCATCTGATGCGGGACGAGGCCTGGGTGGGCGAGACGGAATTCTATCAGTTCTCCTCGGCGCTGCGTCTGACCTATCGCAAATCCACCCATACCATTGAGTCTCTGACCTTCCGGGGCGAGCCCGTGAGGGACGACATGCACATCCGCCTGGGCCTGCAGGATTACCACTTCAACAACTTCGACGCCTTCTTCGGCGTGCCGCTGGAGGAGGTCAGGCGCAACATGCGCCCGAAGGTGGTGGCCACCTCCCAGAACAACATCATCGAGGAATACTTCGTCACCAACGAGGCTCTGGACGCCCGGGTGGACGGCCGCATCACGGTGCTGGAATAAGCGTTCCTCGTCCGCTTCGCGTCGTGTCGCGCAGCCGCGGACACTCCCCTCCCCGCGGCCGGTCGTCCCCCGTCCCTCCTGAGCTCCTGATTCTCGCTTCAAGGGGCGGGGCCGTTCCATACAGAATGAAGGAGCAGAAATGCAGAACACGCTACATCTCAAGCTGACCGAGCTGCAGCCGTCGCAATTCTACATATCCGAGAAAAAGCTGCGGGATATCCGCAAATGGTTCCGCCCGGAGGAGCTTTCCGGCTTTGAGCCGATCCCGGTCAGGCTGCTGGACGGGCTTCCCGTCATGACGGACGGGCACACCCGCGCCGTCGCGGCGCTCCTGGCGGGGCTGGACGAGCTGCCGCTGGTCCGGGACGAGGACGAACTGGACTGGGATATGTACCGGAAATGCGTGGCCGAGTGCAGACGCCGCGGCGTCTGCTCCCCGGCGGATCTGCTGCAGCGCGTGGTTTCCGAGGCAGAGTACGGCGAAAAATGGGACCGCTGGTGCGACGAAATGCACGCGGAAGTCATAACGGAACGGGTCACGAT
>JAFYAB010000105.1 GCA_017540945.1 Oscillospiraceae bacterium | reverse complement strand
TGCGTGGGCGGCTGGGTCGGCTGGGTGGGCTTCTGCGTCGGCTGGGTCGGCTGCGTCGGCTGGGTGGGCTGCGTGGGTCTGACATAGGCTCCGGTGGGATTGGCGATCACCTTGTCCCGCTTGTTGTAGCGGCTGATGGCGATCTGCGTCGTCTCGATCTTCTTGCCGGTGGCCTTGTCTCTGGTGGTCTTATAGGTGGCGATCTTATAACCCGTGTAGGGCGTGGTGATCACCTGACCCTTGTAGTAGGTGCCGTCGTTGGGGACGTCCCGGACGACCTCCTCCCAGGCCTCGGTGTCCAGCACCTCGGAGGAGAGCTCCACGGTGTAGTCCTTCCACTCCGTGCCCAGCAGCACGATGTGGACCTTGCCGCCGGAGACGGAGGCCTCGATCTTAATGGGATAGGGGCTGTCGTTCTCGAACTTGTAATCCAGATAGCCCCAGTAGATGGTGGTGTCCATACCGCTGGGGACGTAATCCACCAGGAACATGTGGGGCTCGCGCTCCACGGTCTTCAGGTCCGCCTGGAGCACGGCGTAGTAGATGGAGGAGGCCACCTGGCAGACGCCGCCGCCCACCTCGGGCTTGGACTCGCCGCCCTGCACATAGGCGATGGCTTCCTTGTAGCCCTTCTCCTCGGTGCGTTCGCCCACCACCTTATTGAAGGAGAAAATCTCCCCGGGCATCACGATGGTGCCGTCGATGGCCTCACAGGCCAGCTTCAGGTTTGTGGTCCGGTTCGCGATGGCGGTGTGGTTGGTGTGGGCCTCGGCGAGGGTGTCCTTGAACAGATGCTCCCGCAGGGTTTCGGCGTCCATTTCCGGATGGATCACGGTCATGGGGATGCGGAGCTCCGTGCCGATGACTGCCTCGGCCAGGGCCGCGGTCACTTCCTCCAGGTCGAAGCCGTAGCCGTCTTCGCCATCGACGACCTCCTCGGTCTTGGGATCCAGCGTGGGCTCCTTGGGCTCCGTGCAGTATTGCTCATAGACGGCGTTCAGATCCAGCGGCTCGGGAAGCTGCAGCTGGTAGGACAGGCTGGGCTGCAGGGCAGCCTCGGGGTCGACGGCCAGCAGGCTGTCCTCAAACGCGGTTTTGGCCAGGTCCAGCAGCTGGTCGGCGGTGAAGTCCCGGCCGGCGGTGCCGGTGTTCAGCACCAAGGTCCTGGAGCCGTCGTCCTCTGTTTCCAGACTGGCGGAGGCGGGGGCGTATTCCGTGCCGTATTCCGCCGCGGCCCGGTCACAGAAGTCCCGCAGGGCGGTCTCGTTCAAAACCAGATAATCCCGCGGATCCAGCTTGTAGCTGTCGCCCCGCTCCTGGCCGATGCCGGCGTCCAGATCGGTTTGCAGCTTGCTCAGATCCAGAGCCGCCCCGCTCTCCGCTTGGGACAGGGTGAGGACGATGGGATCCTCGGACGCGCCATCCGCGTCGGCGGCAGGCTCCAGCGTCAGGGTCATATCCTGGTGCAGGAGCTGATCCAGCTCCTGGAAGTGCTGCTCCAGCTCGGCCCGGGGCATGCCCTCCAGCGCGACGGTGGAGAGGGCCGGCGTGTCGTCGACGGGAGCTGGCGTCTTTCCGTTGCGGGTGAGGATCAGGATCCCGATCACCAGCACGGCTACGCCGGCCACGGCGGCCAGAATCGGCCACATTCTGCCGCTCTGCTTGGGCGGCTTGGCGGGCTTATCTCTCACGGCGAAGGGATCGGAGCGACCCGGCGATCCGGCCGCGGCTTGAAATTTACCTTTTTTTGCCAAAGGATGTTCCTCCTTTCGGTCTTAGGGGTCCTTAAGTTATTATTATACCCATTCTCCGACAAAAATGCAATGACAATTCGTAACGATTGGAAATTTTATCCGTTTCTGCAGATGGATGCTGCCGGATCCCCGGCGGATTTTATTCAGCGCCTTCCTTGTCCGTAAGCTTTGCGAAGGCGTCCACCAGCATAGCCGCCGCCTTGAGGCTGTTTTCGCCCCGGTTCAGCTTCAGCCGCAGCAGAGGCTGACGGCTCCTGGGCTGGACGAAAAGCCGACCGGCCAGGCCCGGCGTCCCGCAGAGGGCGGACACGGTCTCAAAGTCCAGGGCCAGCAGGGTGAAGAGCAGCTCCTGTCCCTTCTGGCTGATGTCGGTAATGGCCAGGGGCGCCGCCTTGGCCCGGAGCAGGGCCACGTCGATCAGGTTCATGACCCCCTTGGGGGGATCGCCGTAGCGGTCTACGATTTCGTCCAGCAGCTCGTCGGCGTCCTGTTGGGAGCGGATGGCGGCCATGCGCCGGTAGAGATCCATGCGCTGCTCGCCGTTCTCCACATAGTCCTTGTCGATGTTGGCGGTGACGTCGAAGTCGGCGGTGCAGTCCACGGTCCTGGCCTCGGGCCCGTCCCGCTCCTCCAGGACCGCCTCCTCCAGCAGCTTCAGATACATGTCGTAGCCCACGGAGATGATGTGGCCCGACTGCTCGGCGCCCAGCAGATTGCCCGCGCCACGGATCTCCAGATCCCGCATGGCGATCTTGAAGCCGGAGCCGAACTCCGCGTACTCCCGGATGGCCTCCAGCCGTTTTTCCGCCACCTCGGAGAGGACCTTGCCCCGCCGGAAGCTGAGATAGGCGAAGGCGTGGCGGCTGGAACGTCCCACTCGGCCTCGAATCTGATGGAGCTGGGCCAGGCCCAGCTTGTCGGCGTCCTCAATGATGAGGGTGTTCACGTTGGGGATGTCGATGCCGGTCTCGATGATGGTGGTGCAGACCAGGATCTGGATCTCCCCGTCGGCCATCCGCTGCATCACGTCGCCCAGCTGATCCTCGTTCATCTTGCCGTGGGCCACGGCCACCTCCGCTCCGGGATGCCGGGCGGAGAGCCGGGCGGCGCACTGGGCAATGGATTCCACCCGGTTGTGCAGATAGTAGACCTGACCGCCCCGGGCCAGCTCCCGGCGAATGGCGTCGTCCAGCACGGGCTCGTTGTGCTCCAGCACGAAGGTCTGGACCGGATAGCGGTCCAGGGGCGGCTCCTCGATGGTGGACATATCCCGGATGCCGGAGAGAGCCATATTCAAAGTCCGGGGAATGGGAGTGGCGGATAAGGTTAAGACATCCACGCCCCGGGAAAGTTCCTTCAATCGTTCCTTGTGGGTCACGCCGAAGCGCTGCTCCTCGTCCACGATCAGCAGGCCCAGATCCTTAAAGACCACGTCCTTCTGCAGCAGCTTGTGGGTGCCCACGATCAGATCCACCGTGCCCGCCCGGAGCCCGGCCAGGGCCCGCTTCTGCTGGGCGGGGCTGCGGAAGCGGGAGAGAACCTCGATGTTCACGGGGAAGCCCTCGAAGCGCTTGGAGGCGGTGATGAAATGCTGCTGGGCCAGTACCGTGGTGGGCACTAAGATTGCCACCTGCTTGGAGTCCAGCATGGCCTTCATGGCAGCCCGGAGGGCCACCTCAGTCTTGCCGAAGCCCACGTCGCCGCAGAGCAGCCGGTCCATGGGGGCCGGGGCCTCCATGTCGCTCTTGATCTCCGCCGTGCAGCGCAGCTGGTCGTCGGTCTCCGCGAAGGGGAAATTGTCCTCGAACTCCCGCTGCCAGGGGGTGTCGGCGGCGAAGGCAAAGCCCATCCGCCGCTTGCGCTCGGCGTAGAGCTGGATCAATCCGTCGGCCAGGTCCTTGACGGCGGCCTTGGCCCGCTTTTTGGTCTTCTCCCAGCTGTCGCCTCCCAGCTTGTTGAGCTTTACGGGGCTGTCCTGGGCGGCGCCGATGTATTTGTAGATCAGGTCCATCTGGGTGGCGGGGACGTAGAGCAGGTCCGAGCCCTGATAGGCGATCTTGACGTAGTCTTTGACGGCTCCGTCCACCTTCATCTGCTCCATGCACACATAACGGCCGATGCCGTGGTGCTCGTGGACGATCAGATCCCCCGGGCTCAAATCGGTAAAGGAGTTGAGCTTCTGGCGGTTGGTGGTTTTGGCCTTGGCCCGGGGCTTTCGCGCAGCCCGGGTCATCAGCTGGCCCTCGGTGAGTACCGCCAGCTTCACCGTGGGGTATTCCATGCCGTTGGGCAGGGAGCCGTCGGTCAGGCAGATGCCGCCGGGGGCGGGCCAGTCCGACGCCGGGAAGGCCATGGACACCGGGATCCCCTTGTCCCGCAGATAGTTCTCTAAGATCTCGCCCCGGCGCCGGTTGCCGCAGAGCACCAGGGTCCGGTAGCCGTTCTTCTGGAAGTGAGCCAGATCCTGGGCGGCCACATCCAGGTTGCCGCCGTAGGAGGGCAGCTGCTTGGCGATCAGATCCAGCAGGGCGGCGGGGCGGAGGGCGTCGGGATAGGCGGAGGCCAGGAAGGCGTCCAAAAAGAGGGCGGGGTGGCCCGTGAGACCGTCGCAGAGCCCCTCCCAGTCCCGGCTGAAGTCGCAAAGCTCACCCGCCAGGACCCCGCTTTGCAGCAGAGAATCCAGCTGGAGCCCCAGATCCTCCTCCCAGCCGGCGGCGGCCCGGCGCAGGTTGCCGTGGTCGCAGAACACCAGCACCCCGTCCTTCGACAGGTAATCGGCGGCGGTGGCGAAGTCCGGGTAAATCAGGCTCAGATAGCGGTCGCTGGCCCCGAAGAAGCTCCGGTTTTGCAGGGTCTCCAGATCAGCTTCCAGCGTCTTGATCAGGGCCTCATGCCGGTTCTTGCGGCGCTTTTGACGGGAAATAAGCCGTTCGATGTCTCTGCAGAGCCCCTCCAGACCGCCGGGGTGCAGCATAGGCAGGGTCTCCGCCACCGGCAGGAGCACCGCCTGATCCACGTTCTCCACCCGGCGCTGGCTCAGGGGATCGAAAAGGCCCATGGCGTCGATCTCGTCCCCGAAGAATTCCACCCGCAGGGGGTTCTCCATGGCGGGACTGTAGACATCCAGAATGCCGCCGCGGATGGCGAATTGGCCCACGCCCTCCACCATCTGGCAGCGGGTGTAGCCGCCGCGCAGCAGGAGGCCCGCCAGGTTCTCCAGGTCGAAGAGGGCCCCGGGCCGCAGCTCGACAGCGGCCCCCAGCAGCAGATTCCGGGGGATGGTCCGCAGGGCCAGGGCGTCCCAGGAGGCGATGACCAGGGGCTCCTGCGCCGAAGCCATCCGATAGAGCAGCCGCAGCCGCTTCTGTTCCCACTGGCGGGATGCGGCGGCGGTGTCGTAGAAGGTCAGATCCCGGCCGGGCAGGATGGGATAGCTGACGCCCGTGAAGGCTGCCAGCTCCTCCTGGGTCCGGCGGCAGGCCAGCTCGTCCTGGCAGAGCACCAGCATGGGCCGCCCCAAATCCCGGTACAGCCCCGCGATCAGATGTGAGCGGTTGATCTGCGCCGCCCCGGAGACGCCGACGGACTTCTGTTTCCGCAGGGTCTTCAGGATGCTTTCATATTCAGGAAGTGTTTTCAGGGCGTTGAGCAGAAGGTCCATATCTATCCCTTTCCGAAACGGTCTCCCGAGTTCCAGATATACGCTTCCATGCGTATGGCATGGAAATGTGTTCCACGCAGCAACGCGGAAAAGGGCAAAGACCCCTTTCCGTCATGTATACCGTATAATTGTATGCTTTATATCAGTATTATAGCACATCCCTCCGGGAAAATCCACTGTTTTTTCCAAGCACCGCCCGCTCCCTCCGCCCGTAGGGACGGCACTCTGCCCTCCGCCCCGCCCGTAGCGGCGCACAGTGTGCGCCACGCCTTCGCCTGCTGCGCGGGCAATCTGCCCGCCCGATCCGCACCCACGCCGTAGGGGCGCTCATTGAGCGCCCGCCCGTGTCACCGGCCTCCAACGACCGCCCACTCCGCAGGGACGAGCATTGCTCGTCCGCGCATGCGGAGCATGGATCGTTTGCGTCAGAAAACGATCCGACGCCCCCCTGATCGGGACCGCGCCGGATTTGCCTGACGGCAAATTTCGCCGTTCCGGCGACGCGGACAAGCAATGCTTGTCCCTACGTTCTATTCGGCCCGTCGGCGGCCTGGGTCAGGCAACCCAATGGAAAAACGGGACTGTGCAAAGCACCCTTTCCGCAAGCGCGCTTGCGGAAAGGGTGCTTTGTATCGGCGCAGGCGGCCGAAGGCCGCATTTCGTAGCGGGGGCGTCGGGCGGTCAATGACCGCCCCTACGGCCTGTCATTCTGAGCGGAGTGAAGAATCCGCGTCCCCCGTCCACTGTTGCCTGAACCCGGATGCCTGAAACAGGCGGGAAAATGCGGACAAGCATTGCTTGTCCCAACATGCGGGGAAGCAGGTGGCGCACACTGTACGCCGCTACAGACCGTTATACTTTGCTGCCGCCCTTTGAGGACCGTTCCGGATCAGCTCCAGGGTTGCGGCGGCCGCGTGTTCGATGGCGGGGGCCAGGGCTTTTTCCTCCTCGGGGCTGAAGCCCGACAGCACCCAGTCCGCCAGGTCGTAGTCCGGGTGGGGCTTGGCTCCTACGCCGATGCGGACCCGGGGGAAGTCCTGGCATCCCAGATGGGAGATGATGGATTTCAGGCCGTTGTGGCCCCCTGCGGAGCCCTCGGCCCGGACCCGGATCTTCCCCACGGGGAGGGAGATGTCGTCGGAGAGGACCAGAATGTGGTCGATGGGGAGCTTGTAGAACATGGCCGCCAGATGGACCGCCTCGCCGGAGTTGTTCATATAGGTCTCGGGCTTCAGCAGCAGGACCTTCTGCCCGCCGAGCTCGGCGGTGCGGATCAGAGCCCGGAACTTGGAGCGGTCCACCTTGACCCCGGCCTCCTTTGCCAGCAGATCCAGCGCCCGGAAGCCCACGTTGTGCCGCGTTTTCTCATACTCCGCCCCGGGATTCCCCAGGCCGACGATGAGCCAGTCGATGGTGGATTTTCTGAAAAACATACACATTCCTTCTATAAGGCGCCGTCTCCTGCGGTCTTATTTCGCCCCGTAGATGCAGTCGGAGATGGAGGTCTCCTCCGCGATGTGCTGGATGCACTTGGCGAAAACGGAGGCCACGGAAAGCTGCTTGATCTTGGTGCCGGCATAGTCCTCGGGCAGGGGGATGGTGTCCAGCAGCAGCAGCTCCTTGATGACGCTGTTCTCGATCCGTTCCCAGGCCCGGGTGATCTCGCCGGTCTCGGGGTTGACCCGGTTGGAGAGCACGCCGTGGGTAGCGGCCGCGTAGACCTCCTTCGCGCCGCCGATCTCCACCAGAGCCCTGGCGGCGTTGCAGAGGGAGCCGGCGGTGTCCACGATGTCGTCCAGCATGATGCAGGTCTTGCCTTCCACGTCGCCGATGACGTTCATGACCTCGGAGATGTTGGCCTTGGGACGGCGCTTGTCCACGATGGCCAGGTCCATGTGGACCCGCTGGGCGAAGTCCCGGGTCCGGGCCACGGAGCCCACATCGGGGGAAACCGCCACAAAGTCATTGTGGTCATGGACCTCGGGGTTAAACTTGTCCATATAGTAATCGACGAAGAGCGGCGCGCCGGAGAGATGATCCAGGGGGATGTCAAAGAAGCCCTGGATCTGGGCGGCATGGAGGTCCATGGTCAGGACCCGGTCCGCGCCGGCGGCGGTGATCATGTTGGCCACCAGCTTGGAGGTGATGGGATCGCGGCCTCTGGCTTTGCGGTCCTGGCGTGCGTAGCCGTAGTAGGGGATCACGGCGGTAATCCGGCCCGCGGAGGCCCGGCGCAGGGCGTCGATGTTGATCAGCATGGCCATCAGATTGTCGTTGACGGGCTTGCAGGTGGATTCAACCACGAAGCAGTCTCTGCCCCGGACGGTCTCGTCCATCCAGACGCTGATCTCACCGTCAGCGAAGGTGCTCAGAGAGTTGTTGCTCAGCTGAATCCCCAGCTCCCGGCAGATGCCCTCCGCCAGGGGACGACTGGTGTTGCCGCTGAATACTTTGATGGGTCTTCCGTTTGCGATCATGATTTGTCTCCTCTTAGTCGCTGTAAACTGATAACGAATACACGGTTTTATGAATCAGCCCGTTTGTTTTTCAGGGCCCATTCTTTTTTGATTTGTTCCCGGGGCCGGCTGATGGCCAGGGCCTCGGGGGGCACATCCTCGGTGATCACAGAACCGGCGCCGATATAGGCGCCTCTGCCCACGGTCACCGGGGCCACCAGGGTGGAGTTGCAGCCCAGGAAGGCGTTGTCCTCCACCACGGTATAGTGCTTTTCCGCCCGGTCAAAATTGGCTGTGACGGTGCCGCAGCCCACGTTGGCGCCCGCCCCCAGAGAGGCGTCGCCCAGGTAGCTCAGGTGGGGAACCTTGGCGTCAGCGCCGATGCTGACGTTTTTCAGCTCCACAAAAGCTCCGGCCTTGGATCGGGCATCCATCACAGTGGCGGGCCGCAGATTTGCAAAGGGGCCAATCTGCAGCTCGTCGCCAAGCCGGGCCCCTTCCACCCGGGACTGCTCCACGGTGCAGCGTTGACCCACCGTGCTGTCAATGATCCGGGTATTGGGGCCGATGACGCAGCCCTCGCCCAGGCTGGTCCTGCCCTGAAGCAGGGTGCCCGGCAGGAGCCGGGTACCGCGTCCCACGCGCACGCCGGGGCTCACATAGGTGTTGTCCGGGTCCCAAATCTCCACGCCGGAGCGGATCAGTCCCAGCAGGAGATCCCGGATCAGCAGCTTGGAGACGCGGGGCAGCTCCTCGGGGGCGCTCAGATCGAAGAAGCCGTCCTCACAGGTGGTGGGCTCTCCGGCCCGACGGAGAAAGTGGCCGATGGGAGCCGTCTCGTCCAGGGCGGCCATCAGGGCCCGCCGGTCCACCATACAGGCGTTGGCCCGGTCCGCGCCGATCCTGCGCTGGGTGGGGAGGTAGAGCACCGGGCCCGTCACCACCAGCAGATCCCGCTCTGCATCCTCCGCGGTGGAGAGGAAGACGTGGAGCCGGTCCGCAGGGCTCTCGTCGGAGGCGACGCTCAACTCGACCCCCGCGGGGAAGCAGCGCTTTGCCTCCGGGAGCAGGGCCGGGGCGCAGATCAGGAAAAAGCGGCTCACGCCGGCCTGCTGCAGCCGGTGGGTCAGCCAGCCCAGCAGCGGGACGCCCAAAACCGAATGAAGCATGGTGGGGAGGTCGCTGCCGGTGCGGCCGCTGTCGTCCAGCAGGAACAACACCGCGGAACGGTCTGTCATTTCGGCGCCCTCCCTCGTCCAACGAAATAGCCAAAACGAAAAGCTGAGGTCTTTTCCAAATCCTCGATTTGCAAGAAACATGCCGCATCGTTCCCGATGCGGCATATATTATAACAGATGTTTCTCTGTTTGTACATACTTTTTTCTGTTTTTCCAATGGTAATTTGATAAACCCAATCGTTTTGCGCGCTGCGGAATTCCGTCTTGGGTTTATAAGGCTCCGGGAAAAAGCGCCTCCACGGCCTGGCGGGCGGCGGCCTGCTCGGCCCGCTTTTTGCTGGAGCCGGAGCCGGTGCCCACAGGCCTGCCGTTGAGCAGCACCTGGACGGAGAACTCCTTGTCGTGGTCCGGACCGGTTTCCGCCAGCAGCTCGTAGCTCAGAACTTGGTTCTTCTTTTGCTGAACCAGCTCCTGGAGCATGGTTTTATAGTCGGCGTTCAGCCTGACCCGGGCCTTCACGTCCGCCAGCACGTGGTCGTAGATGAAGCGCTTGGCCGCTCCCAGGCCGCCGTCCAGATAGATGGCGGCGATGACGGCCTCCACCACGTCGGCGATGATGGAGACCCGCTGGCGTCCGCCGCCGGTTTCCTCGCCCTTGCCCAGCCGCAGATGGGAGCCGAGCCCCAGCTTTTTGGCGGTCTCCGCCAGGCTGGCCTCGCAGACCAGCTCCGCCCGCAGCTTGGTGAGCTCGCCCTCATGGAGCGCGGGGAAGGCGCCCAGCAGGTAGTCCGCCGTGGTGAAGCCCAGGATGGAGTCCCCCAGGAATTCCAGCCGCTCGTAGCTCCTGAGGCCGTCCTTGTAGACCTCGTTGGCGTAGGAGGTGTGGGTCAGGGCTGTCTCCAGCAGGGAAAGATCCCGAAAGGTATAGCCGATGGTTTTCTGAAGCTCGCGCATCACTGGGCCTCCCTGGGCAGGATCATCTTGTCCACATTGTCGGTGATGGCCTGGCAGATCCCGCCCTCCACCGCGGCGATGGCCTGCTTGACGGCGCCCACTACGGCCTCGGTGTCGGCGGAGCCGTGGGCCTTGATGACGGGCTTGGAGATGCCCAGGAGCATGGTGCCGCCCACCCGGCGGTAGTCCATGATGCTCAGACTTTGCTTCAGATCCTTCTTCAGCAGAGCGGCTGCCAGCTTGGTCTTCCAGTTCTTCAGCAGGGTCCGCTTGATCAGCGATCCCATGAACATGGCGGTGCCCTCGGCGCCCTTCAGGAAAACGTTGCCGGAGAAGCCGTCGGCCACCAGCACGTCGCAGTCGCCCAGCATGGCCTCGCGGCCCTCGATGTTGCCGATGAAGTGGATCACGCCCTTGTCGCCCGCCTCCTTCAACAGCTGATAGCTCTCCTTATGGAGGGGATCACCCTTGGAGTCCTCCGCGCCGTTGTTCAGCAGGGCCACCCGGGGCTTCTCCAGTCCCAGGGTCAGCCTGGCGTAGAAGGAACCCATGATGCCGAACTGCAGCAGGAACTCCGGGCTGCATTCCACGTTGGCGCCGGAGTCGATCAGGATCAGGCTGCCGGTCTTGGTGGGGATTGTGGGGCCGAAGGCCGCCCGGCGGATCCCCCGGACCCGCTTGACCACCAGAGTCGCGGCGGAGAGCAGACCGCCCGTGGAGCCCGCGGAAACGAAGGCGTCGCCGCCGCCGTCCGCCAGGAGCCGCAGGCCCTTGACCATGGAGCTCTCCTTCTTGGTGCGGACCACCGTGGCCGGATCGTCGTGCATATCCACAACCTGCTCCGCGTCCATGAGCTCCACGCCCGCGGGCAGGGTCTCGATGCCCTGCTCCTTCATGATGCCCAGCAGCTGTTCCACGCGGCCCACCAGGACCACTTCCACGCCCAGCTCCCTGGCGGCCCGGAAGCCGCCCTCCAGGAATGCCAACGGCGCGTTGTCGCCGCCCATGGCGTCGATGATAATTTTCATGTATCTATGCCTCCCTGTGTATATTTCGGGGGTATTGTTTCAAATTCAGAATTGAGAAGTAAGAAGTAAGAATTCAGAAGTGTCCCGCAGAGAATTTATACTTCCTCCTTCTGAATTCTTAGCTGCTCCAGTGCGGACAGCGCTCGCTCTGCGATGGCTAGGTTTTTGTTCGCTTTGCCCTTGACCTTCCGGCCCAGCGGGGGAAGGATGCCGAAGTTGACGTTCATGGGCTGGAACTTCGTCACGGAAGGGTCGCTGATATAGCGGCCAAGAGCGCCGATGGCGGTTTCCGCCGGGAAGTCCGGTACGGGCTCGCCCCGGACCTTCGCGGCCATGCAGACCGCGGCCAGGAAGCCGGAGGCCGTGGACTCCACATAGCCCTCCACGCCGGTTATCTGCCCGGCGAAGGCCACCAGCGGGTTGCGCCGGTCCGCGTAGCTCTGATCCAGCAGCCGGGGAGAGTCCAGGAAGGTGTTGCGGTGCATGACCCCGTAGCGGAGGAACTCCGCGTTCCGAAGGGCCGGGATCATGGAGAAGACCCGCTTCTGCTCCGGGAAGCGCAGATGGGTCTGGAAGCCCACCAGATTGTAGACCGTGCCGGCGGCGTTGTCCTTCCGGAGCTGGACCACCGCATAGGGGTCCTTCCCGGTCCTGGGGTCCGGCAGACCCACGGGCTTCAAGGGACCGAAGCGCAGGGTGTCCTCGCCCCGCCGGGCCATGACCTCCACGGGCATGCAGCCCTCGAAGACCTTGGAGTCCTCAAAGCCGTGGACCGGGGCCTCCTCGGCGGCCGCCAGCTCCCGGACAAAGGTCTTGTACTGGGTTTCGTCCAGGGCACAGTTTACATAATCCGGGGTTCCCCGGTCGTAGCGGGAGGCGAACCAGGCCTGCTCCATGTCGATGGACTCGAAGCTGACCAGGGGCGCCGCCGCGTCGAAGAAATTGAGGTAGCCCGCCCCGCCAAAGTATTCCGCGATGGCCCTGGACAGGGGCTCCGAAGTCAGGGGCCCGGTGGCGATGATGACGGGACCCTCCGGGACCGCGGTGATCTCTTTCTCCACCACGGTGATCTTGGGATGGGCGCGGAGCTTCTCCGTCACCATCCGGGAGAAGCCCTGCCGATCCACGGCCAGACAGCCCCCCGCCTCAACCCGGGTGGCGTCGGCGCAGCGGAGGATCAGGCTGTCCAGACGGCGCAGCTCCTCCTTCAGCAGGCCCACGGCGTTTTCCAGCCGGTCCCCCCGCAGGGAGTTGGAGCAGCAGAGCTCCGCGAAATCCGGGCTGTGGTGGGCGGGGGTCATCTTGATCGGCTTCATTTCGATCAGCCGCACCGCGATCCCCCGCTCTGCAAGCTGCCACGCCGCCTCGGAACCGGCCAGGCCGGCGCCCACGACGGAAACGCTTGGTGTATCGTTGTTCATAGGCATACTTCTCGTTTTTTTATTATAGGGACGGCACGCTGCCGTCCGGAGTTCGGCACGAACGCAATTTTCCGCAGGCAAATCCCAGGTCCGAATTCAGCCTGTAGGGACAAGCATCGCTTGTCCGGCATTCGGAACGAATGCGATTTGCCGGAGGCAAATCTCGTTGACCGCCCGGCAGCAATGGATCGCCCTCCGGGCGATTGTTTGCTTCGCAAACCGGACGAGCACTGCTCGTCCCTACAACGTATCAGCTACGCTTCGGCCTTTTTCGGCTTTCGGGCTGCGGTCTTTTTCGCCGTCGTCTTCTTCGCGGCGGTTGTCTTTTTTGCCGCGGTCTTCTTTGCGGTCGTCTTCTTCCCGGACGCCTTCTTCGTGTCTGTTGCCGGTTGTCCGCTGCCTGCTGCCTCATCCTCGATGGGCTGGGGTTTCTTATAATACCCGCGTTTATCCTCGGGCAGGAAATTCTCGCAGTTTTCGTTGATGCAGAAGGGCTTCATCCGGCCCTTGCCGGAGCGCTTGAACATGGTCTGGCCGCAGAAGGGGCAGTCCTGATCCGTGGGCACGTCCCAGGTCATAAAGCCGCAGCTGGGGCCGGTCTCGCAGGCGTAGTAGGCGTAGCCCTTCTTGGACTTGCGCTTCAGCATTCCTCCGCCGCACTTGGGGCAGCGGCCCGGCATATGCTCCACGATGGGCTTGGCGTTCTTGCATTCCGGGTAGCCCGGGCAGGCCAGGAATTTGCCGAAGCGGCCAAACTTCACCACCATCTTCCGGCCGCAGAGCTCGCAGACCTCGTCCGTGACCTCCTCGGGGACCTTGATGCGGGTGTCCTTCAGGGCGTCCTCGGCCTGCTCCATCTCTCTGTGGAAGCCCTCGTAGAAGTCCCGAAGCACCTGCTTGTAGTTCAGCTTGCCGGCCTCCACCTGGTCCAGCTTGTCCTCCATGCCGGCGGTAAACTCCACGTCGATCACGTCGGTAAAGCGGTCCAGCATCAGCTGAGTCACCACCTCGCCCAGGGGGGTGGGCTCCAGGCGCTTGTCCTTTTTCACCACATATTCCCGCTCCTGGATGGTGGAGACAATGGAGGCGTAGGTGGAAGGACGGCCTACGCCCTTCTCCTCCATGGCTTTGACCAGAGTGGCCTCGGTGTAGCGGGCGGGGGGCAGGGTAAAGTGCTGCTCCGGCCTGCTCTCCAGGTGGCGGAGGGGCTCGCCCTCCCGCAGCTCGGGCAGCGCGTCGGTCTTCTCCTCGCTCTCATCGTCCCGGCCCTCCTCGTAGACGGCCAAAAAGCCGGAGAAGCGCAGGCTCTGGTGGTTGGAGCGGAAGCTGTGGCTCTTGCATTCCGTGTCGATCACGGCGGTGTCGTAGACGGCGCTGGCCATCTGGCTGGCCACGAAGCGGCTCCAGATCAGCCGGTAGAGCCGGAGCTGGTCCCGGGTCAGGTCCTTTGCCAGGGTGTCGGGGTCCAGGCGCACGTCGCTGGGCCGGATGGCCTCGTGGGCGTCCTGAGCCGCGCTCTTGGTCTTGAAGCGGCGGGGGCTGCCGGCGTGGAAGTGCTTGCCGTAACGCTCCTCGATGTAGCCCTTGGCGGCGAAGAGAGCCTCCTCAGACAGACGGAGGGAGTCGGTACGCATATAGGTGATGAGACCCACGGTGCCATGACCGGTGACGTCCACGCCCTCATAGAGCTGCTGGGCGATTGCCATGGTGCGCTTGGGGGTCATGTTCAGCTTGCGGGAGGCCTCCTGCTGAAGAGTGGAGGTGATGAAGGGGGGAGCCGGGGCCCGGCGCTTTTCCGCCTTCTTGATCTCCTTGACGCTGAAGAGCTGGCCCTGCACGTCGTTGAGCACGGCCATGGTCTCCTCCTCGCGGCTGAGGGTCCGCTTTTTGCCGTTTTCCCCCAGGTAGTGGGCCTCGAAGCGGCCGGGCTTCTCGGTGCATTCCAGCGTCACGTCCAGGGACCAGTATTCCTCCGGCACGAAGGCGCGGATCTCGTTCTCCCGCTCCACCACAAGACGGGTGGCCACGGACTGGACCCGTCCCGCGGAGAGACCCCGGCGGACCTTCCGCCAGAGCAGGGGAGAGAGCTGGTAGCCCACGATGCGGTCCAGGATGCGGCGGGCCTGCTGGGCGTCCACCAGGTCCAGGTCGATGTCTCTGGGCTGCCGGATGGCGTTCGTCACCACGTTGCGGGTGATCTCGTTGAAGGTCACCCGGCGGGTCTTGGCCGCGGGGAGATTCAGCAGCTCCCGGATGTGCCAGGAGATGGCCTCGCCCTCCCGGTCCGGGTCGGTGGCGAGATAGACGGTGTCCGCCTTGTCGGCGGCCCGCTTCAGCTCACGGATCAGATCCGCCTTCTCCTTCATGGGGATGTATTCGGGGGCGAAATCATGCTCCAGATCCACGCCCATGGTGCTTTTGGGCAGGTCCCGCAGGTGGCCCATGCAGGCCTTGACCTGATAGTCCGGCCCCAGGTATTTTCCGATGGTCTTCGCCTTGGAGGGCGACTCCACGATCACAAGATCGGGATTTTGCTTCGACATGAATGATGATCCTCCTGAGAGAAATATCGTAGGGACGGCGCGCTGCCGTCCGTGTGTTCACAGTTGGTAAACCTTTCCCGGCTTCTGGGAAATGATCTTTTTGACCTGCAGCAGGGTGAGCTGCGTCAAAACCTGTCCCGCGGGCAGCCCCAGCCGGTCGATCAGCGTGTCCAGCTGGAGGGGACCGCCTTGCAGGGCTTCCACGATCTGCCTCTGAATGGGGGGCAGCGCGGAAACGTCGATCTCCGCCCGCGGCGGAGCGCTGTCCCCACAGGACTGGCTGTTTTCGGGCGGGGCGTCGAGGGCGGCGCCTCCGACAGGCTTGCCGCGGCAGGGCGTTTCCCCCTCTGCGGATGCCCGAGGCCCGACGCCGGATCCCTGAGAGGGCATTCTCACCGCGCCGGGGTATCGATAGACGTACTCCCGCATGATATCCCAGCCGGATTCCGCCAGTATGGCGCCCTCCCGCAGCAGCTGGTTGCTGCCCCGGCACAGGGGATCTCCGGCGGGACCGGGGACGGAGAACACGTCCCTGCCCTGGTCCGCCGCCCAGCGGGCGGTGATGAGGGCGCCGCTGTGCTCCGCGGCCTGGACCACCACCACGCCGTCGGAGAGGGCGCTGATGATCCGGTTCCGGGCGGGAAAGTGCCGACCGTTGGGGGCGGTGCCCGGCGGGTACTCCGAGAGCAGACAGCCCCGGGCCTTCACCCGCTCATAGAGGGCGGCGTTTTCCCTGGGATATACCGTATCCACGCCGCCGCCCAGCACGCCGACCACGGCGCCGCCCTGCTCCAGAGCGCCCCAGGCGGCTTCGGCGTCCACACCTTTTGCCATACCGGTGACGACCACGCCGCCGCAGTCGGAGAGCTGCCAGCCCAGGGCCCGGGCTGTTTGCAGACCGCGCCGGTCCGCCTCCCGGGCGCCCACCACCCCGATCCAGGGCTGGCGGCCCGACGCGGGCAGAGCGCCCAGACAGTAGAGCACCAGCGGTGCGTCCGGAGTCTGGCGCAGGGCCGCCGGGTAGACTTCCTCGCGCAGGCTGAGGAGCGTGACGCCGGATTCGGCACAGCGTTGCAGGATCGCGCGGGCGGGCCGCAGATCCTTGTCGGCGAGGGTGCGCCGGGCTCGCTCAGAGAGCCCCATACGGGCCAAATCCCCGGGCTCCGCCTCGTACAGGCGCCTGGGGCCGCCGCAGAGCTCCAGCATCTGCCGCAGCTTTACGGGACCGAAGCCGGGCCTTCCGGCAAGCCAGATCCAATACAGGTTTTCGTTGTCCATAGCTTCTTCTGAGTAACAGGTAATGGGGATTTGGATTGGAATCGGTCCCTTATTGCTTGCTGCTTTCTCTTCTCAGCTCCCAAAGCACAACGGTGGCGGCCACCGCCGCGTTCAGGGACTCGCAGCGGGGCGACATGGGGATAATGACCTCCCGGGCGGCGGCCTCCAGAAAGGCCTCGCTCACGCCCTGGCCCTCGGAGCCGATGACGGTGACGCAGCCCTTGAGATCGACGCCGCGGATGTCCTCCGCCCGCTGGGAGAGGGCGGTGGCGCAGATGGGAAGCTTCCGTTCCCGGCACTGCAGCAGGAGCGCCTCCGTGGAGGACTGCCTGGGCGGTCTGCGGAAGACGGCGCCCATGGTGGCCCGGACGGTCTTCTCCCCATAGGGATCGGCGCAGCCGTCAGCCAGAACCACGGGGACGTCGAAGGCGTCGGCGGCCCGGAGAATGGTGCCCAGGTTGCCGGGATCCTGAATTCCGTCCAGGATCAGACTGCCGGGCTTCAGATCCAGAGGCTTCGGCTCCGGCATGCGGCAAAGGGCCAGCACCCCCTGGGGAGTCTCCATCCGGGAGATCTCCTTCATCAGAGCCTCCGGCATCCGCAGCTCTCGCACGCCGGCAGGCACCGGGAAGTCCACGCCCTCCCGCAGAAGCAGCGCGTCCACGCCAAGACCCCAGCGCAGAGCCTCCTCCACCAGCTTGGCGCCGTCGGCCACGAAGGCCCGGCACTCATAGCGATACTTCCGGCTGGCCATCAGCTTACGGACATGCTGCACGGTGCTGTTGGCCTTCGAAGTGATCCATTCGGCCATCGCGGCGTCTCCTTTCTGCGGATCCTTGTGATTATTATAATGTATCGTAGCATAATTTCCCCTCGAATGCAAGAATAAAAATTTCAATTGTTTTTTTCGGGAAAGTATTATACAATATAAGGCAAGCAAAAAATCATGCCGGAACAGGGAGGGATTCGCTTGGAGCGCAAGACCGTCATTATCCGGACCAGCATTCTCGGCGTCGTCGCCAATCTGTTCCTCGCGGGCTTCAAGGCCGCGGTGGGCCTGCTTTCCCACTCCATCGCCATCGTGCTGGACGCGGTGAACAACCTCTCCGACGCGCTTTCCTCCGTCATCACCATCGCGGGCACCCGGATGGCGGGGAAGAAGCCCGATAAGAAGCACCCCTACGGCCACGGCCGGGCGGAGTATCTCACCGCCGCCGTCATTGCCGTGATCGTGCTCTATGCCGGCGTCAGCTCCCTGGTGGAGTCGGTGAAAAAGATCCTGGAGCCTGTGACCCCGGATTACAGCGCCGCGGCGCTGATCATCGTGGGGGTCGCGGTGCTGGTAAAGCTGGTCCTGAGCGTGTATGTGAAGAAGACCGGCCAACGGGTCCGGTCCGACGCGTTGATCGCCTCCGGCCAGGACGCCCGCAACGACGCGGTGATCTCCGCCGCCACCCTGGCGGCCGCCGCGGTCTTTCTGATCTGGGGCCTGTCCGTGGAGGCCTGGCTGGGCGCGCTGATTTCTCTGGTGATCCTGAAGTCCGGCTATGATATACTCCGGCAGACCATCTCCCGCATCCTGGGGGAGCGGGTGGACAGCGAGCTCAGCCTGGGGATCAAAAGGACCGTCTCGGAGTTCCCCCAGGTCCAGGGGGCCTACGATCTGATCCTGCACAGCTACGGGCCGGATATGATGATCGGCTCTGTCCACATCGAGGTGCCGGATTTCATGACCGCCGCCGATCTGGACCAGCTGGAGCGGGATATCACCGACCGGGTGGCGCTGGAGCATGGGGTCATACTCACCGGCATCAGCGTCTACTCCGTCAACACCACCGACGACAACGTCGCCCGGACGCGGGAGGACATCCGCCGCCGGGTCATGGGCCGCGACCATGTGCTGCAGATGCACGGCTTCCACATGCACGACCGGGAGATCCGCTTTGACCTGGTGATCGGCTTTGAGGCGGAGGACCGCAAGGCCCTCTTCGCTTCCATCTGCCGGGAGATCCGCGAGGCCTACCCCGATTACCAGGTTTACATCACCATGGACAGCGACATCAGCGATTGACGAATATGAAACTGAAAACGATTCTCAGCCTGGCCCTCCTGACCGGCGCTTCCCTGATCCTCTTTATCGTTGAAAACCAGATCCCCGCGCCGGTGCCGGTGCCGGGGGTAAAGCTGGGTCTGGGCAACATCATTGTGGTCTGCGTTCTGTTCCTCTACGGATGGAAGGAGGCCCTGGCGGTGCTGGCCTGCAAGGTTTTTCTATCGGCCCTGCTGACCGGCAATCTCGGAGCCCTGGCTTATTCCGCCGCCGGCGGTCTGCTGAGCTGGGGCGGCATGTGTCTGCTCCGGCCCCTGCTGCGGGAAAAGCAGCTCTGGGCCGCCTCGGTACTGGGAGCCATGCTCCACAATCTGGGCCAGCTCCTGGCTGCCATGGCCATTGCCGCCACCCCGGGCCTCATCGCCTATCTTCCGGTGCTGTTGCTCTCGGGCATGGTCACGGGCCTCTTCACCGGCCTCGCCGCCCAGGCGGTGATATCCCGCTTGCGGCCATCCATAAAAAAGGAAAAACGAGGAACGAAATATGAATGAGATCATCACCGTCCTGCCCGGAGATCCCCGGGTGCGGAAGCTGCTGGGTCCGGGCCGGGGGGCCGGAGCCTCCCTGCGCTGGAGCGCCTTCCTGATCCGCCAGCCCACCGAGGACGGCCTGCTTTTATACAATGCTCTGACCCTGGAGCTGCTCCACGTCCCCGCGGCCCTGCTTCCCGCCCTGGAAGTCCCCCGGGGGGAACTGCGGGAGCGGCTGCGCCGGGACTGGTATCTGGTGCCGGAGGGACTGGATCAGCATGCCACGGTCCATGAGCTGCGGGAACTCCTGCGGATCGTGGATCCGCCCAAAAGCTGGATCCGGAAATACACCGTTTTCACCACCACGGCCTGCAACGCCCGCTGCGCCTACTGCTTTGAGAGAGGCTGGGAGCCCCGGACCATGAGCCCGGAGACGGCGGACCGGGCTGCAGACTATATGCTGGCCCACAGCG
>JAFYAB010000104.1 GCA_017540945.1 Oscillospiraceae bacterium | reverse complement strand
GGCAATGTAGTCCGTGCGGGTGATGGCGTTGGCCGGGCAGTTGCGCATACACAGACCACAGCCGATGCACTTCTCCTTGTTCACCACGAACTTCAGCAGATGCTTGCAGACGCCGGCGGGGCAGCGCTTGTCTACCACGTGGGCGATATACTCGTCGCGGAAGTAACGCAGGGTGGAGAGCACGGGGTTGGGGGCCGTCTGGCCCAGGCCGCAGAGGGCGTTGGCCTTGATGTAGTAGCAGAGCTCCTCCATCTTGTCCAGGTCCTCCAGGGTGCCCTTGCCGTCGGTGATCTTCTCCAGCATCTCCAGCAGACGCTTGGTGCCGATCCGGCAGGGCGTGCACTTGCCGCAGGACTCGTCCACGGTGAACTGCAGGAAGAACTTGGCGATATCGACCATGCAGTTGTCCTCGTCCATGACGATCAGGCCGCCGGAGCCCATCATGGAGCCGATGGCGATCAGGTTGTCATAGTCGATGGGCACGTCAAAGTGCTCGGCCGGGATGCAGCCGCCGGAGGGGCCGCCGGTCTGGGCAGCCTTGAACTTCTTGCCGTTGGGGATGCCGCCGCCGATCTCCTCGATGACCTTGCGCAGCGGAGTGCCCATGGGGATCTCCACCAGGCCGGTGTGGGTGATCTTGCCGCCCAGGGCGAAGACCTTGGTGCCCTTGGACTTCTCGGTGCCCATGGATGCGAACCACTCGGCCCCCTTGAGGATGATCTGGGGAATGTTGGCCCAGGTCTCGACGTTGTTCAGGATGGAAGGCTTCTGGAACAGGCCCTTCTCAGCGGGGAAGGGAGGACGGGGACGGGGCTCGCCGCGGTTGCCCTCGATGGAGGTCATCAGCGCGGTCTCCTCGCCGCAGACGAAGGCGCCGGCGCCCAGGCGCAGGCCGATGTCGAACTTGAAGCCGGTGCCCAGGATGTTGTCGCCCAGCAGGCCGTACTCGCGGGCCTGGTCAATGGCGATCTGCAGACGCTTGACGGCGATGGGGTACTCGGCGCGGACGTAGATGTAGCCCTGAGAGGCGCCGATGGTGTAGCCGGCAATGGTCATGGCCTCGAGCACCACGTGGGGGTCGCCCTCCAGCACGGAGCGGTCCATGAAGGCGCCGGGGTCGCCCTCGTCGGCGTTGCAGCAGACGTACTTCTGATCGTTGTCATAGGCCTTGGCGAACTTCCACTTCAGGCCGGTGGGGAAGCCGGCGCCGCCGCGTCCGCGGAGGCCGGAGTCCAGCAGGACCTGGATGACGTCGTCGGGGCTCATCTCGGTGAGGACCTTGCCCAGGGCCATGTAGCCGTCACGGGCAATGTACTCGTCGATGTTCTCGGGGTTGATGACGCCGCAGTTCCGCAGCGCCACACGCAGCTGGGACTTGTAGAAGTTGGTGTCATTCAGGGAGACGTTGGTGCCGGGCTCGGTGATCTCGGCGCCTTCCTTGTATTCCAGACGGGTCACGATACGGCCCTTGAGCAGGTGCTCTTCCACGATCTCGGGGATGTCCTCGGGGGTAACGCGGGAGTAGAAGGTGCCTTCGGGGTAGACGATCATAACGGGGCCCAGAGCGCAGAGGCCGAAGCAGCCGGTCTGCACGATCTTGATCTCGTTATCCAGGCCCTTGGCCTTCAGCTCTTCCGCCAGTCTTTCGCGGACGGCGACAGAGCCGGAGGAGGTACAGCCGGTGCCTCCGCAAATCAATACATGAGAACGATACATAGCTGTTCCTCCTTACTTCTCTTCGGCGCCGATGGTATACTCGGTGACGACGTGGCCGTTCTTCAGATGCTCCTCCGCCACACGGCGCGCCTTCTCCGCGGTCATCTTGACGTAGGTGACCTTCTCCTTGTCGGCCTCATAGACCTCCACGATGGGCTCGTAACGGCACAGGCCGATGCAGCCGGTCTGGGTGACGGTGACCTTTTCACCGAGGTTGAGCTTCGCGACCTCCTCCACCAGCGCGGACAGAACGGGTCTGGCGCCGGCGGCGATGCCGCAGGTGGCCATGCCCACCACGGCGCGAATGCTGCCGCTGCCGGAGCGCATGGTCACGTTGTCCTTCATGCGCTCACGAATTGCTTGAAGTTCCGCCAAAGTTTTCATAGTACGTTCCTTTCTTATGAATAATTTAATTTTGCTGTTCATCTCAGTAGGGGCCGATACCCACGTCGGCCCTTCCCACAAGTATTACCCGACGGGCGGGCCGATGTGGGCATCGGCCCCTACGGGGTCATTCCTCGAACTGCAGGGCGCCTTCCATCCACATCAGGACGTCGGGCAGATCCAGCGGCACCTCGGGACCGAGGATGGTCCGGACCTCCGCGGTATCGAGGGTGACGGACTGACCGTCCTCGCGGTTGTAGACGAAGAGGAAATCGATCTCCGGGCTGCCCTGGATCAGGGTGACGACGGAGCCCGCGTAATCGCCCACCGGGACGCAGTCCAGATGGTCGATCCGGAACGTGGCCTTTACGGTGGTTCCGGTCGGCGGGACGACGGAGGACTCGATATACAGGTCTCCGCCCGTCTGCTCGGCCGCCAGCTTCAGCAGCGGCAGGCCCATGCCCACGGGCCTGGTGGTCCGGGTGGTGGTGAAGGGATCTGTGACGGTGGCCACAAACTCGGGCGGCATGCCGCAGCCGTTGTCGATGATGGACAGGGTGCGCCAGCCGTCGGCCTCGTCGATGCGGATCACGATCCGCGTCGCCCCAGCCTTGACGGAATTCTTGGCCACGTCCAGGATGTTCAAGGACAGTTCCTTCATACCATTCCCTCCTTCTGAAATTGAGAATTGAGAAGTAAGAATTGAGAATTGAATGTGTTTTTCAAATCTCGATTTGAAAAACTCTGATCCTTTTTCAATTTTCAACTTTCAATTTTCAATTATTTTACGTCATCCCCTCCCGCAGCAGGGCGATCAGGGAGTCGCGGACCTTCTGGGAGCTGTAGGGCTCGTCGTCCAGCTCGATCCATTGGCTGGCATCCCGCATGCTCTCGAGCCGATGGGCGTCGGAGGAGCAGAGCAGGCGTCTTCCCTCCAGGTGGTACTCCTTCGCGTACTGTTCCCGGTTTTCCGGGTCGTTCAGCTCCAGGGTGGGGAAAAAGGGCTTCTCGGGCAGGGCGCCCAGGATGCCGATGATCCCGTTGGAGGGGCGGTCGATGTGGGCCGGGAAGGCCGCGCCGCCATGGGCCAAAGCCAGGGCGGTGCCTGCCTCCAGGTCCAGCTTTGTGGCCGGGATCAGCAGGTTCGGCTCCTCGCCCAGGATATGGTCCTCGGCGTCCATGTAATACTGGTTGCCGAAGACGGCCGGTTTGTTCTTAATGGGAAAGCGCTGCTGTTTCACGGCCTCGCCGAAGGCCTCCGCCGCCTCCACCGTGGGAAAGAGGCAGACCAGATGGACCTCCTCGGCGGTGGTCAGCTCCATGCCCGGAACGCCCACGATGCCGTATTGGCGGCAGGCGTTCACAAAGGCCCGGCAGTTGCCGCAGCTGTTGTGATCCGTCAGGGCCATCAGCTGGAGGCCGCAGAGGCTCCCCATACCGGCAATGTTGGCGGGAGTCATGTCGTCGTCCCCGCAGGGGGACAGGCAGGAGTGTATGTGCAGGTCGTAGAAATAGCGGTTCATAGCAGGGCCGCCACCTTCGCGCAGAGGGTGAAGATCGGCTCCGGAGAGCGGTAGAGGTTGATCCCCTTTCGCTCCGCCAGCTGGGTCACGCCGGGATCCGGCGACACGTTCTCGGCCAGGATGACCAGCGCCGCGTCTGTCAGGGTGGCGACGGCAACCACGTTGTTGTTGGACATGATGGTGATCCAGGCGTCGCCCGATTGGGCCCGGCCCATCACCCAGGAGAGCAGATCCCCGGCGTAGCCGCCGGTGACCTCGCGATCCGGCTCAGCCTCGCAGACGGGTTCCAGAGACAGCTTTTCAGCCAGCTCCATCACAGTCATTTCTGCGTTCCTCCTTTCTGTTCATACAGACGCCGCCGCAGCAGGACCACGCAGTCCTCCATCTTGACCTCGCCCTTGACCACATCCTCCGCGAAGGCCCGGCAGGTGGGGGCGCCGCAGGAGCCGCAGTCGATCTGGGGCAGCTGCTTTTCCAGCTCCTCGATCTGCATCATCAGGCGCATGGCCTCGAAGCGGTCCGTCGAAAGGCTGATGTTGGGGACGTAGTCGTTGATGGGCGCGTCCAGCAGGGCGTCGGGGGGAACGTAGTCCGGCCCCTGGTCTCTCACGTCCAGATAGTTCCGGTTGTGGGGCAGGCCATGCCGGAAGGACATGAGCCTGGCCTTGGCAATGTAGGGATTCTCCACCGTCGCAGCGCCGCCCACGCAGCCGCCCGGGCAGGCGTTGAGCTCCACGAATTCCAGATGCGGGAATTTGTTGGTCTCGATGGCGTCCAGGACCTGGATGGCGTTGTCCATATCGTCGGCCGCCAGATAGCGGTCGTCGAAGAGGCCCTCGGCTTCGCCGCCGGAGGAAGCCCACTTGACGCCGGCGATGCCAGCGCGGGAGCGCATCATGCCGGGATGGACGGGCTTGACCTTGCCGGAGAGCTTCATGTAGACCTCCGAGACGGAGACCACGTAGTCGATGCTGCTCTTGGTCTGGCTGAGTCCGTTCTTGGCGTAGCTGCGCTTGGCGGGACAGGGAGAAATGAATACGGTGCAAATCTCGTCCTTGGTCAGCTCCGGGTGGTTCTTCAGCGCCTTGGCCTTGGCGATGCGGCTGGCGTATTCCACCGGGGGCAGGATGGGCAGGACGTTATCGCAGAGCTCCGGGAAGCGCAGCCGGATGAGCCGCACGATGGCGGGACAGGCGGAGCTGATCACCGGGCGGGGGATGTTGGGCTTGCGCATGTAGCGGCGGGTACACTCGGAAATGATCTCCGCGGCGCGGGCCACCTCGTAGATCTCGTCGAAGCCCAGCTCCAGCAGGGACTCCAGCAGGCAGCCGATGTCTGTCAGGCCGTCGAACTGCCCATAGAGGGCAGGGGCCGGAAGGGCGATGCGGAGCTTGTATCTGGGGTCGATGTCGGAGAGCTTGTCGAAGATGGCCTTCTTGGCCTTGTGCTGGCAGACCCGCACGCAGCGTCCGCAGTCGATGCAGAAGTGGGTGCGGATGACCGCGTGGCCGTCCCGGATCCGGATGGCCTCCGTGGGGCAGCGGCGGAGACAGGAGGTACAGCCGATACACTTTTCGGCGTCCAGCGACACCGAGTGCAGGAAATCATCAGTCATGCGGTCCCTCCCTTCCGGGTTATACGCCCACCACCATGGTGAGCTTGGTGCCTACACCGACCTTGGTCTCGATCTCAAGGCTCTGGGTGTAGCGTTTCATGTTGGGCAGGCCCATGCCTGCGCCAAAGCCCATGTTTCGGATCTGCTCGGTGGAGGTGGAATAGCCCTCCTGCATGGCCAGCTCCACATCGGGGATGCCGGGACCGTGATCCTCGAGCACGATCACGATCTTGTCCGGGTAGACCGCAACGTCGGCGGTGCCGCCGTTGGCGTGGATGACCATATTGATCTCGCCCTCGTACATGGCGATGGAGCAGCGGCGGATCACGTCGGACGGAAACCCGAGCTGCCGCAGCTTCTTCTTCATCTCCACGGAAGCCTCGCCGGCGGAGGAGAAATCTTCTCCGTCAATGTCGAAGTGAAAATTCAGCGCCGCCATCGTCCTATCCCTCCTCGGTGTTCAGGAGGCCCGTTTCGTACAGCGTCCCCGCCGCGCGGAACATGGATTCCTCCGTCACCATCACGACGATGTCGTTGATGTCAGACAGGGAGACGATCTCGGGCGTAGGCTCCTTGCCGTTGATGAACACGATGCAGTGCATGTCCAGCATCATGGCCGTGCGCACCACCTGGGGGTTGAGAAGCCCGGTGAGCAGCACGGACTGGTTGGTGGCGAACGCCAGCACATCGGACATCATGTCGCAGCAGAAGGCGTTTTGGACCTCGGTGTCCAGCATATGCTCGCTGGAGAGCACCCGGGCCCGGAGCAGTTCGGCGATCTGGCGCAGTTTCATAGGTTACCTCCGTTGCGGGATCTCAGTACTTGCCGAGGATGCCCTCGATCTGGTCGGGCGTCAGCCGGCCATAGACGTCGTCGTTGATCATCATGACGGGGGCCAGGCCGCAGGCGCCGACGCAGCGGCAGGCTTCCAGGGAGAACTTGCCGTCGGCGGTGCACTGGCCTTCCTTCAGGCCGGTGACCTCGCAGATCTTGTCGAACACGGCCTGAGCGCCCTTGACGTAGCAGGCGGTGCCCAGGCAGACCGCGATGCGGTACTTGCCCTTGGGGGCCAGGGCGAACTGCGCGTAGAATGTGGCGATGCCGTAGATCTTTTCCAGGGGAACATTCATCTGATCGGCAATGATGGTCTGGACCTCGATGGGAAGATACCCATAGATGTCCTGGGCTCTCTGCATGATGGGCATGAGGGCGCCCGGGGTATCCCGGAGCTCCGCGATCACGGCCAACAGCTTCTCTTCTTGTTCCTTCGTGCCACGGAAGGGAACTGTCGTTACTTTACAAGCCATTTGATGCAACTTACCTCCTATTTACGTAATCGGCAAATGGTTGATACAGGTCGCAATAGACCATAGTACAGTACATATTGTAACAGATATGAGATAAATTGTAAAGCGGAAATTAGCGTAAATTTATGAAAGAAGTGGAAATTCCGTCAGGCTTGTTGTATAATTGTGCCGACGGGTTTTGTTCGGCCCGCCATCCCATAAAAAGCCCGCGCAGACGCGCGGCAGGAGGCTCCTATGTTCCAGGATCTGGACGTTCGTTTCGACAACAGCTTTCAAAAAACAGCTCCCGCGGAAGACAGCCTCGCCCTGCTGTTTCGGGGCGACGCGGTGCTGGCCCGGGCGGAGGAGGATCGGCTGGTCCTGCCCGCTTTCCCGGAGCTTCCCCCGGCGCTCCGGGCGCTCCCCTTCCGCTGCGCCTTCACCCTGGGCGGCAGGACCTGCTTCCTGGCGGACGCCGACCACGTCCCGGAGGAAGCGGCGCCCTTTGTCTGGGTTCCGTCAAGGCAGTACCGGGGCATGGGCCCGAAGGAGGCCGTCTTCGCCGCCGCCGTGGGCGAGAGCCTCCACCGCTGGTACGCGGCTACCCGTTTCTGCGGCCGCTGCGGCCGGCCCATGGAGGACAGCGCCGCCGAGCGGGCCCGGGTATGCCCAGCCTGCGGCCTGACGCTCTACCCCAAGATCTGCCCCGCGGTGATCGTGGCCGTCACCGACGGCGACCGGCTGCTGCTGACCAAATATCAGGGCCGGGCCTTCAAGCGCTACGCCCTGGTGGCGGGCTTCGCGGAGATCGGCGAATCCATCGAGGACACGGTGCGCCGGGAGGTCTTCGAGGAGACGGGGCTGCGGGTGAAGAATCTCCGCTTCTACAAGTCCCAGCCCTGGGTCTTCACCGACAGTCTGCTGATGGGCTTCTTCTGCGACCTGGACGGGGACGACCGCATCACGATCCAGCAGTCGGAGCTCTCCGAGGCGGGCTGGTTCCCCCGCGGCGAAATCCCCACGGACCACTCCGGCATCAGCCTCACCGGCGAGATGATCGAGCGCTTCCGGGCAGGAATATAAGCAAAAAAACAGAAGCCTCCGAATCCCTCGGAAGCTTCTGTAATTTTGCGGACAAATTAACGCTTGGAGAACTGAGGCGCGCGGCGGGCGGCCTTCAGACCGTACTTCTCACATTGCAACAAGAAAACCCCTGAATTATCAACGAATTTTTACATGCTCTCAAAAATTTAACCTCAAAATTAACCCGAAAAGGCCCTGTTTACTTTATC
>JAFYAB010000056.1 GCA_017540945.1 Oscillospiraceae bacterium | reverse complement strand
CATTTTCTTTTTGTCCTCGCTGGTCATGGTTTCCACGTTGTCCGCCTCGCCCAGCTCATGGATATGGTTGTGCTGGGCGTCGTTCTCCGCCTGCTCGGCCTCCATCTTGAGCTGATCCTTCGCCCGGATGTAGGCGTCGGTGACGGAGCTTTTTCCGTTGATGATCATGTCCACCATGTCTTCCTGCCCGGCGCGCTCCATCATCCGCCGGAAGGCCGGGTCCGCCTTGATCTTGGCCTCCGACTCCGCCAGCTTGCCGGCTTCCAGATACTTGTCCTGGGCGTCGAAGCTCTTTTTGCCGTTGGCCAGGGTCATGCCGAGGATCGCCCGGGCCGCGGCGGTTTCCGCCATATCCCGGGCCCATTGCCGGTCGGTTCGTCCGTTCAGAAGGCCTTTTCTCGTTGCATTGAGCAGCTTCTCGCCGGGGGACAGAAGACCGCAGGCATCGGCGATCTCGTCTATGGTCTCCAGGCTCTCATAGGCCTTTTCATAGCGGTCCACGCCCACGTCGTGTACGAAGCCCTTTTTGCCGTTGTCCGTCTTGAGACGGCAGTACTCGTAGGTATCTCTGCGGGCATTGTCGATCAGCCGCTTCAGATCGACCTTCTTCAGGGCCTCCAGCTCGTCCTGGGGCAGATCCGTGATCTCCTCGCCGCGCAGCTGCTTCAGCTTGTACTGCAGCTTCCGCTGGGAGATCACCATGTGGTCGTGCTCGGGGCTGTTTCTGGTGCTGATGAACCAGCCGGACTTTGTCTGCCGCTGCAGGGCGACCTCCTGGTCCAGCTTCCGGCAAACGTTGGTCATGTCGGCAACGTCCTTCTCGGTGCCGTTCCTGCCGTATTTCAGTTCCATTGCGAAAACGCTGTCGCGGAACTTTCGGAAAGCGGGGTCCTTCTTCTCTTCCGGCGTCGCCGTGCGGATCAGCTCGGTGTAGGCCCGCATGCTGGAGCGGAAGAATCTATCCCGACGGAAGCCGCTGTTTACAATGGCTTTATCGTCATTCCTCTCATCCTCCACTTCGTTCAGGACCCGCTCGGTCCGTTCGGCGAGCTCGCTGTAGTCCAGCTTGCCATGAGCCCGCAGCTCCTGGGCCAGACGTCTGGGATCCGCGTCCTTTTTCCAGTTCTCGCCCTCCAGCTTGTCGTACAGCTTGATGAGATCGATCTCGTTCTCCGGCAGCAGGGCGACGTGCTGATAGAAATAGTCCTCCTTATCCTTCGGCATCTGGCTGAGCTTCTCGATCTTATGGAAGTATTCGTTCACCACGATCGAGCCCGCCGCCGCGGCCAGTCCGCCGCAGCCGGCGATCAGCTTGCGCTTCTCCGGGTCCTTTTCCATGCTGGACAGGCTTTCAAAGGCTCTGCCGATGAGGCTGGCGTCGGTATTGAAATAGGCCTGGCTCACCTCGTTTGCGAAAGTGGCGCTCATGCCGTTGTACAGTTTGGAGCCGAGGGTGGGCTTGGTATGAATGCCCTCCTGGGCCAGGAACAGTCTGGCGCTCTGCCGCATGGCGGCGGCGGGATCCTTGAAGAATTTTTCGGGCGTGATGCCGGTGTTCTTATAGAAGCCGTGGAGCATATACAGACCGTTGAGCTTGCTGTGGGTGACGAAGTCCTTCAGATGCTCCTGGGGGACGGCGGTGCCGCCGTTGGCTTTTCTCGTGGAGTTGACGTTGCCGCCGCAGAGGGGCGTCTTGTACTTCCCCATGATCCGCATCATGTCGTCGGAAAAGGCGCGCATCTCGCTGTACTTCTGTTCCGCCTCGCGGATCTTGTCGTAATCCTTGGTTTTCAGGGCGTTGGCCAGGTTCTCAGTGGCCGTTCGGAGGGGCCAGAAGGCGTAGGCCTTGATGCCCTGTTCCGCGAGATAGTAGGGGTGCCCGGAGGGCGTCTTTTTGTTGAATACGGTTACCTCGGGAATGTGGTACATGTCGCTGTGGGCGTTCATCTTGTCCGTGATCTCCAGCACGTCCTTCTTCATCTCCGGGGAGAGGAACTCCGGAATGGTGCCCACCAGATCGCTGCTGTCCTTGGCTGTGAAGTTGGACTCATTCGGCGTGATGTTGTCGAAGAAGTAGTAGTCCATATTGGTATGGTTGCTCTCCGTCTTGGGCAGCTTGGAGGCGTATTTCCCGCCCTGATACTGTTCGACAAAGGCGTTCCGCTCCGTATACTGCAGGGCCTCCAGCCGATACTGAAGGAGACTGTCCATTCGGTTGTAATGATCCAGGGCTTCGTCGCTGGTCAGGGTCAGATCCCGTTCCACCTTGTCCAGAAGCTCGCGCTTGGCCTGGGCCTCGGGGTCGTCCGGCTTGATCTCGGCGCGGAGGGCGTCGATCTGATCCCTGTTCGGATTGGAATACAGTTTTTCCTTGGGATAGCGGGGGTCGTCGGGAGAGACGGTCTTCTCCACCTCGTCCGCAGCCCTGCCGGCCTCGGCCTCGCCGAACTGGGCTTCATAGGCCTCGGCGACAGCGTTCCACTTCTCCTCGTCGGGGAGATTTTTCGCGTTGATCTCCTGCTGCTTCTCCGGCGTGAGCTTGCCGAAGAGCGCCTCCATTTGACCGGACAGCGCATTTTTGACAAAATATTCGTCGTTCTCAAGACGAAGCTGATCCAGCTGCCCCTGGGGATCCTTGACAAAATCCTGGAGAGAGCCGACCTTGGCCTTGCCCAGGGTCGCCAGCTTCACCTTTAATGCTTCCGATAATCTGCCCATTTGGATATCCTCCTGTCGTTTGCTGCCGCGGCTTCTTTTGCGCCGCCGGCTCCTGTTTTGCTTTTACGTGGATAGTATAACGCGGGAAGCGTACAAAAACATTACAAAATAACGGATGAACGAAAAAAGCCCCGGTCATTTTGAAACCTCAATCCAAAACGACCGGGGCAGATATGAAAAAGCGGGCAGAAGCTTTTCAGAAGCTGTCCGCGATCCCCCCAAAAAGAGGGGGGTCCGGTGAGGAAAGGAGGAGACCTGGAGCACAGCCGAAGAAAAAGCAGCCGCTTCTTGAGCGACTGCTTTTTCTGAGCTGTGCGGAGGGACAACAATTGGATCCGGTGGGAGCGACGCTGCTGCGTCACAGGATCATAGAGATCACGAAGTTGTACAGAGCGCAGATGCCGACGCTGATGGGGACCGCCACGAAGAGCAGACGGTTGAACAGGTGACCGCGCTCCTCCTCGGAGCCGCAGGAGCCGAGGATCAGAGAGCCTCCGGAGGAGAAGGGGGAGATGGCGGAGCTCTGGGCGCCAAGGACGGTGCAGGTGAACAGGGCTGCGGGGTTCAGACCGGTGGCCACTGCCAGGGCGGGGATCAGCGGGAAGAGAGCAGGGCAGACCACGCCGGTGGTGGAGGAGAAGAAGGACATGATGGCGCCAACGATGGAGAAGGCCAGCGGTACCAGCCACACGGGGACATTGCTGCCGATCCAGGCGGAGAGCAGGTCGATGGTGCCAGCCTTGACGGCTACGGAAATCAGCATGCCGGCGCCCGCAATCATCAGAATGGTGTTCCAGGGCACCTTGGCGATGATCTCCTTCTGAGGAGCCAGCTTCATCAGCAGGGCGATGACGGCGAAGACGATGGCCACCAGGCCCACGTCGATCTTGCCGGCCACGTCGGAGATGAACTTCACGTCGGGGAGGATGAGCTTCAGCACGGGGAAGATCAGAACCACGGCCATCATCAGGAGGATGAGGGTCAGAGTCTTCTTCTGGACCGGGGTGTAGGCCTCAGGCTTCTCGAAGGTGACGCCCTTGCCGATGTTGCGGTTGCTCTTGAAGCAGAAGCGGAAGACCGTGATGATGATGAGGCTTGAGACGATGGCCAGGCCGAACATCAGCAGGGAGGAGGAGAAGGAATCGATGGGGGTCATAGCGGCGTCCTCGTAAGCCTTGTCCATGAGGCCGCGGAAGACCACGCCCAAAGCGGCGGTGGGGAAGTTGCCGCCGGCCAGCGCGCCGCAGTTGATGGCGACGGCGCCGGTGAGCTTATCCATCTTGGCCTCGTCGCAGATCATCAGGGTGATAGGAGCCAGGAAAGCCAGAACGGTGAAGTAGGCCGCACCCATGACGGAGAGGATGACTGCCACGAAGAAGAGGGCGTAGGGCAGCAGGCCGGGGAACTTGCGGCAGGCGTAGAGCAGGCTGCGGGAGATTTTTTCCAGGGTGCCGTTGGCGGCGGCCACGTTGTAGAACAGGGAGACCGCCAGAATGACGAACATGGTGGAGGTAGGCCAGAAGCCGATCAGCTCCTTGGGCTTGAGCCCCATCCAGAAGCAGCCGATGGCAAAGGCGAAGACGATGCAGAACAGGCCGGTGTTGATCTTGGTCTTGTAGCCCAGGAAGACCGCCAGGGCGATGGCGGCTACAATGACGATGCTCAGAGTCGTTTCCATAGTGTTTCTCCTTTTCTTTTTTTGGGAATTGCTTACGCTTCGATGCCTAAGAGCCAGCTGGGGATATCATGGGTCATGTAGCGGATCTGGTCCTCGGGGATGCCATGGTCCAGCAGGTATTGCATGTATTGGTGCATGGCGATTTCCCAGTTGGGGTTCTCGGTCTGACCGCCGTCGGTGTCGCACATGACGTTCTTGTAGCCCACGGCCTTGATGAGCTCCACGTTGTCGGGGAGATTGGAGTAGTACTTGCCGCCGCCCATATTCTGCGCGAAGCAGCGCTCCAGGATCACATCGTAGTCCTTCACCAGGCGGAGCTGGTCCTCCAGGCTCATGCCCACCACCCACCACTCTGGATGGGTGACAACGACCTTCCTGACTCCGGCCTTGCGGGCGGCCTCCACCACCACGAAGGCCTCCTCGGGGCTGACGTGGGCGGTGCCCAGCACGGCGTCAAAGTCGTTGATGAGCCGGAAGACGTCCAGCATCTCGGGGACCACCTTGCCGTCCACCACCATATCCACGCAGCCGTCGGTCGGCTTCTTCATCTTCAGCAGGTGATTGCGGGCGGACTGGGTGGGCAGCCAGACAACCTTCGCGCCGAGCTTCAGGGAGTTCTCCACGGCTACGGGGTTGATGCCGCCCACGCAGCGGTTGAGGGTGATGGAGCCGAACATGGTGAAGTCGTTCTCGCCGTGGACGATGCGATTGTAGTGGTTGGTCAGAGCGGCCCGGCAGGCAGTGTCGCCCAGGTGGGTCTTGATGACGATGGCCCGGGCCCCCACCCGCACGGCGGCGTCACAGAGTTCGAAATCGTCGTAGGCACGGATGCGAAGGTCGGGGTTGGTGTGGACGTGCATATCGATGACGCCCTTCATGGAAATTTCAGGCATGTGCTTCTCTCCTTTCGTTCGCTGCAAAATCGGTTTTTCAAATACTGTCGGATATTTTTCAAATGCAAGCGAATGAATTTTTCCCTTGCATTTCCTCTGATTTCAGTATATATTAGAATAAAAAAACGCGCAATGCAAAATCCGGCATAAGCCCCATCGGAAAATCCGATAGTTTGCCGCAGATTTCACAAAGCGTTCAGGCTTGGATTGTGCAAAATGACAGGAGATGGCAATATGGATCTGAAAGAGTTGGAATACGTGGTGGCCATTGCCGACGCCGGGGGCATCAGCAGGGCGGCTGAGCAGCTGTATATGGCCCAATCCAGCCTGAGCCAGTTCCTGGCCCGCTACGAGGCGGAGCTGGGGGCCCGGCTCTTCACCCGCACCGGCGGCGGGGTCCGGCTGACGGGAGCGGGGGAAATCTTCGTCCGCAGCGCCAGAGATATGCTGCGGCAGTACCAGCAGGTAAAGGCGGAGCTGAAAGAGGCGGACCTGTCCCACAGCGGCGTGATCCAATTCGGCATCAGCAGCTTCCGGGGCAGCGCCCTGATTCCCCCGGTGCTGAAGCGCTTCCGGGGTGAGTATCCCCTGGTGGACGTGGTGATTCACGAGCACAACACCAACGTCCTCAAGCGGCGGATCGCTGCCGGGGAGCTGGATCTGGCTCTGATCGCCCTGCGGCCGGACGAAACGCCGGAGGACACGGAGGCAGTGCTGCGGGACGAGGTATGCCTGGTGGTGAACCGGGCCCATCCCCTGATGGAATACGTCCGCTTCGACAATCCCCACAGGCCATGGGCAGAGCTGAAGGACGCAGCCCGCTTTGAGTTTTTGCTCTCCAATCCCAGCACGGTGCTGGGCTCCATCGCGGAGACGGAATTCGGCCGGCTGGGGCTCCGGCTCCAGGCGAAAAACCGGGACCTGACCGCCGCCTTTGCCATGGAGATGGCCTGCCAGGGCCTTGGTCTGGCCCTGAGCTACGGCTCCTGCGCCGTGCCCCGGGCCGACGTGGAATACGTGAGCCTGGGCCGGGAGGGCTATTATGTGGATCTGATCCTGGTGTTTCCGCCGGACAGCCACCGGACCCGCTCCGTCCGGGCGCTGGAGGCCATGATCCGGGATTTTTATAAGAGCAGGATCTCCTAAACCATAAAGCAGGCTTTTACCTACGCTTTAGGTCGAAAAAACAGGCGCAGTAAAAACGCGGGCAGAATCCATTCAGAATCTGTCCGCGATTTCCATAAAAAAGCGGGTGGTCCGGGGTTCAAGTGCAAAAGTGCGAAAAACGGGCTTTGGCATCTGCGGAAAAACCCTGCGATTTTTTGGCACTTGAGAGCCAAAAAATCCAGGTTTTTCCTGGGTTTTTGGGAGTGGCATCTTTTTTGACCGCCTGAGATGGTGACCCGTCGGGGACTTGTTTGCATTTCTGCCTCCGGCATATCGCGGTTTTCGGACTATTCGAGTCCCCCGTTTCTCTTACCAAAAGAGGACAGCACCCCATGGGGGTGCTGTCCTCTTTTCAGTCTGTCAAAGAACCGCAGGTTTCAGAGGATGAAATCTGCGGTTCAGGCATTCATGACTGGAAAACAGGGCAAAAAACGTAAGAAAAGCTGTAAAATCGAAGCAAAAAGGAGTTATTCCAACTCCAATTTGCCAGCT
>JAFYAB010000103.1 GCA_017540945.1 Oscillospiraceae bacterium | reverse complement strand
TGTCCATCATGCTGACCTGCGGCATGTACGACGGGTCAGGCCGTTTTGCGGTGGAGGTAGGCGTCCCCACGAAATCCGGCGTCGGCGGAGGGCTGATGGCCCCGGTTTACGGCCGCTGCGGAATCGGGATTTACGGTCCTGCGTTGGATCAAAAGGGAAACTGCATCGCCGGCTGCGAGATGATGAAGCATCTCTCACGGGAAATGGGCCTGCATATGTTTCAGGAGAGACAAAGCGGTTGCTGATGGTCTCCGCAAAGCACACACAAGCCGCGTTCCTTTTGTTTGAAAGAAAAAGACCCCGTCGGTCTTTGCTACGGCCTAATAGGGAAGTAATCAAAACAGAATGATAGGTGTTGCAAAGGCAAAGACAGTCCCAGAAGAGCATTTCTTCCGGGGCTGTCTTCTTTCGAGACCGTCGGCCTTATTCCACTACAGCAGTTCTCCCCGGTCCATCATGGCCACGCCGTTGTCGTTGGTGCCGATCCAGAGCCGATCCTTTTGATCCACGTACAGACGCACGACACTGGCAATGCCGCCGGTGGAATCCATGCGCTCAAAGCTTTTGCCGTCGTAGCGGATCAGGCCGCTGTAGCTGCCGATCCAGATAAAGCCCTCGCCGGTCTGCGCGATGTCGTTTGCCTCCGAAGTCGGCAGGCCGTTGGTGTTGTTGTACAGCACCACCGTGAAGGAATCGCTCCGGGAGACGGGATCCACAGCCGGAATCGGCTGCGGGGCTTCGGCAAAGACCGCCCCTTGCGTCAGCAAAGGAAGCGCCGACAGAAGCAGCGCCAGCAGAAGGCACAGGAGCCTCCGACCGGTTCGGGGGAAAGCAAACTGACTTGTCATCGTGACCGCCGCCTTTCCGTTTTTCAGGACGGCTCAGTTTTGGGCCACAGGGCCTGCCTGAACGGGCGCTCCGTGAATGGGCTCTAGGCCGTGCTCCTGTTGGAGGTTTTGCGGGGCGGCCAGGGGCTGGTTTTCTATGGGAGCGGGCTGCTGGGGGATGGGCTCCGTGACCTTCTGCGCCATCTCCATAAGGAACTGGTTCCTGCTGTCCTCAAAGTTGAGCGCGTTTATCGCTTTATTGTAAGCGGCTCCGTCTGCCAGCTTACTCTCCTTCTCCTGCATGAAGGCCTGGAAGCGCTGGTCCTTCCGGATCGCCGCTGCGTACTTGTCGATCTCCTCTTGGGTGGGCTCCCTGCCCTCGTTCTTCCGGCGCAGGGTGGCGTCGGCGGCGACGGCGGCGCAGCGCTTTTCAAATTTCAGCGCAGCCTCATTCCTTTCAAATTCCATGCTCCCTGACGAGGACCCGTCCAGCGCCGCGGCATCATGCAGTTTCCTGATCTGCTGCACTGTCTTTCCTGCCGTGAGCCGCCGGATGGTCTCCTGGAAATCGGGATCCTTCATAATTTCCTCGGCCTTCGCCTGGAGCGCGGGGTTCCGGGAGGCGTAGTTCTGCATCGTAAGATTGATTTGCAGCGCTTCGGCGGCCTTGTCCAAAGCGAAGCCCTTGGCACAGTCCAGCTTGGCCTGCTTCAGCCTGGGCTCCGCCATGGCACGGTCGTAGGCCTCCAGCCGTTGGGCGGCCATGTTCCTGGCAGCCCGCTTGAATACGCCGCTGTGCTCCACGGCCTGGTCGGCCAGGGTCTCCAGCTCGGCGGGGTTCTCGAAGCGATGCAGGCGCTTATTCAGGATGGAATCCACGCCCCTTCTGAAGGCCTCGGGACGGAAGGCCGCCGTCTGGTGCTCGGCGGGGATCTTCGCGTCCACGAAGGACTTGGCGTAGAGCATCTTCGCCATGACGGTCTTGCCCTCCGTGCCGTAGAGCCACTTGGGATCTCCGCGCTTGAGCATCAGCTCCATCCGCGCGTCCTCATAGGCCTTCTGGGCCGGAGAACGCAGGCCCAGATCGTCCTGCAGCTTGGCCAGCTTCCTGAAGTTCGCCATGCCCTCCTCGAAGCGCCGACGACCGCTCTCGTAGTGGAAGGATCTTTTCGAGCCGTTCTTGGTCTTGAGCCGGACGTACTCGAAAGCGTCCTGCTTGGCCTGCTCCAGGTCCTCGCAGAAATCGGATCCGTACAGCTTTTCCAGCTTCATGGGATTGCCGCCGGTCAGAAGCTCCTTGACTTTTTGGATCTTCGCCAGGCTCTTCTTCATGGTTTTGTACTCTTCAGAGTCCGTCTTGACGAGCTGGTCGTCCTTCCCGGTCTGCAGGAAATCATAGGCCATGGGATCGTCCATGAGGGCGGCGCCCATCTTCAGGATCGCCTTGACGTCCTGATTCCTGGCCAGCTTCCAGGTGTTCTTCAAGCTCTCCCGGAAGGCCCGGAACTCCTGGCTGCTTTCGCCCTTGGCGGCGGCGTTTTTGGCCAGACGGTTCTGGGCGGAGAAGGCGTGGAGCAGGTACTGATCCGGGACGAACTGATTTTTGTAGGAGCCGCTGATCAGCTCCTCCCGGGCGGCGTCCGCCAGAACCTTCTGGTTGCGGCCGGCCAGCTCCACCCAGTCGTAGGCGGCGTCGCCGGAGGCATAGGCGTTGGCGGCGTCCATCTCGTCCTGCCAGGAATAGCGGATCTGCTCCGGCTTCGCGTTTTTCAGGCTGAGGCCGGGCTCCAGAACCTGATCCGGCTTGTCGAAGCTGTCAATCATCTTTTCCAGGTTCAGGGCGTTCTCCCCGGCCTCGGGACGAATGGCGGCGTTTTGGTAGAGCGTGCCCCGCATCCCGGCGTATCTTTCCGCTTCGTCGGTGCAGACCTTGCTCATGGTCTCGTAGCGCCGGATCTCCTTCTGGATCTCCAGATTGGCTTCGCGCAGGCCGAGATGGAAGGCGGCTAAGAACTCCGCGCTTCGTTTGGGATCCTTTTCCATGCCCACGATGCCGCTCAAGGCGCGGGTCATGGCGGCGTCGAGGCCCACCCAGGCGGACATGAGCGCCGTATCCGCGGTGCCGACGGAGTATCACCCCTTCATGCCGTTCTGTAGGACCGCGCCGATGCTTCCCTGCCGGGAGTTCAGCCCGCCGGCGGCAATGAGCTGTTTGCCGAGGGTCTTGGCGGTTTTGGCGGGATCCTTACAGAGATCCTCGAGGGTCAGCCCCGCGCTCTTCAAGGTCGCGTAGCCGATGTAGAGGCTGTTCAGCTTTTTCTGGTTCGTCGTGTCCAGGGCGAACTTCTCCGGCATGTCCCCCGTGCTGGCGCGGGTGGACTCCACGTTGGGGGAGAAGATGGGCGCCGGATTGAGCTTATCGGATTTCAGGATCTCAATGGCCTTGTCCGTGGAGGCCTCCGCCTGCTCGTAGGCCTCCATGGCCTGCCGGACCTCCTCCAGGTCGCCGCGCTTCACGGCGGCGGCCAGCTTCCGTTTGGCGGTGACCACAGGCCGGAAGGCGTAATACTTGTAGCCTTCCTCGTTCGGGTAATACATGTCGTCCGGCTTCTCGGGCTTATGGAGGGGGAAGATCTGGCCGCTCAGGGGGGCGCCTGAAACCCGCTCGAAGTGCAGCTCGTCCAGGCGCCGGCTCAGATTCCCGATGGCCTGCCGGGTATCCTCGGACAGACCGACCTTGGGATCCGCGCTCAGCTTGTCGAGCGCCTGCGCCTGCTCCGCCGACATGGGGTTCGGGTACTGCGTCGTCGACAGGATCTCAAAGTCCGGAATGCCGTCTCCGCTGAAAGCGGGCTTTACCGCGTCCTTGAACTGCCCGTCCCCGAGCGTCTGCAGGCCCTGGACCTGACGCACGTTCACGCGCCGACCGACGATATTGTCGTAGTTTTCGTAACCGGGCACGTAGGCGTTTGACCGGGGACCGTCAAAAGCATTCAGGACCTCCGGCTTGACGTTCTGGAGCGTGGCGCTGACCTTCTGGAGCAGCTTTTCGTTCTCCGCGTTCTTCGCCGCGTCGGCAGTGTGGGTGAATTTGTCCCGCAGAGCCTGGATCTCGGTTTCGTAGGGGCTGTAGACCTTGGACCCCCTGTAATCGGGGCTCAGGGGATGGGGCTCGATGGGCGTGTTGACGATCCCGTTGACCTTCTCGGGCCCCAGGGCTTCGCCGTAGACGTCCAACATGTCTTCGAGCGTGCAGCCGAAGCCGCTCGTGCCCAGGAGCGTGTCCGTAGCTTCCCCGTGGACCAGATCGAGGAAGCGCGCCTCCGTGAATCGCTTATTGCCCTCCGGGCGCTTGAGTTTTGCGTAGACCGCCTTGAGCTGCTCGTCCGTCAGGGTCTTCAGGGCGGCGTGGATGTTATATGCGACCTGTTCCCTGCGGTGGTTCGCGATGGTGTAATTTGTGATATAGTCCTCGATGTCCTGATCGCTGACCTTTTCCACGTCAAGGTAATTGGGCTTCGGTGCGTCCAGAACCGTTTGGAAGATCGCCTTCTGCTGGAGATAGTATTCCTTCAGGGTCATAATTTGCGCCTCCTTTTTTTGTCGTCTGGCCATATTATATCATACCGGGCGTACAAAAGCATTACAATTCTGCTTTCGCTGAAAAATTCTTTTAAAATCCCAGGTCTTTGTAATAATTTTGTACGAGGTGTCTGCTAAAATAGCTGCAGAAACAGCAAAACGATATAATTCATACGATTGCAGAACAAAAGGAGGAAACAGTATGCCCCTTACCTTAAACCAACTCAAAGCGAAGATGCGCCAGAACCCGGAGAAGTTCCGGGAGGATCAACAGAAATTGATGGACTTCTCCAAAACGCTCTACAAGGGCGCGTTGCAAAACGAAAGAATTGCAGCGCGCCCTCTTTCTATGCGGTTTGGTGGTAAGCGTCAAATGAGCGTAGAAAAGGAGCCTGCGCTTGGCAGGCTCCACGGACAAGATTCGGTTTAGTGGCAATCCGGCGGGGCGTTTTGTGGGGTCAGCGTCTGCGCCCAATTCGGATCAGAAGCACTGCGTTTCGGTGCTTCCTTCAGAACCCAGGTGAGATAGCGACACGGATCAAGATGGTTTTCCTTTGCCGTCTCAATCAGGCTGAACAGGATTGCGCAGCTCTGGGCCCCATTTGTGGTATTGGCAAACAGGAAGTTTTTGCGGGAGATTACAAAGGGCTTAATGCTGCGCTCGGCCCGGTTATTGCTGAGCTCAATGCGGCCGTCCTGCAGATAGGTTGTCAACGTAGGCCACTGGTTTTTGAGGTAGTTCAAAGCAATGCCAAGCTTTGACTTTGGTGCGGCGGTTCTCGTTTTTGACCACGCCAATATTACGTCCAGAACAAGCTTTGCCTGCTCTGACCGCTTCTTCTGTCGTTCCTCCGGCGTCAGATCCTTCCACTGCTCCTCAAGCTTGAACAGCTGGGTACAGTAAGCCAAGCCTTGGGTTGCCGTAGGAGATATCGTATATAATCGTAATCCCGCAGGCAGTGTGGAAATCTGAGCTGCCTGCGGGAGCAGGGACTATTTGTTATCACGGCGGAAGCGGTTTAGGACGGTCAGGTAGTTGGGGCTCAGGACGAAGTCGATGACTTTTTCCTTTGGGATGTAGTAGGTGTGGCGGATGACGAAGTGGGCCACCAGGTTTTTGCGCAGAAGCCTCCGGGCGTAGTTGTCGCCGATGCGGAGCATGGCGCAGAGTTCCGAGAGGGTTACCACGTCCGGGTAGGTACGGAAACGCCTTTCATAATCCTGTCTTGTCATGATCGGTTCTCCTTTGATGTTTTCCGACGGCAGAGGATCTGACAAGATGGTGTTTTTTCGGT
>JAFYAB010000102.1 GCA_017540945.1 Oscillospiraceae bacterium | reverse complement strand
TTGGCGTCGCCCTCGATCATGACCTCGATGAAGGCCTTGTTGACCATGTCCATTTCCTTCTTGCAGTCCTTGTACTTGAAGGGCATCTCCTTGCCGCCCACGATGGCGGGGAGCTCGGCCAGGTCGTTGGGAACGGTCCAGTCCAGCGTCACGTTGGAGAAGGGCGCCTGGGTGCCCCAGCGGGAGGGGGTGTTGACGCCGTAGATGAAGGACTCCACGCACTTCTTCACCTGGTCGTAGGGCAGATTGTCGTACTTGACGAAGGGGGCCAGGTAGGTGTCGAAGGAGGAGAAGGCCTGGGCGCCGGCCCACTCGTTCTGCATGATGCCCAGGAAGTTGACCATCTGGTTGCAGAGGGTGGCCAGGTGCTTGGCGGGAGCGGAGGTGATCTTGCCGGGCACGCCGCCGAGCCCCTCCTGGATCAGCTGCTTCAGGCTCCAGCCGGCGCAGTAGCCGGTGAGCATGGACATGTCGTGGATGTGGAAGTCGCAGTTCCGGTGGGCGTTGGCGATCTCGTCGTCGTAGATTTCCGACAGCCAGTAGTTGGCGGTGATGGCGCCGGAGTTGGAGAGGATCAGGCCGCCCACGGAGTAGGTGACGGTGGAGTTCTCCTTGACGCGCCAGTCCATGACCTTGAGGTACTGGTCCACCACGGACTTGTAGTCCAGCATGGTCTCGGAGACGTTGCGGAGCTTCTCCCGCTGGCGGCGGTAGAGGATGTAAGCCTTGGCCACGTCCTCGTAGCCGGCCCGGCCCAGAACGGCCTCGACGGAGTCCTGGATGTCCTCCACGGCGATTTTGTTGTCCTTGATCTTGCTCTGGAAATCGGCTGTGACCTTGAGGGCCAGGAAGTCGATGGTATCTTCGTTGTATTGCTTCTGTTTGGCGTTGAACGCCTTTTTGATGGCAGTCGTGATCTTGCTGATGTCAAAATCCACGACTTTGTCGTTGCGCTTTACTACCTGGTACATGGTTTTCTCTCCTTTATCCGGAATGGTAAGTATATAATATCGTGTTGAGTGGGTCATATTATGGACAGTTCCAATTGAGAATTGGCAGTTGAGAATTGAGAATGATCGGAGTTTTTCAAATTGCAATTTGAAAAACACATTCCATTATCAATTATCAGTTCTCAGTTCTCAATTCTCAATTCATTCTACGCCCCGCAGCTCTGCGTTCGGGACGAAGGGCCGGACGGCTTCCAGGCAGGCCTTTGCCTTCAAGGGGGAAGCGGCGTGGAAGCGGTCGCCGCCGGCCAGAATGTCGCCGGAATCCACGAAACCCTGGATGAAGTAGCGCTCCGCGCCCGCGATCCATTGGCCGATGGAGGCGAAATCGGACGGCTCGTGGAGCTCGTCCACCAGGGTGGTGCGGAACTCAAAGGGGGTCTCCCCTTCTCGCAGCAGCGCCGCGCTGCGCTCCACGGCGGGGAGGATGCCCCGCACGCCGGCTGTGTCTTCGTACTTCTCTCGGCTGTTTTTGATGTCCATGGCCACGTAGTCCGCCAGGCCGGCGTCCAGGATCGCCTTCAGCCGATCCGGAAAGGCGCCGTTGGTGTCCAGCTTCACGGCGTAGCCCAGAGCCCGGATCTTTTCCAGAAATTCCGGCATATCCGGGTGGAGCAGGGGTTCGCCGCCGGTGATGGCCACGCCCTCCAGCAGGCCCTGCCGCTTGCGCAGGAAGGCAAAAAAATCATCCTGGCTGAGCTCCGGAAGCTCCGGGGAAACGACCAGGCTGCTGTTGTGGCAGAAGGGGCAGCGGAAGTTGCAGCCCACGGTGAAGACCGTGCAGGCTACACGCCCGGGGAAGTCCAAAAGGGTCATTTTTTGCAGTCCGCCCAGCCGCATAGCCGCCTCCTGTGGAAATCCATGTGGAAATCATGTGGACAATTGTGGAGTCGTTGACATAACAAACCACAATATCTTGTGTTCGTGTAATAGAATACCCCCAAGAATTGGATTTGTCAAGCCCAAATTTGACTTTTTCCAAAAGTCTCCCGGCAGGCACTTCCTGAAACAAATGTCACCCCGAAAGACGCTGTTTTCGCGTCCTCCGGGGTCACGGAAGGGCTTGATTTTACGTCTCGGCCTGCCGCCCCAGGAAGCCCGCCGCAAGATCCAGCAGGCGCAGCTCAAAGTCCCCGGGCCAGCGGCCCCGGTCCGGGTCGGCGGCCAGCAGGACGCCGCCCAGCAGATCTCCCTGGGAGAGGATCGGCACCGCCGCCCCCACAGTCACGCCGCCGCCCTCCGTCATGGCTGTGGGGACGCCCCGACCTCCGGCACAATAGCGTTCCCGCCCCTCCAGGCGGCGCAGTAAGCCCTGGCTCAGCCGCCGCTCGACCGTCTCCTGCCGCCCCGGGCCTGCGGCGGCGATGATCGTATCCCGATCACAGATCGCGGCAAGAAAGCCCGTGCTCTTGTGCAGGGCCTCGCAGAAACGCTCCGCAAGCTCCCCCAGTTCCCCCATGGGAGAATACTTTTTGAAGACGACTTCCCCGTCCCGCTCCGTATAGATCTCCAGCGGGTCACCCTCCCGGATACGCAGGGTGCGGCGGATTTCCTTGGGGATCACCACCCGGCCCAGGTCGTCGATCCGCCGCACGATTCCGGTTGCTTTCATAACTGTTTCCTCCCATTTTCCCATTTTTTCACAGGTAGTATTTGCCGCGGACGGGCGGATTATGCGGTGCGGCTTTTATGGGATTTGCTTCGGCATACTTGCATCCGTCGGGTTTTTGTGATACGATAAAAGCAAGCCAACGCATCACGGCGAACTCTTCATCATCAGGAGGTCTCAGCATGGAACGCATCGAAAAAGTCCTGGCGGGAATCACCATCAACACCCACAGCAGCGTTCGGATCGAGACAGCCGGCAAGGTGCTCTACGTGGATCCCTTCCGGCTGGAGCAGGCGCCCCACGACGCGGATCTGATCTTCGCGACCCATGATCATTTCGATCATTTCTCCCCGGAGGACGTGGCCCGGGCAGAAAAAGCCGAAACGGTTTTCGTTCTGCCCGCTTCCTCGGCAAACAAGCTGGTGGATGATACCCGGGGACACCGGGTAATGACTGTCCGCCCCGGCGACCGGGGCGAGGCGGAGGGGATCCCCTTTGAGGCGGTCGCCGCCTATAATCCCGGCAAGCCCTTCCATCCCAAGGAAAACGCCTGGGTGGGCTATGTGCTGGAGCTGGAGGGGGTCCGGGTCTACGTGGCGGGCGACACCGACGCCACGGAGGAGGCCGCGGCGGTCCGCTGCGACATCGCCCTGCTGCCCATCGGCGGCAAGTACACCATGGACGCCCCGGAAGCCGCAGCCCTGGCAAACCGAATCCGGCCCCGGATCGCGGTCCCCACGCACTATGGCTCCGTGGCGGGAAGCCCCGCGGACTTCGACCGCTTCGCCGCCGCCGTGGATCCGTCCATTCGGGTCCGCAAGCTGGTGTGACAGGCTTCCCCACATGGAACGCCCCCGGTCAAACGGCAATCCGTTTGACCGGGGGCGTTCTGTTGCGTCAGGGCTGTTCCGCCGGGGGCTCCTCCGCGGGGAGCTTCTCCCAGCAGGCCCGCTCTGCGGCCTGAACGCTGGGGAAGGCGGCCCGGATATTCTCCACCAGCCAGGCTGCCTTGGCCTGGACGCCGGGCTTGTCGGCGTACCACCACTGCTCCGCCACGGGCTCCTCGCTGTCGAACAGCTGCTGGAAGGTCTCTGCCCGGTCCTCTGCGCTGTCGGTCCGGGCGTACCAGGACACGAAATAGGGCTCCAAGGCGTCGCTCTGCTCCTGGGTCAAGTCCGGCTCGTAGGCATAGTCTGGACTCAGCTTCCGCCACGCGCTCTCCAGATCCTGCCGCTGGGTCGACAGATAGCGCTGGAGCCGCAGGTCCATGATATGCATGAACTCGTGGGCCATGTGGGTGGGGCTGAACTCCACGGTGGCGAAGCAAACCATGGTGGGCTCCATCCAGGCATTGGCAAAGGCCGCCGCGTCGCCGGGGATCCTGCGGACCACATAGACATGCAGGGCTGTCTGCTCCTCCCGGCTGCCGGGGTCCTCTGTCAGCTCCCGGATCATGCCCGCCGGAAGCTTCTCCGCGAATCCCTCCAGCTGGCTCAGAATCCAGTACTGGCCGAAGAGAGAGGCGCCGGTCTCGCAGCTGCTCTCATAGACCGGCAGGCCTGTGGTGGGGGTCTGCTCCGTCGCCGGGGCCTCGTCCAGATGGACGACCATGCCGGTTTTCTCCAGCTCCCGGCGCAGATATTCGACGCCGTCGTGCAGGAACTGCTCCGTCAGCGTCTCTGACTCGATGGGGCTCTGGTTTTTCGCGTCGGGATACCAGAAGCAGATCCGGTGCTCGCTGTCCTGCTCCCCGATCCCCGAGAAGGACAAGAGCACCCAGTCCGTTCCCAGCAGCCCTTCGACGTTCTCCTCCCCGTCGAACTGCAGCCGATCCACACAGCGCTTCGCGTCCACGTCCAGCAGGGCCAGCTCGTTCGGACCGCCCTCGCCGAAACGGAGGGTCAGCATCCGGTGGCCGTCCACGTCCCGAATCATATCGTAGGGCTCCGTCAGGGCATGGATCTGGTCCTTTTCATCGTAGAAGGCCACCAGTCGGTTCAAAATGCCGCTGTCGCTGCGGGAGAACTCCGCCCATTTGTCTGTCTTGTAAAAGCAGTCGTCACTCAGCAGACTGTTGCGCCAGCCCAGGTGCTCCCGGTCCATGACGGGGTGATCCTTCAGGCCCAGGAAGCGGCCGCTCCGATCAAAGGCGGCACAGCGCTCGCTATCCGGGTCCACGAAGCGAATCTCCGTGTCCGTCAGCACCGGCAGGGAAAAGGAAGCGCTCTCCCCCATGGGCTCCAGCTCCACCTCGGCGGCAATCGCGGCGGTCTCCGGGTCCAGGCATACCAGACGGCTGCGCCAGACCTGGGCGTCGTCGTCCCAGCGGGTCAGCAGCACCGCGGCTCCGTCCCCGTCCCGGCAGAGGCCGGAGACGCTTTCCTCCGGCAGGACCGTCAAGCCGTCGATGGCCGTCAATCCCGCGGGGCCGACAGGCTCGGTCGGCTCCGTCGCCGGGACCTCGGCGGAGGACTCCAAGGCTTCAGAGGAAGGGACCGGGGCAGGCGTCCGTCCGCCGCCGGTGGCCAGCAGAACGCAGACCAGCAGCAGGACACAGACGAGAACCAGCGCCCATACCTTTCCCATTCGGGGTTCCATGAGCTTTTGCAGGATCGGGCGCTCTTTCAGCGCACGGATTTTTTTCAGAAACGATTCTTTCAGTTGATGAAGTTTTTGCAGCATGAGGCGCCTCCATAGCGGCGGGCCATCTCCTCCCGGTCATAATCCAGGAAGTAGGGCTCCAGCCGCGGGTAGAATTCCGCCAGCTTTTCATGGCTGGCAAAGACAATATCGCAGCCCCGGTCGTCGTAGACCGAAAAGATGCACGCATTGGCAAAGGAAACCAGGCTGATGTCCAGGGGCAGGGGTTCGTCCATGAGCTGGCGGCGGAGGAGGCCCAGCTCGTCGAAGCCCCGGGCGTCGGGCCAGCAGACGATCCGGTTCCGCCAGACGTCCCGCTCCGGGCCGTCGGCCTCGTAGGTGGGCAGGTCCCGGACGACCACATGGCGGTAACGGTTCTGCATGGCGTCCAGGAAGCGGAGCTGTTCGGCCTCCTCCCGGATCTGGGTCTCCAGGAGCCAGGTCCGGGCCTCGTCAGAGAGGGCCGGATGGTCCCCGCCGGGGTCGCCGGTGAAGGAGCGGTCGTACATCCAATAATTGAAGATCACTGCGTCGGCGCCCTCCGGAAAGAGGATGCGCCAGATGGCCTCGGCCCGGGTGCGGGCGGTCCCGGCGTATTCCTCCGGGGTCCTCCCCCGCCCCAGCTCGCAGCGCAGGGCCCAGGGATGGTTGTACAAATAGGGCTGGAGGTAGGGGAAGTCGCGGGAGAGGATCAGTTCTTCGATTTGGCTCATGGGAACCTCCTTTCGCAAGGGCGGGCAGATTGCCCGCGCTACGGTCAGAACTGGCAGGTTTCCGCTGCGGGCGGGCGGTGCCGTCCCTACAGGCTCTGTGCCCTGTACGCTTTCCCCTTTCCCCACCCTGATCCTGAATTCTTAATCCCTAATCCCTGTTAGTGGGCCAGCTCCAGGAACAGATCGACTCTCGCCTTGAAGATCTCCAGGCTGGAGCGCCAGAAGTTCACGTCGCCCAGGTCGATGTCGGCCATCTTCGCCACGTCCTCCACGGAGGCCACGGTGGTGGCTCTCAAGAGGGCACGGTACTTGGGCAGGAAGGCCGCGCCCTCCCGGCGGTACTGGGCGTAGAGCCCCGCTGCAAAGAGGCCGCCGAAGGCGTAGGGCCAGTTATAGAAGCTCAGGCCGGAGGAGTAGTAGTGGCTCTTGCAGACCCACATATAGGGATGCAGGCTGTCCGGGTCCAGGCCGTCGCCGTAGGCCCGCCTCTGGGCGCTCTTCATCATCTCGCAGAGCTCGTCGGCAAAGGCGAAGCCCTCCTTGGCCTTCTCGAAGACCGCGGTCTCGAACCAGTAGCGGCTCATGATGTCGCACATGATCTGGGTGCTGTCCTGGAGCTGGCTCTCCAGCAGGCCCAGCTTGACTTCCCGGTCCGCCGCCTCGTCCAGGGCGGCGTTCATGACCACGGTTTCGTTGAAGGTGGAGGCGGTCTCGGCCACGGGCATGGAATAGTCCAGATTCAGGGGCCGGTGGTTCTCGATCATCATGCCATGGTAGGCGTGGCCCAGCTCGTGGGCCAGGGTGACGATGTCGGAGAAGGAGCCGTCGAAGTTGGTCAGGACGCGGCTCTGCTTGATGGAGGCCAGGTTGGCGCAGAAGGCGCCGCCCACCTTGCCGGGATGGGGATAGAAGTCGATCCACGCCTCGTCGAAGGCGCGCTCCATCATCTCCGCCATATCGGGGGCAAAGGGCTTGAAGTGGTCGATCAGGTACTTCCTGGCGTCCTCCACGGTATAGCTCGCGGTATTCTTGCCCATGGGGGCGAAGAGGTCCCACCATTTCAGACCGCCCTCGTAGCCCAGGAGCTTTGCCTTGGCCCGCAGATACTTCCAAAACACGGGCAGGTATTCCTCGATGGCCTGAATCATGGCGTCCAGGGTGGTCTTCTTCATCCGGCTGGCCCGGAGGGTCATCTCCAGGGGGGAGCCGGCCTTGCGCAGCTCGCATTCGGTGGTGACCTGCTGCTTCAGAGAGTTCAGGGAGAAGGAGATGGCATCCTTGATCCTGTCATAGCAGGCGATCTCCGCATCGTAGGCATCTTTGCGGACGGCGGGGTCCGGGTCGTAGGCCAGGTTGCGGACGGCGGAGAGGTTCATCTTTTCGCCCCGGTACTCGGCCTCCACGGTGGAGCTCAGATAGGACTGCAGATTCTCCCAGGCGGAGCCGCCGGAGAGGTTCATCTTGGCCAGGGCCTCCTCCACCTTCTCGTCCAGAACGTACTTGGCGTCCTCCTTCATGTTGCGCAGCAGATAGGCGTAGCCCTCCAGGAAGGGATCGGCGGAAATGAGGGCCTCCAGGTCCTTCGTCTTGCCCACATAAGCCCGGATGGCGGCATCAGCGGCAGAGGTATCGGACAGGAGCTTTTGCAGACGGCTCAGGGTATCCAGCGCTTCGCCGTCGGAGGTGTTGACGGCGCTGCGCAGGCTGGCGTACTCGAACATCGGCGCGGCCAGCTGCCAAAGCTTCTCCTGGAGCTCCAGGGCCCCGCGAATACCTGCGGCCCGGTCCTCGGGCAGCGCGGCGGCGAAGGCATTGTAGGCCGCCACGGTCTCACGCAGAGCCAGCAGGTCGTTCTGAAACTCCTCGGTGTCGATGCCCGTATAAAGGGGCGAAAGATCCCATTCTTTGTTCATCCTTGTTTCCTCCGTTGTTGTTGTGATATTTCTGTTGCTTTATAATCCTTGTGATTTATGTTGTTTATATTGTTTCCACTCCGTCAGCATGGCCCGGCGGGTTTGGACGATCTGGGCGTCCCGGCGCTCGGGATAGCAGATCTGGTTGGGGCATTTCAGCAGGGGCAGGCAGCCCGGGAAGAGGGGGCAGTCCGCGCAGGCGGGGATCTCCGGGTGCAGGACCCGGTATTCCTCCATGACCGTCTCGTCCAAGCCGGGCCTGTCGATGCGGCCGATGAAGCCGTCCCTGGCATACTGCTCGCACAGGCCGATCTGTCCCTCGGGCAGGATCGTGATCATATCGCCGCTGTCGGCCATGCACATATGCCATTCCAGCGCCTGAGGCAGCCGGGACGGACGGCGCAGGCCGCCGGCCTCCAAAATGCAGAAAAACTCGTCCCGCAGGGCGTGGAGTCTGGCTCGTTCCTCCCCGCTCCGGCCCCCGGCGGGATCGTTCCGGTCCTCGTAGAGCATGACGGCGTAGGCGGCCACCAGGGGCTCGTCCCCGAACTCCCGGCCAAGCTCCCGGGCCAGGGCACGGATATCCTCGGCGTTGGACAGGTCGAAGTTCAGCCGCAGCATGACCTCGACTCCCGCCGCCGCCAGGGCGTGGACGTTGGCGATGACCCGGCGGTAGGCGCTGCCGCCGGGACAGACGTAGTTTTTGATCTCGTTATACCGGGGCTCGGTGCCGTCCAGGGTGATCTGGCAGCGGATCAGATTCCAGCGCTCCCGATCCGCCCGGGCCGTCTCCGGCGCAAAGAGATAGCCGTTGGTGGTCATGGCGCTCTCGAAGCGGGCTCCGCCCGCCCTGAGCCGGTCGCAGATCCGGTCCATGGCCCCACGGTTGACGAGCGGCTCCCCGCCGAACCAGTCGATGCGGAAGGGGTGCCTGCCGCTGTGGGCCAGCATATAGTCTGCAGCCCGGTCCGCCGTCTCCGGGCTCATGGTCCGGGGCTCCCAGCCTCTCTCAAAGCAGTAGGCGCAGCGGGCGTTGCAGGCCGTGGTGGTGAAGACGGTGTATTTCCGGATCCAGCTTTTGGGCGGATCCACGATCCGCAGGAGTTCCCGCAGTTCGTGGACCGTGGTGTGCTGATCCAACTCCTCCGGCACCAGATACCAGTCCCGGCGCAGCCGCTCCCGCAGTTCCCCCTGGGGGGACTCCAGAGCGGGAAGCAGGTCCGCAGGCACGTGGAGCAGTTCCAGAGTCAGAGCATTGTATAAAAGCAGGCCGTCCTCTGTGGGCTGGCGGATCAGGAAGGAGCTCCAGCGCAGGGAAGCACCGGCGCCGCGGCCCGGACCCAGCAGCTTCCGCACCCGGGGATCTCCGGGCAGGACGGTGATGATCTCATTCATATTTCGTTCCTCGTTTTTCCTTTTTTATGGATGGCCGCAAGCGGGATATCACCG
>JAFYAB010000005.1 GCA_017540945.1 Oscillospiraceae bacterium | reverse complement strand
GAGCGCGGCATCACCGAGCCCACCCCCACCTTCTCCGCCTGCTTCGGCCAGGCCTTCCTGGAGCTGCATCCCACCAAGTACGGCGAGGAGCTGGTCAAGCGCATGGAGGCCAGCGGCGCCAAGGCCTACCTGGTGAACACCGGCTGGAACGGCACCGGCAAGCGCATCTCCATCAAGGACACCCGCGGCATCATCGACGGCATCCTGGACGGCTCCATCCTGAAGGCCCCCACCAAGATGATCCCCTACTTCAACTTCGAGGTGCCCACGGAGCTGCCCGGCGTCAACCCCGCCATCCTGGACCCCCGCGACACCTACGCCGACCCCGCCGTCTGGGAGGAGAAGGCCAAGGATCTGGCCGGCCGCTTCATCAAGAACTTCGTCAAGTACGAATCCAACGAAGCCGGCAAGGCCCTGGTGGCCGCAGGTCCCCAGCTGTAATCCCGCAGACACAAAGCCGCCCCTCCGACGAGGGGCGGCTTCTCTGTTCCTTTTCGATCATTCCTCCGCGGAACCCCTCAGGGTCCGGGCCTCCCGTCCGGCTCGATGGGCCGCAGCACCCGGCAGGGGCTGCCCACGGCCACCACGTTGGCGGGCAGATCCCGGGTGACCACGCTGCCCGCCCCCACCACGGTATTGTCGCCGATGCTGACGCCGGGCAGGACGATGACCCCCGCCCCCAGCCAGCAGTTGCGGCCGATCCGCACGGGCCGGTTGTACTGATAGCCTTGCTCCCGCAGCGCCGGGTCTATGGGATGGGCCGCCGTGCAGAGGGTCACGTTGGGGCCGATCATGGTGTGGTCCCCCACATAGATGTGGGTGTCGTCCACCAGGGTCAGGTTGAAGTTGGCGTAGACCTCCCGGCCGAAATGCACATGGCCGCCGCCGAAATTCGCGTGGAAGGGGGGCTCCACATAGCAGCCCTCCCCCGCCTCCGCCAGCATGCGGGGCAGGAGCTCGTCCCGCTTCGCCTGCTCCGAGGGCCGGGTCTGATTGTATTCGCAGACCAGCTCCATCCGCCGCCGCTGCTCCGCCAGGATCGCCGGGTCCTGGGGCAGATAGAGCTCTCCGCTGTGCAGGATCTCAAACATAGGGCGCCCTCCCGTTGCTCAGATTTCGGTCCCATTGTATCACAGCCCGCCCCCCGGACGCAAGCTGTTTCAGAAAAATCCCCGCCGGCCGCCGCGAAAAATGCATTGTAAAAGCGCTTCGCATTTGCTATAATACAGATCAGAACGCGGAAAGGAGCTTCGCCATGTGCTGCCGCTACTATATCCTGCCCAAGGGCGTGGAATGGGACCCCATCCGGGAGGCCGCGGAGAGCGCCCGGGTCATGCGCCGCTTCCGGGCAGCGGGGATCCCGCTGGTGACCGCCGGAGAGGTCCGGCCCGCGGACGCGGTCCCGGCCCTGGCCTCCGACCGGGAGGGCGGGCAGCGCATTTTCCCCATGCGCTGGGGCTTCCGACAGAGCGCGCCGGACCAGACGGCCCGCCCCGCCCTGCTGATCAACGCCCGCTCCGAGACCGCGGCGGAGAAGCCCAGCTTCCGGGAGGCCTGGCGGAGCCACCGCTGCGCCGTCCCCGCCACGGGCTATTATGAGTGGGCCAGGCCCGAGGCCGCGGACCGAAGGACGCCCGGGATCAAGTATGTGATCGAAGCCCCGGATCAGCCCATTCTCTGGCTCTGCGGCCTCTACCGCATCGAGGCGGGGCTGCCGGTCTTCGTGATCCTGACCCGGTCCCCGGTCCCCGATCTGGCCCCCATCCACGACCGCATGCCCCTGATCCTGCCGGACAAGCTGGTTTCAGCCTGGGTGGATCCCCGGGTGCGGCCCGAGTCCCTGCTGGACCGGGCCGTGGGCGTCTTTCACGCCGAAAAGGCGGGCTGAGCCCCTCCGCTTCCAATCCAAGGAGGTTCCGTCCCATGAAGCAGTTCCAAACTGAAAACGCCCCGGCTCCCCTCTCCTTCGAGGAAGCCGCGGCGGCCATCCGGCCCGGCCGCTACCGCCACTTCAAGGGCCGGGACTACGAAGTCCTCTTCCTGGCCCGCCACTCCGAGACCGAGGAGCCCATGGTGGTCTACCGGGCCCTCTACGGGGAGCGGGGGCTCTGGGTCCGGCCGGCCTCCATGTGGCTGGAGACCCTGGAGCGGGAGGGCCGGCGCTTCCGGCGCTTCACCCCCATTCCCAAAGAACAGGAAATGCCTGAAATCAACGAAAAGGAGATCCGAATATGAGCAGAAAAAACTACGGCGCCAAGCCCCTGAGCCTTCCCCAGCCGGTCTGGATCATCGCCACCTATGACGAAAACGGCGTGCCCAACGCCATGAACGCCGCCTGGGGCGGCATCAGCGAGGAGAACGAGCTGTCGGTCTGCCTCTCCCCCGGCCACAAGACCTGCCTGAACTTCGCCAAAACCGGAGCCTTCACCGTCAGCATGGCGGACGCGGCCCACGCCGCCGCCTGCGACTATGTGGGCATGGCCACAGGCCTCAAGACCCCAGACAAATTCGCCCGGGCGGGCTTCAGCGCCACCAGGAGCGCGCTGGTGAACGCCCCCATCATCAACGAGCTGGCCGTGTGCATCGAGTGCCGGGTCATCGAGTTCAACAAGCAGAGCTGCATCCTCCGGGGCGAGATCGTCAACGTCAGCGTGGACGAGTCGGCGCTCACCGACGGGCAGCTGGACATGGCCAAAGCCGCGCCCCTCTGCTTCGACCCCTTCAACCGGGCCTACCATGTGATTGGCGAAAGGGTGGGCGGCGCTTGGCAGCTGGGCGTCCCCCTGATGAAATAAACACAAAAAAAGGAACCCGACGCTATGAAAAAGCGCTTCGGTCAGCTGAACCTGACTTGGAAAAAACTCATTCTGTTCGCGGTGATCGCCGGCGTCTACACCGGCGTCGTGGCCGCCCTGCCCATCACGAAGGATACCTCCTTCGCGGACATCAGCATCACCTTCGAGTGGTGGGTGCTCTTCGGCATCCTCATCATCGTCAACAGCAAAACGCCCCTGGACGCCGGCCTGAAATGCTTTGTCTTCTTCCTGATCAGCCAGCCCATCGTCTATCTGGTGCAGGTGCCCTTCTCCTCCCTGGGCTGGGGGATCTTCCGGTACTATCCCGGCTGGTTCCTCTGGACCCTCTGCACCTTCCCCATGGGCTTCGTGGGCTGGTACATGAAAAAAGAGGCCTGGTGGAGCCTGCTGATCCTGGTCCCCATGCTGGCCTTCGTGGGCTATCACTATATGGGCTTCTTCCGGGAGGCTCTCTCCTTCTTCCCCCGGCATCTGCTGAGCGCGGTCTTCTGCGCCGTCACCGTGATCCTCTACCCCCTGTGCATCTTCGGGAAGAAGGGGCTGAGACTGGCGGGCCTGGCCGTCGCCCTGCTGATCCTGGCGGTGATGACGGTGCTGGTGCTGACCGGGGCCAGGAGCAGCTACAACACGACCCTCCTCCTGGAGAGCGAGGACCGGCAGCTTTCCTTCGACGACAGCTGGACCGCGGAGCTGGAGGACCCCTCCTTCGGCGAGGTCAGCTTCCGCTATGAGGAAGCCGTCGCGTGCTGGGCGGTGGAGGCGAAGCTGGTCCGGCAGGGCGACACCCGGCTCATTCTCACCGCTCCCGACGGCACGAGGCGCGTTTTCGATCTGACCGTGGAGCGCAGCAGCTACCACATCGAGGAGATCTCCCCCGATCCCGGCGGAACGGGAGGCGGCGGGGAAAGCGGCGAAGAAACGGAGAGAACAACATGAACCAGATCGCATACTGCGGCGTCAACTGCGCCGAATGCCCGGACTTTCGCTCCGGTCAGTGCCCCAACTGCCGGAAGACCGACTGGCAGGAGGCCGGGGCCTGCGCCCCCGTGGCCTGCTGCCGCGCCAGGGGCTTCGGAAGCTGCGGCGAATGCCCGGACTTCCCCTGCGAGCTCATGAAGGGCTTCTATGAGGAATCCGAAGGCCACCTCCGGGCCCTCGAACGGATGAACCGGGTCCGTGGTCTGCGCCTGGTCAGCCTCCGGCAGCGCCCGGAGCTCCGGGACTGGGCGGCGGCGTGGTTCCATGAGAAGTGGGGCGTGCCCGTGGAGGCCTATCTGGAATGCATGGACGCCTGCCTGACCGGGGAAACGCCCTACGACTGGTATCTCTGCCTGGAGGGCGAGCGGATCGTCGCAGGCCTCGGCATCATCGAAAACGATTTCCACGACCGGAAGGACCTGGCCCCCAACGTCTGCGCCGTCTACACCGAGCCCGAGCTCCGGGGCCTGGGCGTGGCCGGAAGGCTGCTGAACAAAGCGGTCGAGGACATGCGGGCCGGGGGCGTGTCCCCCCTCTACCTGGTGACGGACCACACCGGCTTCTATGAGCAGTACGGCTGGGAGTTCCTCTGCATGGTCCAGGGCGACGGCGAGCCGGAGCCCACGCGGATGTACGTTCACAGATAAAGATCGTTTTATAGAACCGGGACACGAAAATCGCGTATCCGGCGTATTCCCATCATGTCCTGTCCGGACGGAAATACGCCAGATACGCGAATTGATTAGCCAGCCTGGATGGACAGGCTGCGTCGCGGCGCACAGTGCGCGCCGCAGCAGACGGGTCATTCTGAGCGAAGCGAAGAATCCGCATCCCCCGTCCCCTGGTGCCTCGTCCGTGTGGAGCAAGGCGGGCCGATGTGGGCATCGGCCCCTACTGGCGGGTCACATACCTTGTGCCTGCGCCTTGCGCCCTTCCCCCACCCTAATCCTTAATCCTTAATCCCTAATCCCTGATCCGTGCGGGGCAAGGCGGGCCGATGTGGGCATCGGCCCCTACGGGCGGGTCACATACCTTGTGCCTGCGTCCTGCGCCCTGTACCCTTCCCCCGCCCTAATCCTTAATCCTTAATCCCTAATCCCTGATCCGTGCGGGGCAGGGCGGGCCGATGTGGGCATCGGCCCCTACTTCTGTGCGCCGCTGCGGGCGTGAGAAAGGGGCGCCTACGGCTGCGCGGCCAGGTATTCCTCCAGGCAGAGGCCCTGCTCCATGATCTCCCGGGCGGCCTCCCTGCCCACGTAGCGGAAATGCCAGGGCTCATAGCGGATGCCGGTGACGGCCTCCTTGTCCGCCGGGTAGCGGAGGATGAAGCCGTAGCGCCAGCAGTTGTCCCGCAGCCAGTTCCAGACGGGGGTATCGTCGCCGCCCTTCTCGTTGATGATGTCCAGGGCCAGGCCCAGCTCATGCTCGCTGGTGCCGGGCTTCGCCACCAGGGAACCGGCCTTTTCCTCCGCCTCCTCCTGGCTCATGCCCTGGGCCTTATAGTTGGCGATGTAGCTCTCCAGGATCTCCTGCTGCCGCTGGGTGGTCCGGTAGGATTCGTTGATCAGGGGGTAGACCCCCGCGGCCCGGGCGTCGTCGAACATCTGCTGCAGCTCGGGATAGATCCGCTCGTCCACACGGTGGCCGTTCCGCAGCTCCTTCAGATCCACGGTATAGCCCTCCGGCAGGGGGTGGTCCCTGTTCACCAGCAGCAGCTTCCAGCTCTCGTCCGCCGGGGGCTCCGGGGCTGCGGTGGTCGCCGCCCCGGTGGAGGCGGGCGGCTCCGCGCCGCTGATCGCCGGAGCGTCGGAGGACGCCGGCGGGAGCTCGCCGCTTTGGGCGGGCCGGACTTGCGTGGAGGTGCCGGTGCTCCCGCCGCCCTCAGGCGCTCCGCCCCGGAGGGCGGGCAGGCCCCAGATCAGCAGCGCCGCCAGCAGCGCCAGGATCAGCGGACTGAGCAGGATCCGTCTGCGCGTCCTTTGCTTCCGCCGCTTTTGCGCCTCGTATCGACCCTGTCGGCGTTGTTCCATGGGTTTTGCTCCCTTCTGTTTTGTTCGTTCCGAAACCGAGACCGGCCCAAACGGGCCGGTCTTTCGGTTTGCCGACGGCTTTTGCTTAAGCCAGCGCGGCGGTGATCAGGGCCATCTTGTAGACCTCGTCGGCGTTGCAGCCGCGGGAGAGGTCGTTGATGGGGGCGTTTAGGCCCTGCAGGATGGGGCCGTAGGCGGCGAAGCCGCCCAGACGCTGGGCGATCTTATAGCCGATGTTGCCGGCCTCGATGTTGGGGAAGATG
>JAFYAB010000101.1 GCA_017540945.1 Oscillospiraceae bacterium | reverse complement strand
GGTGGACATGTCCACGCCGGGAACGTACTTCATGTCGGGGTGGCCGGAGAGATGGGCCTTGATGGAGCGGAGCAGCTGCAGATCCTCCACGGGGAAAAAGCCCCGCAGCGCCAGCACCGCATAGAGGGCGGGAGCGCAGTGCCCCTTGGAGAGAACGAAGCGGTCCCGGTCCTCCCACTTGGGATTGGCCGGATCCACGTTCATCTCGTTGAAGTAGAGCGTGGTCAGAGCGTCCAGGCAGGAGAGAGAGCCGCCGGGGTGTCCGGAGCTGGCGCGGTGCACCGCCTCCACCGCCAGCAGCCGTGCCTTGTAGGCCGTGATGGCCAGGTCTTTGCCGTACAGTTTTTCCATAGTATCCTTCCTTTAATTACAGTTATTGTTGGTCGAGGAGGGCGCGGAAACGCTTGCAGACGTATTCCGGCGTCTCGCCGTCGGGCTTATACCAGAACTCCGTGACATAGCGGCGGACGCCGATGGCCCAGGCCGCGGCCACGGCCCGTTCAAAGTTCACATGGCCGGTCCCGTAGGGAAGCTCCCGGTAAACGCCGGGCTTCGTCTCCTTCAGATGCAGGGCAGCGACCGCGGAGCCGCCGCTGCGCAGGTCCTCCGCGGGATCGATCCCCAGGGGCAGGCAGCCGTTGGTGGTATTGCCGATATCGGGATAGAGCTTGAGGTAATTCGAGCCGATTTTGTTGACCCAGTGCAGACCCTTGCCGACGGTGTTCATAAAGTCGTTTTCCATGGTCTCAAAGGCCAGCTGAACGCCCGCGACGGCGGCCTGTTGGCTCAGCTCCCGGATCGCCTCCTCAAACAGAAGCTCGGTTTCTTCGGAATGGGGCTTGAAGTAGACGTCGTAGCCCGGGATCATCAGGACCCGGACGCCCAGGTCCTCGGCAGACCGATGGCGTGGGAGGCGATGTCGATACCGCGGCCGCGCACGGCGGGGTCCGGGTCGCCCAGGGCAAACTTGGTCAGCGCGGAGGCGTTGAGGGTGCGGATCGGCATATCCAGCTCATACATCCAATCCACCAGCTGCTTCCGCTCAGCCCTGGAGCTGTAGACCCGGGCGATCTTTCCCTCGGTGGCGTCAATGCTGATCTCCACGAAGTCGTATCCCGCCTCTTTGGCAATGCGCAGCTTCTCCGGCCAGGACAGCTCCGGCATGGCCTTTTCGTAGAGACCCAGCGTATAGCGCTTCTGTTTCATATCCATAGTATCCTTCCTTTTCATCGTTCGCGGACGGCGGAAACGTCAATGTTGGACGTCGTATTTTACAAAACGCTTCCCGCACTTCTTCTGCACGAAGTTCTTCAGCGCTTCGGCGCTGCAATCCATCCCGTCCTTTGGGAGGATATAGAAGGCTCTGCCCTTGACCTCCATAAAGAAGGTCTTATCGGTCTCAAGCAGACTGTAGACGTCCTTGAATCTGCTGCGGGCAAAGGATTTCTGGCCGTTGATCTTCAGCTCCACGCCGTTGTCGTCCACCTGAACGTGGACTTTTTTATTCAGATAGTGCTTGCGGTAGCGTTCTACGGAGCTGTCCGCCTTTTTCCGTCCGACGGCAAAGGCCAGCAGCAGGATCAGCGCGAAGAGCACCATGGGCACCAGAAAGCCCACGGAGAAGCCCTTCAGGAGCATCAGCACGAGAAAGACGAGCATGCCCGCTGCGCCAATCAAGCCCAGCACGAGCCTTGTGGCGGGGGAGACGGCGGTTTTCATCCGATACATGGCCTCAAAATCGTTCAGCACCTCCTCGGTGTAGACGAATATGCCCTTAAACTGCTCTTTGTTGGCGCTTCCCATCTTAGCCCTTCCCCTGACCGTAGTAGGCGTTGGGTCCGTGCTTGCGCATGTAGTGCTTATCCAGGATGCGCTGAGGCGCAGGGAGAGCGGTGGGATCCACCTGACGGGTGAAGATGGCCATCTTTGCCACCTCTTCCAGGACCACCGCGTGATAGACCGCCTTGGCGGCGTCCTTGCCCCAGGCGAAGGGGCCGTGGCTGTGGCAGATCACCGCGGGCACCGCCATAGGGTCGATGCCCCGCTGACGGAAGCACTCCACGATGGTGTGGCCGGTGTTCAGCTCATAGCCCGCGTCCAGCTCCTCCTGGGTCAGATGACGGGCGCAGGGGATGGGACCGTAGAAGTAGTCCGCGTGGGTGGTGCCGTAGCAGGGGATGTCCTGGCCGGCCTGGGCCCAGCCCACGGCGTAGGGGCTGTGGGTGTGGACAATGCCGCCGATTTCCGGGAACTCCCGGTAGAGCACCATATGGGTCAGGGTGTCGGAGGAGGGGTTCATTTTGCCCTCGACCTTGTTGCCCTCCAGGTCCATGACCACCAGATCCTCGGGCTTGAGCTCGTCGTACTCCACACCGGAGGGCTTGATGACAAACAGGCCGCTGGCGCGGTCGATGCCGGAGACGTTGCCCCAGGTGTAGGTCACCAGATTCCGGCGGGGCAGCTCCATATTGGCCTCATAGACTTTCAGCTTCAGTTCTTCCAGCATGATTTCTTCTCCTTTTCTATTCGGTGATGGTATACATGGCGACCTCGTCGATCTCGCGGTTGGTGCCGACCAGGACGTCCTTGCCTTCCTTGTTGACAAAATGCATCAGATTGGCGCAGCCGGTGGCCTGGTCGATATACTCGGTGCGGTAGGCGCCGTCTTCATAGGTGATCGCGATGGTGCAGCGGGTGCCCTTGCGCCAGCCGACGCACCAGGCGGGCTTGCCCAGCAGCTGGCCGGCCCAGGTGGCGTGGAGCATGTCGGTGTCCTTCTCCGGCGCGTCGTACTTCCAACAGGGGACGTAGTTGCCGAACTCGTCCAGGTGGTAGATCGTCAGGCTGGCGCCGTGGAAGGGGCTGATGGTGCCCAGCTCCAGCTTGCCGTCGCCATCGAAGTCGAGCAGCACGGAGTCGCTGGCCGGGACGGCGCAGAGCTGCTCGATCTCCCAGTCTCTGCCCGGGGCGAAGGGCGGAACGAAGAGGAAGCTTCCCTCCTCGCAGCCCACCACGGCGGCGTCATGGCCGCCCAGCTTGATCTGGCTGTAGCCGTGGTTGCGCAGCATGTCCTCCATGATGGGCTCCAGGGTCAGCTGATGCGCTTCGTTGAACACGGACAGATCCTTCGGCAGCTCCGAGGCGAAGCAGGCGCCGGGGAAGCGCCAGTC
>JAFYAB010000100.1 GCA_017540945.1 Oscillospiraceae bacterium | reverse complement strand
CGAAATGTAATCCCGGCGTGCGTATTACGCACCGTATCTGTATATTGTGAGATGATCGATGTTTGCCCCTACGGCGTTCTCCTGTTTCCTTTTGCCTGTTCCCCGTTCCCTTTTGTCCTGATCAGCCTGTATGGGAAGCGCATCAAAGTTTTTTTTTTGACAATCTGAGGGCGGCCAATGGCCGCCCTACAGCGCTTTCAGCTTTTCGTTGAGCTTTGCGTAAACGATGTCCATGACCGGCTCGCTGCAGACGGCCAGAACCTCGTCGATGGGGACCCATTTTACGCCGGTGTTTTCGCCGTCCCTGGCCCGGAGGGGGGCGGCCTCGTCGGCCTCCCAGAGATAGCAGCAGTCCAGGTGGAGGTGGGAGGCTACGTACTGCCCGCGCTTGATATGGTGGTCCACGTCGAGGACCTGGAGGGAGAAGATCCCGTTGCAGAGGGGGCGCAGCTCCGTCAAACCCGTCTCCTCCCGGGCTTCTCGCAGGGCGACGGCGCGAAGATCCGGGTCTCCGTCCGCGTGGCCCCCGGTCCAGGCCCAATGATTGTAGATGTTGTGATGGACCAGGAGGATCTTGTCGCGGGCGGCGTTGGTGATCCAGTTGGAGGCCGTGAAGTGGCAGATGGGGTTATCTCTGGTTAGAACCTCACAAAAGCTATCCATAGCATATATAATAACTTCTTTATCTTTTATCTCTTCTTGGTTAAAGGGCTGATAGGATTCTATCATTTGTCGAAGATTCATATTTGCTCCTTTGACTATTTTAGAATATTGCTTAAGAATTTATTGAGTGGACATTGAAGACCTGATAATACGGGCTTTCTTTGCTCCATTGCATTTGGAACACAGCACCTGTAGGTTTGACGGTACCGATTTTCCGCCCTTAGAAACCGGAACAATGTGATCGATTTGCAATCCAACGCCGTCGGGCATGTGTTTTCCACATATTCTACACGTATAATGATCCCTCTCCGCAATTCGATCGCGCAGTTGCTTTGACATTAGTTTTCTTTGCGCTTTCTTATGATAATCGGAGAGCGTAGCTTCAAAGTTTATTGCTTGTAATTGTTGGTATCTGGAAAGCAACCACTCATAATCAAAACTGTCATCATAAAACGTAACGGACACTTTATATGGCTCTTTCACATAGTTGGTTTGTCTGTATCGTGTTTGATCTCGACACAAAGAAAAACGATAAGCGTTATCATCATCAATACAAGCAGCGAATTGATCGGCACGGTGTTTTTTAAGTATACTGTTTTGAATCTGTTCCTCGCATTCTTTTTTCCATGCAATTGTTTTATTATGGTGTTCCTCTATCGCATCAAAACCGTTTTCGATAAGATAGTTATCAATATAATCCTCTATATCAGGATTACGCTTTCCTGATACATCAAAGCTCATTTCAAAGTAAGGGTATTGAAATGGCGACCTAAGGGCTTTCGCTACTTTGAAAATACCAGCGAACAGGATTATAGAGATCAAGGCGGTTATGGGCAATACGCTATCTTCCCATTTTATGGAACTCAAACTCATCAGATAGGTATTCATCATAATAATCTGCTCCGTATCTCCTGTTTTATCTTTCGGAAATGAAACCTGAAATTGCGGGCTGATAGCCCGCGCTACAGTGGAAACCGACAGTAGCGCATTTCATTTCCCGCCGCGAAGCTGAATGATCTGGTCCCGCAGCACGGCGGCGAACTCGAATTCCATCATCTGGGCGGCCTTGCGCATCTGCTTCTCCAGGCGGGCGATCTCGTGCTCCCGCTCCTCCTTCGTCAGCTTCACGCCGCCCTTGCCCAGGGCCTCGGAATCCTGGCGGGTGATCTCGATGAGCTCCCGCACGTCCTTGCGGATGGTCTTGGGGACGACGCCGTGGGCCTCGTTGTAGGCCTGCTGGATGCCGCGGCGGCGCCGGGTCTCCCGGATGGCGTAGTCCATGGCGGGGGTGACGTCGTCGGCGTACATGACCACCCGGCCCCCGGCGTTCCGGGCGGCCCGGCCGATGGTCTGCACCAGGGAGGTGGGGGAGCGGAGGAAGCCCTCCTTGTCCGCGTCCAGGATGGCGACCAGGCTGACCTCCGGCAGGTCCAGGCCTTCGCGCAGGAGGTTGATGCCCACCAGCACGTCGAACTTGGCCAGCCGCAGGTCCCGGATGATCTCCATGCGCTCCAGGGCGCCGATGTCGGAGTGCATGTAGCGGACCCGGACCCCGTTCTTTTGCAGGAAGCTGGTCAGGTCCTCCGCCATGCGCTTGGTGAGGGTGGTCACCAGGACCCGCTCCTCCCGGGCCGTGACCCTGGCGATCTCCTCCATGAGATCGTCCACCTGGCCCTCGATGGGCCGGACCTCCACCTCGGGGTCCAGCAGGCCCGTGGGCCGGATCACCTGCTCCACGATCTGTCCCGCCCGCTCGGTCTCGAAGGGGGCCGGGGTGGCGGAGACGTAGACCACCTGGTTGAGCTTGCTCTGGAACTCCGGGAAGGTCAGGGGCCGGTTGTCGAAGGCCGAGGGCAGGCGGAAGCCGTACTGGACCAGGCTCTCCTTCCGGGAGCGGTCGCCGTTGTACATGGCCCGGACCTGGGGCAGGGTGACGTGGCTCTCGTCCACGAAGAGCAGGAAGTCCTTGGGGAAGTAGTCCAGCAGGGTCATGGGGGGCGTGCCGGGGGCCCGGCCCGAGATGACCCGGGAGTAGTTTTCAATGCCGGTGCAGAAGCCGATCTCCTGCATCATCTCCATGTCGTATTCGGTGCGCTGGCGGATACGCTGGGCCTCCAGGAGCCGGTTGTTGGCCTGGAAATACGCCTCCCGCTCCTCCATCTCCCGGCGGATCTCCACCAGGGCCCGGTCCATCTTCTCCTTGGTGGTGACGTAGTGGGAGGCGGGGTAGATCGCCACATGGGAGATGAAGCGCTCCGGGAAGCCGGTGACGGCGTTGATCTCGCTGATCCGGTCCACCTCGTCGCCGAAGAACTCCACCCGGATGGCCCGGCCCGCCCAGTAGGCGGGGTAGATCTCCACCGTATCCCCCCGGACCCGGAAGTTGTTCCGGGAGAAGTCCACGTCGTTGCGTTCGTAGCGGATCTCGATCAGCTTCTTCATCAGCTGCTCCTGGGGGTATTCCATCCCCGTGCGCAGGGAGATGACCATATTCTTATAGTCGATGGGGTCCCCCAGACCGTAGATGCAGGACACCGAGGCCACCACGATCACGTCCCGCCGCTCGAAGAGGGAGGAGGTGGCGCTGTGCCGCAGCCGCTCGATCTCGTCGTTGATGGAGGAGTCCTTTTCGATGTAGGTGTCCGTGTGGGCGATGTAGGCCTCGGGCTGGTAGTAGTCGTAGTAGGAGATGAAATACTCCACCGCGTTCTCCGGGAAGAACTCCCGGAACTCGGAGCAGAGCTGGGCCGCCAGGGTCTTGTTGTGGGCCAGCACCAGGGTGGGGCGGTTGAGGTTGGCGATGACGTTGGCCATGGTGAAGGTCTTGCCCGAGCCCGTGACGCCCAGGAGCACCTGTTCGTCCAGGCCCATTTTGAGCCCCTCCGTCAGGGCGGCGATGGCCTCCGGCTGGTCGCCGGTGGGGGAGTAGGGAGCGTGTAATTTGAAGTCCATGGAAGCACCTCAGAGCGAATCATTCGGATTTGTGGAAAAGACTTCCCCCGAGGGGGAAGGCTTTGCGGAGAGCCCCGCAAATCCCGGTTTGAATGCGTTTTTCCCATTATACCCGATACAGCCCGGGGGTGCAACTATTATTTCCGGTTTCGCAGTTTCCCGACAGCATTTTCCATGAGGCTTTGCTATGATTGGGACAAAGAGATTCGGAGATGACGCAAATGAACGGGATCCATCTGAAAGAAAAGACCTTCGCGGGGCGGATCGCGGAGGCGCTGCGGGGAGCGGCTGCGGGGCTGACGGCCTCCCGGACGGGCCGGGCAGGGCTGGCGGCCCTGGCCTGGCTGGGCGGGGCCTTCCTGCTGGCGGGGCTGCGCCTGCCGGGGGGCGCCGCGCCGGCGGCGGCCTGCCTGCCGCTCTGCGTGGAAGGCGCTTTGGAAGGGGAACGGCGGGCGGATTGCCCGCGCTGCACCGTATGGCCCTGCGTGGCGGCGGCGCTGCTGGGGGCTTGCGGCGGCTATAGTTTGATCTGGGGCTGGGAGGCGGCCATGGAGCCGGTGGCCCTGAGCCTGAGCTCCTTTGCCGGGGCCCTGATCTTCCGGCGGACCCCCGTGTCCCGGTCTGTGCTGGCGGCGGGGCTCTGCGCCGCGGTGGGGAGCCTCTTTCTGCTGGACACGGGGCTGGGCTTTCTGCCCCTGCTCCGGCTGGTCCTGGGGATCGGCATGGCGGCGCTGACGCCCCGACTGCCGGAGCTTCGGCGCGTCCTGCTTCCCGCCGCGGCGCCGGAACGGGCCGCCCAGGGAGAGCCGCCGCCCCAAAAAGCGGTGGAAAAGGCCCTGCTGACCATGTACCGGGTCCTGGCCCGGGAGGACCCCCTCGTGCCGCCCATCCGCCTGGCCGGGGTCTACGACTTCGCCGCGGAGCAGGTCTGCCGCTGCTGCGTGCGCCATGAGCAGTGCTGGGCGCAGAACGCGGAGGACACCTACCGGGATCTCTGCGCCGCCGGGGAGGCCATCCTCTCGCGGGGGGCAGCCCTGCGGGAGGACCTGCCGGAGCGCTTTGCCGGCCGCTGCTGCCACACGGCGGGCTTTCTCACTGCCGTGAACCAGGCCATGGAGGAGGCCCTCTCCAACCGCCGGGAGGCCAAACGCCAGGCCGAGGCCCGGCGGGTGGCGGCGGGGCAGTATCTGGCGCTGGAACGGCTGCTGGCGGCGCTGACCCGGCCCCTGCCCCGGATGGAGCGCCGCTTCTCCCCGGAGCTGGCGGTGGGCTCCGCCTGCCGGACGGGGAACGAGGTCTCCGGGGACCGGGGCGCCAGCTGCACGGACCGCTTCGGCAGATTCTACGTCCTGCTCTGCGACGGCATGGGCACCGGGGCCCCGGCCCGGGGGGAGAGCGACCGGGCGGCCCGGCTGCTGACGGCCTTTCTGGAGACGGGCATGGAGGCGGACACGGCCCTGGAGCTGGTGAACGGCTTTTTCATCCTGCGGAAGGACGCCGCCTTTGCCACCCTGGACCTGCTGCGCCTGGATCTCGTCACCGGACAGGGCATCCTGTACAAGTGGGGGGCGGCCCCCTCCTATCTGTGCCGGGGAACGGAGTTGGAAACAATCGGGACAGCTACGCCGCCGCCGGGCCTGGACGCGGCGGCAGGCCGCGTGCCCGGACAGTACGAGCTGTCCCTGAGCGGGGGAGAAACGCTGGTGATGGTCACAGACGGGGCCTTCGGAGAGGAGAGCGCCCGGCGTCTGACGGAGTTTACCCAGGGCAGCGTCCGGGATCTGGCGGCCTGCCTGATCGCCCAGGATCAGGCGGACGCCGAGGACGACCGAACGGCGGTGGTGGTTCGTCTGCGGAGCCTGGAAACCCGCCCGTAGGGACAGGCATTGCCTGTCCGCCCGCCGCCCGGCGAGGAATGAATCGTATCGAGCTGTATCGCAGATCGCCCTCTGCAAACCGAAAAGAACATATATCGTTTCCATAATCCATCGAAGGCTGTCGAAAACCCGGAGGCATATCGGAAAAATCCGATTTCCTCCGGGTTTGGATCGTTTTCGGGGATGGCTGGTCCGCAATCGTTCTGCATACCGGCCGGGTGAGGGCGGGCGCTCAATGAGCGCCCCTGCTTTTTACTTCTTACTTCTCACAGCGTTTCCCCCACCAGCGACTTCGTCGCGTAGGCGTTCAGGGTCATATCGGCGGTGTGGCCCGCCAGGTATTCGTAGTAGCCCTGGGCGCCGATCATGGCGGCGTTGTCGCCGCAGAAGCGGAGCTCCGGCAGGCAGAGCCGGACGCCCAGGCGTTGGGCCAGGGCCGTTACGTCCGCCCGGATGCGGGAATTGGCGGCCACGCCCCCGGCCACGGCCAGGGTTTTCCGCCCGGTCTGGACCAGGGCCAGCTCCGTGCGGCTCACCAGCGCGGTGCTCACCGCCGCGGAGACCGAGGCGCAGAGGGCGGGCACGTCGATGGCCTCGTTCTTCTGCCGCGCGTTGTGGATCAGATTGATGGCCGCGGTCTTGAGGCCGGAAAAGCTGAGATCCAGGGGGTTGCCGTCCACCTTGGCCCGGGGGAGGGGGTATTTGGTCTCGTCGCCCCCCTGGCTGCGGCGGTCCAGGGCCGCGCCGCCGGGATAGGGCATGCCCAGGACCCGGGCGATCTTGTCGAAGCACTCCCCCGCGGCGTCGTCCCGGGTGCCGCCGAGAATGGTCATCTTGGTGTAGTCCTCCACGTCCACCAGCATGGTGTGACCGCCGGAGACCACCAGGCAGAGGAAGGGGGGCTCCAGCTCCGGGTGGGTCAGGTAGTTGGCGGCGATGTGGCCCCGGATGTGGTGGACCGGGATCAGGGGCTTGCCCAGGGCGAAGGCCGCGGCCTTGGCGAAGTTGACCCCCACCAGCACGGCCCCGATCAGGCCGGGAGCGTAGGTGACGGCCACGGCGTCGATCTCGGCCCGGCTGATCCCGGCCTCCGCCAGCGCCTGGTCCGCCAGGGGATAGATGGCCTCGATGTGCTTGCGGGAGGCGATCTCCGGCACCACGCCGCCGTAGATCCGGTGGATGGCCACCTGGGAGGAGATGCAGTCGGAAAGCAGCCTGCGGCCGTTGCAGACCACCGCCACGGCGGTCTCGTCGCAGGAGGATTCGATGGACAGGATGTTCATATTATCACCTGAGGGATTAAGGATTAGGGATTAAGGATTAAGGATTAGGGATTAGGGATCAGGGATTAAGGATCAGGGTGGGAAGAGGGGGCAGAGATCAGGCTTCAGAGAATGGAGCGCGGGCTGTCAGCCCGCAAAAGGGAGCAGGGATTTTTGCAAAATCAGCGCATCCTCGCGGGGTTTTTCGTAATAATTCTTTCGGAGCCCGACCTGCGTATATCCGATTTTGGCGTATAGCGCAATGGCCGGGAGGTTGGAGGCCCGGACCTCCAGGGTGATGCGCTCCGCGCCCTTCGGGGCCAGCCGCGCTTCCAATTCAATCATCAGGGCCTCCGCGATACCCTGACGCCGGGCGGCGGGGGCCACGCAGACGTTCAGGATGTCCGCGTCCTCGAAGCAGGTCTGGGAGCCGACGTAGCCCAAAAGGGTCCCGCTCTGGTCCTCGGCCACCAGCCAGAGGGCCAGGGGGTTGTCCAGCTCCGCTCGGATCGAGCCCTCGTCCCAGGGCGCGGAGAAGCTTGCCGCCTCCAGAGCGGCAATTTGGGGGACGTGCCGTTCGCCCATGGCTTCGATCCGGTATTGCGTTCCGTTCAAGCGGAACCACCTCCCAATTCTGTCATTCTGAGCGGAGCGAAGAATCCGTTCCCCGTTCCCCGCCCACCGGGACCGGCGCATCGTCCGAGCGCGACCGCCTCCAAGCCTGTCATTCTGAGCGCAGCGAAGAATCCGTTCTCTTTTTTCAATTCAGAACAGTGTTTCATACAGATCATCCCACGACGGATTCATGGAATTGACCAAAGCGTTTTTCTTGGCCCGTGTCCAGCCCTTCAACTGTTTCTCCCGTTCAAAGGCTGTCAGCGGGTCGGCGCCGGCGTCTTCATAATAGACCAGCTTTGTGATATGGTATTTTGCGGTGAAGCTGTCCGGGTCCATATGATGCTTGTGCTCATAGACCCGGGCGGGCAGATTGGAGGTGACACCGATGTAGGTGGCGACGTTGGTTTTGTTCGCAAGGATATAGACAAAGAAGCGTTTTTTCATCGTTATTCCATAAGGACGGGAGTACGGATTCTTCGCTGCGCTCAGAATGACAGCGGGGGACGCCGGCGTGCTTCCCGGAGGCGGACGCGGCTCGAAGGGCCAAAGACGGGGGACGCGGATTCTTCGCTGCGCTCAGAATGACAGGATTGAAAGGCTGCCTCGGGCGGGCGCTCGATGAGCGCCCCTACGGCGCGGGTCGATGTCGGGCGGCGGGTGTCTCGGGCGGGCGCTCAATGAGCGCCCCTACGGCGCGGGTCGATGTCGGGCGGCGGGAGCCTCGGGCGGGCGCTCGATGAGCGCCCCTACGGCGTTCATTGTTAGGTATCACCTGTAACTTGTCACCTGTCACCTGTCACCTGTAACTTGTCACCTGTAACTTGTCACCTGTCACCTGTCACTTGTAACCTGTCACTTGGCCTCGTACCAGGAATGGCCGATCTTGGCCTCGGCGGTGAGGGGGACGGCAAGCTTGGCGGCGGACTCCATCTCCCGGGTCACCAGGGCGGCGACGGTCTCGGCCTCGGCCTCGGGGCACTCCACGATCAGCTCGTCGTGGACCTGGAGCACCAGCCGGGCCTCCAGCTTCGCGGCCTTGAGGGCCTTGTCCACCCGGAGCATGGCCAGCTTGATGATGTCCGCGGCGGTGCCCTGGATGGGGGCATTCATCGCCATGCGGCGGCCCTGCTCCCGCACCAAATACTTCCCGTCCTTCAGCTCGGGAATATAACGGCGGCGGCCGTAGAGGGTGGAGACGTAGCCCTCCCTGGCGCCCTGCTCCACCACGGCGGCCATGAAGTCCCGGACGCCGTGGTATTTGTTCAGATAATTGTCGATATAGCTCTTGGCCTCAGCCTGGCTGACGCCCAGGTCCTCCGCCAGGGAGAAGCCGGAGATGCCGTAGACGATGCCGAAGTTCACGGCCTTGGCGCTGCGGCGCATCCGGGGGCTGACCGCCTCCAGGGGCACCCCAAAGACCTGGGAGGCCGTGACCCGGTGGATGTCCTCCCCGGAATTGAAGGCGGCCTGCATGGCTTCGTCCCCGGCCATGTGGGCCAGGACCCGCAGCTCGATCTGGCTGTAATCCGCGTCCACGAAGACCATGCCGTGCTCCGGCACGAACATCTTGCGGATCTCCGCCCCCAGGTCCGTGCGGACCGGGATGTTCTGCAGATTGGGATCCGTGGAGGAGAGGCGGCCCGTGGAGGTCACGGTGTTCTGGAAGGTGGTGCGAACCCGGCCGTCGGGGCCGATGACCTTCAGCAGACCCTCGGCGTAGGTGGCCTGGAGCTTGGTCAGGGTGCGGTATTCCAGGATGCGGCCGACGATGGGGTGCTTGTCCCGGAGCTTTTCCAGGACCTCCGCGTTGGTGGAGCGCTTCTTCCCGGCGGGCAGGCCCAGCCGGTCAAAGAGCACCTCGCCCAGCTGCTTGGGGGAGTTGATGTTGAAATCCCCGCCGGCGTAGCGATAGACGTCAGCGCGGATCGCCTCGATCCGGGTCCGCAGCATCTCGTCGAAGCTGTGGAGGGCCTCGGCGTCCACCAGGACCCCCTCCACCTCCATCTCCGCCAGCACGGGGCAGAGGGGGAGGTCCATTTCATAATAGAGCTTTTCGAGATTTTGTTCCTTCAGCCCTTGGGTCAGGGGCGGGATCAGGGACAGAATCGCGGCTGCCTGGGCGCTCAAAGCCTTCCCCCTGGGGGGAAGGTGGCATCGGGCGTCTCCCGCAAGCCCGATGACGGATGAGGGGTCGCCCGATGGGGCAGACGCCTCCTGTGCGATCAGGTCTTTCTCGCTTGGCAGCTCCGTCTGGCAGTATTGCAGGGCCAGGGTGGGCAGCTCGTACTTGCCCCGGGCGGCGTCCAGCAGATAGGCGGCCACCTCGGTGTCGAAGACCACGCCCTCCGTGGGCAGGCAGCGTTCCAGCAGGCGGCGGAGCAGCTCCTTGGAGCCGTGGACCGCCAGCCTGAACCGGCCGGAGAAGAGGGCGGGCAGGACGAAGTCCCAGGCCAGGCCCAGCTCGGAGCGGGCCAGCAGGGCAGGGTGGGCCCCGTCGGTCAGGGCAAGGGTCTCCAGATCGTCATCGGCGGCCAGGGCCAGGTATTCGGCGGCTTCCCAGGCCTCCAGCAGGGCGTCGAATTCGGCCTTTGCGGCCGGAACCGCTGTAGGGGCGGCCAATGGCCGCCAGCCCGAGGCAGACGCTGCCGGGTCGAGAGGGGACGGGGGAACGGATTCTTCGCTGCCCTCAGAATGACCGGATCGGGAGGCTTCTGCGGCTTGCGGGCGGCCAATGGCCGCCCCTACGGAGCCGGCGCCGCGCAGGCGGTACTTGTCGATCAGCTTGATGAACTCCAAACGGAGAAACAGATCGTACAGGGCGGCCCGGTCCGGGTCCCTGACCAGGGCGTCCTCCGGGGCGAACTCGATGGGGGCGTCCAGGCGGATGGTGGCCAGGTCGTAGCTCAGATAGGCCTTGTCCTTGTCGTTGGCCAGCTTTTCATAGAGCTTGCCCTTCATGTTCTGGGGCGTCAGATTTTCGTAGACCCCGTCCAGGCTGCCGTATTTGTGCAGCAGCTCCATGGCGGTCTTGGGGCCCACCCCCGCCACGCCGGGGATGTTGTCGGAGCTGTCCCCCATGAGGGCTTTCAGGTCGATCAGACGGACGGGCTCGAAGCCGTACTCCGCCTGAAATACCGCAGGGGTGTAGTTGGTGGAGTTGGTCTGGCCGCCCTTGGTGACGATGAGCTTGACGGTCACATGCTCGTCTATCAATTGCAGGCTGTCCCGGTCGCCGGTGACCACCACGCAGTCCCAGCCCCCGGCGGCGCAGCGCTTGGCCACGGTGCCGATCACGTCGTCGGCCTCCCAGCCCTGGCAGGCGTAGATGGGGATGTTCATGGCCCGGAGCACGTCCTTCATCACGGGCATCTGCTGGGCCAGCTCCTCGGGCATGCCGTGGCGGGTGGCCTTGTACTGGTCGTATTTCTTGTGGCGGAAGGTGGGCCCGTGGAGGTCGAAGGCCACGCAGAGGGCGTCGGGTTTTTCCTCCTGGCGCATCTTGTCCAGGATGTTCAGAAAGCCATAGATGGCGTTGGTGTACTGCCCGTCCTTGGTGCTGAGCAGCCGCACCCCGTAAAAGGCCCGGTTGATGACGGAGTTCCCGTCGAGGATCATCAGTTTCATGGCGGCACCTCGTTTGGTCAGGGATTAGGGATCAAGGATCAGGGAATGTAGCGCGGGCAATCTGCCCGCCGGTTTTCCCCGCTCGATAGCAAAGGCTACAGGCAGGTCGGCAGTTTACAGCTTCTCCGCAAACCGGTTCAGCCGGGCGGCGACCTTCTCCTTGCCTAATAGCTGCATAATGGTGCAGAGGTCCGGGGTGTTGGTTCTCCCGGTGACGGCCAGGCGGATTACGGAGCTGAGATCGCCCACGTGGCCCTTGAAGGCTTCGGGGTTCTTCTTGTACTCCTTGACCTCGGGGCAGAAGCCCAGGCTGGGGCACCAGGTCTTCATGCGGGCGAACCAGGCGTCCTTGTCGTCGCCGGGCTCGTATTGGGCGCAGCAGCAGGCCAGGATGGCCCTGGCGTCCTCACGGCTGACCCGCTCGGGAAGAAGGGCCGGGTCGGCCTCAGGCTCGGCGAAGAAGTAATCCAGATAGGCCGGGACCTCGTCCCACTTGGCGATGTCCTTCCGGGGCTTGGGGACCTCCCGGTCGATGTTCAGGATGGCGGTGGAGAAGGCCGGGTCCGCGGTGAAAATCGCATAGAAGTCCGGGGCATAGTCCCTCGCCCAAGCGGCGACACGGGCATAGATGTCCGCGGCCTTCATGTGGGAGATGACGTTCTTGCTCACGTCGGTGAGCTTGGTCAGGTCAAACAGGCAGCCGGAGGCCCCCATCTTTTTCAGGTTGAAGGGGAAGTCCATGGCGTCCGCCTCCGGGTTGGCCCGGCGCCAGTCCTCAAAGTTGGAGTTCAGCAGGGTCAGCAGGTATTCGATGACCGCCTCCCGGGGGAAGCCCTTTTCCACGAAGTAGGAGACGGCAGCCTCCGGGTCCTTGCGCTTGGAGAGCTTCCGCTTGTCCTGGGTCTCGTCGTCCAGCTTCATCACCTGGGCGGTGTGAACGTATTTGGGCACCCGGTAGCCGCAGGCCTTGAACATGGCGATGTGCTTGGGCACGGAGCTCAGCCACTCCTCGCCCCGGATCACATGGGTGGTGCGCATGAAGTGGTCGTCGCAGACGTGGGCGAAGTGGTAGGTGGGGATGCCGTCGGATTTCAGCAGCACCTCGTCGATGATGTTTTCCGGCATTTCGATCCTGCCGCGGATCAGATCCTCAAAGCTGATGCGCCGGTCCTCGCTGCCCTGGGAGCGGAAGCGCAGGACCCAGGGCTTCCCGGCGGCAAGGTTTTCCTCGATCTCTTCCAGAGACAGATCCCGGCACCTGGCGTATTTGCCGAAGTAGCCGCGAATCAGCGCCCCCTCGGCCTCCTGCTGCTCCCGGAGGGCGCTGAGCTCCTCGGCGGTGCAGAAGCAGGGATAGGCCAGGCCGTTCTCCACCATGCGCTTGGCCACGGCGTGGTAGATGAAGACCCGCTGAGACTGGGTGTAGGGGCCGTAGGCGCCCTTCTCGGCGCCGAAGCCCGTGACGCCCTCGGTGAATTCCACGCCGAAGGCCTCGAAGCCCTGGATGATGGCGGAGACGCCGTCCTCCACCTCCCGCTTTTTGTCGGTGTCCTCGATGCGCAGGTAGGAGACGCCCTTGGAGGCTCTGGCCACCAGCACGTCGGTCAGGGCTCCGAAGAGGCCGCCGATGTGGAGATAGCCCGTGGGGGAGGGGGCGAAGCGGGTGACCCGGGCGCCCTCGGGGAGCTCCCGGGGCGGATATTTGCGTTCCAGATCCTCCGGCGTCAGGGTCACGTCGGGGAAGAGCAGATTGGCGAGCTTGATGTTGTCCATGGTGATTTCTCCTGATTCTGATATGTAGCGCGGGCAATCTGCCCGCAAGATTCGGATTTGTCGGGTTCTTCTGCCCGTAGGGGCCGATGCCCACATCGGCCCTTCTCCCGGACGGTACGGAGGGCCGATGTGGGCATCGGCCCCTACGATAATATCGTCAAATCCCGGTTTGCGTATCTGTCAAAGGCTCAGGCAAATGTCCTCTTTCCGCACGCGGCGCCAGTCGAAAATCGCGGCCAGCTCCTTGGCGGAGACGGCTTCGTCCCGGTCCAGAAGACCGGCGGAAAAGGCCAGCTTTCCAAGAATCTCCTCCGGCGTGAAGCGGCCCAGCAGGGCCTCCAGGTCCAGGTCGCCGTCGCGTTTGCTGAGGCGGCGGCCGTCGGGGGCCAGCAGCAGGGGGACGTGGAGGTATTCCGGGGCGGGGCGGCCCAGGAGAGAAAACAGATACATCTGCCGGGGGGCGGAGGCCAGCAGATCCCGGCCCCGGACCACCTGGGTGATCCCGTTGTCCGCGTCGTCCACGACGACGGCCAGCTGGTAGGCGTAGACCCCGTCGGCCCGGCGGACCACGAAGTCCCCGCAGTCCCGGGAGAGCAGCTCGGTATAGTCCCCCTGGAGCCCGTCGTGAACGGTCCATTCCTGGTTGGGGACCCGGAGCCGCCAGGCGGGGAGCCGTTTTTTGGCGGCCCGCTGCGCCGGCGTCAGATCCCGGCAGGTGCCGGCGTAGACGAATTCGCTCTGGCCCAGGTGGGGGGCCGAGGCCGCGTGGACCTGGGAGCGGGAGCAGTAGCAGGGGTAGATCAGCCCCATTTCCTCCAATTTGGAGAAGGCCGCGTCGTAAGCGGCGGTGCGGGTGCTCTGGCAGGGCACTTCCCGGTCCCAGTCCAGGCCGAAGCGGAGCAGATCCCGGCGGATCAGCGCCGCGTACTCCGCGGAGGTCCGCTGGGGGTCCAGATCCTCCATCCGCAGCACCATCTCGCCCCCAGCGCTCCGCACGGAGCACCAGGCCAGCAAAAAGGAAAACAGGTTTCCCAGGTGCATTCTCCCCGAGGGAGAAGGTGCGAAGCGGCCTGTGACCATAGTATCACCTCCGATCAGGATCGTAGGGGCGGCCATTGGCCGCCCGCCCGGGGCAGACGCCTTCGATGCGAGAGCACACCGTAGGGGCGGCCATTGGCCGCCCGCCCGAGGCGGATGCCTCCGACGCGGGACCACACCGTAGGGGCGGCCATTGGCCGCCCGCCCGAGGCAGACGCCTTCGATGCGAGAGCACACTGTAGGGGCGGCCATTGGCCGCCCGCCCGAGGCGGATGCCTCCGACGCGGGACCACACCGTAGGGGCGGCCATTGGCCGCCCGCCCGAGGCAGACGCCTTCGATGCGAGAGCACACCGTAGGGGCGGCCATTGGCCGCCCGCCCAAGGTGTCGGTCTTTCATTACTCGAGTACAGCAGTACGCGGGAAATCGAGTTCTCCATATATGAAATTATCACATGGAGCCGATCCGGAAACAGGCCGGGGTCAGGGCTTGCCGCTGTTCTCGAAACCATGATTCCAAAGAGAAAGGAACTGGGTTTCGTCATATTCCGGGGATTCCTTCTATGGACAGTTGATTTTTTCTATAGGGAGAATTCGGCCTTTCGCGTACTGCCGTACCGGCGTATCTGCCCTGTGGGGAAGGAGAGACGGATTCTTCGCTTCGCTCAGAATAACAGGATGGGGAGGTTTGTACCTCGGGCGGGCGGCCAATGGCCGCCCCTACGGCGTTTAGGATCGGCAGGCGGCCAATGGCTGCCCCTACGGCGTTTAGGATCGGCAGGCAGCCAATGGCCGCCCCTACGGCTCGACGGGCAGCTCCACCACCGTCGGCTCATGGCCCAACGCCGGCAGGATCTTCTCCCGGAAGTCGGCCATGGAGACGGCCAGGGTGGAGCTGTTCAGGCAGGGGTGGAAGCCGATCTCGGGCTGCTCCAGGACGGGCCGGTCGATCACCAGACGGACCTTCTTGTCCGGATCGTTCATCAGGCCCAGGACCGAGAGGGAGCCTGGAGTTATGTCAACCAGCTCCAGCATCTGGGCGTCGGTGGCGAAGCTCAGACGGGCGCAGCCCAGGGCCTTGGAGAGGTACTTGGTCTTGAAGACCTTGTCGCCCTCCATCAAAAGCAGATAGAAATCCGTCTGCTGCCGGTTCGTCAGCAGCAGATTCTTGCAGATGGGGCAGCCCAGGCTCCGCTCGATCTCCCGGCAGAGCTCCATGGTGGCGGCGCGCTCGTGGTCGGCCCGGCGGTAACTCACGCCGAGGCGGTCCAGAAATTCATAGCAGCGGCGCTCCCGGGGGTCCCGCCGGGATGCGTTGGCAGGGACGCCGTTTTCGAGGGTTACGGATATCGGCATGTGGTTTCTCCTTTTCGGTTCGGAGACAAGGGCGGATGTGGGCATCCGCCCCTACGGGGGGAAAGGGCGGATGTGGGCATCCGCCCCTACGGGGGGAAAGGGCGGATGTGGGCGCGGAGTGGCGCACACTGTGCGCCGCTACAGGCAGGGGATGCCTTGACCTCAATACCCGTAGGGGTGCAGGGCGTCGGCGCGGATCTCCGTTTCGTAGGGGTTGTACTTCTCGTTCACCAGCGCGGCGGTCTCCTGCCGGTGCTGGACGTAGTAGGCGCCGCCGCCTACCCACTTGGGCTCGCCGGGGAGGGTGTCGCTCTCCAGACCGGCGCTGCCGCAGCGGGCCAGGGTCAGGGCCACCCAGCAGAGATTCCGGTAGCTCAGATCGGTTTCGGTGTTCCGCATCAGCAGCAGGGCGGCGTAGGGGGCCCGGGGCAGTCGGGTGAGAGACTTCCACTGGCTGATGGCGGCCCCCAGGAAATCCCGCTGGACCTTGATCCGCTCCAGATCCGCCATGGCGTAGCCGCTGCGGAAGCGCACCAGCCACATGGCCTGCTGCCCGTTGAGCTTCTGGGTGCCCTGCTTCAGGTCGATATAGAGATCCTGGGTGGGATCGTTGTAGGTCATGTCCATGGGCACGTCGAAGGTGACGCCGCCCATGGCGTCCACCAGGTCCTCGAAGCAGTTCAGGTCGATGAGCATATAGCCGTCGGGCCGGAAGCCCACCAGATCCTTCACATAGTCCATCAGGGTGTCCATGCCCAGATCCCGGTCGCCCTTGGCGCCGCCGTTGGCCCAGTAGACCCCGTTGAGCTTGTAGTCGCCGCTGCTGCGGTTCACCATGGTATCCCGGGGGATGCTGAGCATCCGGGCCTTTCTGTTGTTGCGGTCCAGATAGAGCAGGACCATGGTGTCGGTCCGGGCGCCTTCCTCGTCGGTGCCGCAGAGCAGCACCGTGCAGCAGCCGTCCCGCCGGGCCCCGATGGACCGGTCGGTCTCCGGCATTTTGGCAAAGAGCGCCGAGACGACGCCGCCCAGGATCAGCAGGACCAGCAGCAGCGCCAGGACCCGCAGCAGGGTCCGGAGGAAGCCCCGCTTCCTTCTCCTCCGCCGGGGGACGGCCCGGCGCAGGG